>CAXGWX010000220.1:0-5665 GCA_964013445.1 uncultured Bdellovibrionales bacterium | reverse complement strand
TTCTCCGCAGTGGTTGATGTGATAGAGTGATCCTTTTTCATCGAGTGGCACGACGGAAGGCAGCCATGCTTCATCGCTGAGGTCATTATGATCGAGCTTCGGCCAGCCCATGGCCGAGAGGCCTGCCAGGCTCGCTCTGCGAATCTCGCTGCCATCTTCGCCCTGATCGGTTTCAAGCTGAACCGGCCAGAGATAGGCCTCGCAGCCCGTAGAGTATTGTCGCATCTTGCAGCCTGGGGCGGGTGTGAGGTCACAGTCTCCGTTGTCATACGCAGGGTCAGTGCCTCCAACATAAAAGCAAGGCTCGAGAACGTTTTCGGTATGAACGCCCGCAAAGCAGGCCATGGATGAATTTTCTGTGCAGCTTCCCGGGGTTCGACAATCGCCAGGGATGTTTTCCCAGACGCCATCACACTCACTGTCCTTGAGGCATGTCTGGGTATTAATGCTACCATTGTCTGGGTTATAGCAACGGCCATAAGGGTCAATGCAGTGAACGAGCCCATCGGCGCTCATGGCGTAGAGCTGGGCGCCATCGTTACCTAAGACCGGGGCGCTCAAAAACCGGGCATCGTTTTCAGTGGAGGCGTGCTGAAAAGTCCATATTGGGACCCCGTCTGCTGTATTTGAACCGTCGGGCAATTTTCTGGCGTCACCACCATCACTGTCGAGGATATAAATCTTTCCAGTGGTCGTGGTGTTGTTATCTTCTTGAGTACCAATATAAAGCATTCCCTCGCCATAGGTTAGATTGCTCTCCGCAGAAATATAGGTCACTTGATTGTTGCCGCTGTCAGTGCCGTCCAAAACGAGGGGGGAAAACCAGCCGTGATTGCGGCAGGTGGAGTCGCAGCCGTCATCACTTATTGTGTTGCCATCATCACAGTACTCGGCGATGCGTTGACACGAGCCACCGTCCTGGGTGCAGATATTCGAGGCAGATTCGTCATTACAGAGCCCACCAACATTCTCTCCAGCGGTTTGCTGGACTTGAACGCAGATGGGCACAATGGCCGTGGAGTTTTCGCAATTTTGAGTACAGACAAAACCATCACCACAACGCGCCAGGAGACAGCCGTTGGTGCAGGCATCGTTGTTGCTGGTGTTGCCATCATCACACTCTTCATCGTTGTCAACCTGTCCATTTCCGCAGGAGGTGGGCCGGCAATTGCTATCACAACCATCACCGTCGATCTGATTGCCGTCATCACAGCTTTCAAAGACGTTAATGACGCCGTTGCCGCAGCCAGTGTGGTTGGCTAAATCTTCGATGCTGTTGAGTGCGGCCATATCACCACTTGCGACGCCAATATTTGTGGTGGACTCTTGCCCTAATTGCCCGTCACTGTTGAGCCCCCAGCACTTTAGTGCGCCGCCGTTTGAAAGGGCGCAGGCGTGCTCGCTACCGACCACAACTTGTGTGGCGGTAAAGCCTAAGTTGATAGGGCTCAAGGTTGCCATCTCTCCGCTTTCATCACCCAGATTTGCGTTACTGTCCTGGCCAAGAGCACCGTTGGTGCCTTGCCCCCAACAAACAACCGAACCGTCGAGTAGAAGCCCACAGCTTAAATAGCGACCGGCGGCAATTTGATAAAATTCGGGGTTATCATTTAAGGCGATGGCCGTAAGGGCACTCATCTCACCGGCATCATCGCCAATATCATCGGTGCTGTCCTGCCCCAGCTGTCCCTCGCCACCAAGTCCCCAGCATTTCGCATCCCCATTATTGAGCACGGCGCAGTTGTGCAGCCATTGGGAGGAGAGTTGCACAGCGCTCAAGCCATCGCCTAAGGGAACTCTTTGTAGTTCAACCACATCGAGTTTTTCATCACCAATAAAGCCAACCGGCGGCTCATCCCAGCCAAGCTGCCCGCCGGTGTCATCAAACCAGCTATTCCAGCCCCAGCATTGTACTTGTCCGTTGCTTAAACGGGCGCAGCTGTGATGGCCGCCGGCTCTGATTTCGAGCGCGATGGCATCATCGCCTAAGTAGACAGGACTCATACGGGCAATCTCTTGGGGATTATCACCCCAGCAATTGTCCTGGGTGTCTTCCTTGTGTGAGCAGCAGGAGCTTATTCCAGGTTCTATTTCAACGTTATCTTCAGTGACCGGATCGGTGCAGCACTGCAGGGTCGCGCCCTCAACATATTCCTGACGCGAGGCACAGGTTTGGCTGGAGAATTCTATCTTGGCAGTGATGCCTTGCCCGAGTTGTCCGGTGCCGTTGTTACCCCAGCACAGGACCTCTCCATCTTCCAGAAGGGCGCAGGTGTGCATAAAGCCGGCGCTGACCTGCTGCGCCCGGCGTCCCGTACCCAAATCAATGGGTTGTAACTCAGCCATTTCCAATTGCTGTTCGCTGCAATCCCGATCGTCGATCTCGTCCTGATGCCCCAGACATCCGTCGCCGATAATTTCACGATGGCCTTGTCCGAGTTGCCCATGCTTGTTCGCGCCCCAGCATTTAATTTCCCCATTGCTAAAAAGTGCACAGGTGTGCTGATGGCCCGCACTGATTTGCACCACTCTGGATTTTGAGCCCAGGTTGATGGGTTGCAGATCGGCCATGCGAATATAAGCATCTGTGGGCCCCAGATTTTCAGTGTTGTCCTGCCCCAGCTGGCCCGCATTGTTTTTGCCCCAGCATTTCACATCGCCAGGATGTATAAGGGCGCAGCTGTGTTCATACCCGGCGGTAATTTGGGTAACCACCCGAATGGGTGTACAGAAAGAGTTGGGGGTAGGGCACTCCCAATTTTCTTCGATGAGTCCGCAGTCAGAGCGGCATCCGTCACCGGAGTAATAATTACCATCATCACAGGCTTCCTCCCCGTCAAGAATACCATTGCCGCAAGTCGATAAGCAGGCCGCTCCTGGTGTGGGGCAGGTATAACCTGCTTCTACATTTTGACAGTCGGCAGAGCAGCCATCCCCGTCCACCTCGTTGCCATCGTCGCAAGCTTCATTGTCAGAAACATCCCCATCACCACAATCACGGATACAAGCCTGACCAATATCAGGGCAGATCCAACCGGCTTCAATTGCTCCGCAGTTGGCACTACAGCCATCCCCGTCCACCTCGTTGCCATCGTCACAGGCTTCGTCGCCCAGCAGGAGCCCATCGCCACAAATGGGGGTGCAGGTTTCTGTGCCGTTGGGACAAGTCCAGCCTTGTTCTGTTTGACAAGTGTCGTTGCAGCCATCGCCGGATTCCTGATTGCCATCGTCGCAACTTTCATTGTCTGTGAGAAAAGCGTCGCCGCAATCGAAAATACAGGGCTCACCAACGCTTGGACATTCATAACCGTCCTCTACAAGACAGGATGGTGTACAGCCGTCACCAGCGACCAAATTGGCATCATCACACTCTTCGCCAGTGTCGATGTCGCCATCCCCACAGGTTTCATTGCATTCAGAAGGACTTCCCGAACAGGCATAACCATTTTCGATTTGACAAAGGCTGGAGCAGCCATCCCCATTTTGATTGTGTCCATCGTCGCATTCTTCATCGCCAATGATATAGCCATCCCCACAAAGAGTGATGCATAGAGAGCCTATTTCACATTCTTGAGCAAGCTCTTGGATCATGCCGTTGTCACAGCAATACCAGCCTTCTGCTTCGACCGCGCAAAGATTAGAGCAACCATCTCCTGGATCAATATTTCCATCGTCGCATTCTTCACTGCCGTCGTTAATACCATCCCCACAGGTTGGGGCGGCACAGGTTTCGGGCCGGCATTTATCCGCACTGTTGGCGTTTGCATCGCCATCATCACATTCTTCATCATCGCATTGCACACCATCGCCGCAGGTGTTGACGAAAAGCTGACAATTTTCATCGCAGCCGTCGCAAGGGTCTAAGCTGCCGCTGTCATCGCAGGTTTCGGCGCCGCACACGATGCCGTCCCCGCATTGAAGATCTTCGCGCAGCGCATAAACGCAGGCCCCATCGCTGCAGTTGCCCTCTTCTTGATAGCAGGGGGCGTCTTCCGTATTCGGTGGTTCGTTGCAGGTGCGCAGGGTTCCGGTACATACCCCTAAAATGCATTGGCCATCGATTTGACAATAGTCGCCCGTATCGCATTCACCGCCATCGGCAATTTTAGAGCCGGCAACACAAATGGTGTTTTCGCATTTTTCTGTACCGTTACAGGATTCTCCATCATCACAGGCAGCATCGCTGGAACAACCCTGGGTAAGCGTAATAATGATGCTGGTGGCTTTTTCGATAGCCGATACAGCTTCATAGCCCCGGGCAATAATTTCTTCATTGGCTTTGCGAATCTCCACCCAAATTTCTGCTTCACCTTTGAGTTTTCCTGAGACGCGAAGATTTAAAATGCAGCCGCCAGAGGCGCTTAAATCACAGGACTCGAGGTTATGATGAAACTGCACATCTTCGAGATTGGCTTTGATATGGGTGCGTATATGATTAACTTCCGTATGCAGATTTTTCGGATCACGAATATCAAATTGTAATTCTTTGTTGCCGCCAGTGCAGTTTAAAGAAAAAAGACAAAAGAGGACGCTAAGAAACGTTTTTTTGCGAAAATTTTGAACACCAGAGCACCGCATCTTTAATGCTTTCAACCTATCCGGTTTTGTTCGTCAGCGCTTGTAAAAATAGCGTTGATTTATAAGTACTTAAACCTATGTGTACTCTAGCCGATCTAAGCTCGAGGTTCAAAAAAAGCGAAGCAGAAAAAGCTTTGAAAAGAAGGAGGTTTGCTCATATGGGGTGGCGTATTTTCCTCCGCGCTGTGAGGTGTGCGCTATGCTTGGTGCCGCCGGTTTTCAGGGGGTGGGTTATAAGGACTTAACTTTTGGGGCCTCTACGATTTTTATGGGCACCAAAGAAGGCTCTTTGTCTAATTGTTAAACTGCACCAGACTTAAGCAGGGCTCATTATTCTTACGTTCGAAGTAGAGGGTATAAGAGCCGTCGTCGATGTCTTTCCAATCGCAGACATGGTAGGTTTTGCCTGAATCTGGATCGGTGTAGTTGCCGATTCTTAGAGTTCCGTTTTCACGGTCACCAATCTTGACGTTGCTGCCATCGTGGGTGCGCCATTTTAAATGCACATCCCAAAGATAGGTCATCGATTCATCCACCAGGGGAATAAATTCATTCGGCACCACCACATCCTCTAAAATCGCGATGTCGCCTTCGGGGCGCAGGTGACCACTCTCGAGTACGTATACGGGCAGCCAATTGCGCGGCAGTGGCATATCTTCGGTGAATGTTCTTTCGCAGGCGCCTTCATCAACCTTTTGCAGCAGTTGATAGGCTTTTTGCAGTGCTTGTCCCGCCGGCGCGTCGAGTTGTTTGCAGGCGACGATGTCTTTTTGCGTAATCGGGTTTTGGTCGTTGGCTTTGACTTTGTGGAGAACATCCATGGCTTGGTCGATGCTTAAGGTCTTAGCACCTTGAGTGTGGCTTGTTTGCACCTCCGTATCAGCTCCGTTTTGCATGACGTTGGCCAGGGCATTTTTCAGCGCCGAACTATCAACAATTTTGGCCATGCTCTATCTCCTCTTAAAGTGAGCGCCTATGCTAGGGGCAGGATGTTAAAAAATCAAGGAGAGAATGAGAGGAGGCTGAAAAGGGCAGGTGAATGATGTAATAATGCCGACTTAGGATGGTTATTCCTCCTGGCAGCTTT
>CAXGWX010000219.1:0-5700 GCA_964013445.1 uncultured Bdellovibrionales bacterium | reverse complement strand
TGCCGCAGGGTGTGATGCAGTGCCGTTGGCATATATTTTCGCAGCAAACCTTATCATCAGGACAGTTGGAGTCGGTTTCACAGGGCAGTTCAGTCGGTTTCAAACAACTCAGGGAGAAGAGGGCAAGAAGTATAATTGGTGTTCGGATAATGCAAAAACGCATAGGGGCAAGTTCCTCTTAAAATATACCAGTCAACGGACCACAGATTCAGACCTTGGTCAATTGGCAGTATAGACAAGAGTTTAGGGAAGTGCCACAGCTTTGCAGGGAGTCGATTGGTTGCTTTTAGAGTAAGTGTATTCGACTGGCAGAGCGGCGCTTTTTGAGCACCGCTATACCAAGATTCGCGTTTAGCTGCCGCTTTGTACGTTGTCTTCTGGAAGATTAAAATCTCCCAGAGCGGGCCGTCCGAAGCCCGTAAATTGAGCCCGTACATCCGGATCTTTGAAATCGTAGGTCATATGTCTGACCTTACCGCTGAGATTGCCTTCAACGGTGGTTAGGATGCCGGTTTCTTTGTCGTAACTTTCGACAAGACCAACATGGCCACGATTCCATAGTGCGGTGTCGCCTGGACGTATATCAAGTTCAGTATAATCTTTGGCGATGACGCAAGGTTTCTTAAGTTTGTTGGCGATTTGTTCACCTTTTGAACCTTCGAGAACAAAAAACTGACGAGCTGAACCATTGCGGGTATGGGTTTCTTGAAGTCTATCCAGGTTAGCATTACAGGCACTCGAGTTGTCCGTGTAGGAGCGATAGAGAAAAGAGTAACAGGACTTTTGCCAGGAATGCAGCGATGGTCCATCAAAGTCGCCCCCTAAGTCCTTGGCTGCGACGGCGTAATTCCAGTTGGTAAAAAAGCCACACCACTCAAGTCCGGTGCGCATGCCCGCCTCTTTGGCGTATTCATCAACGCGCTCTCCTCTGTTGGAGTTACCTATTTCTCGTATTCCGGCAGAGAGTTCCTTATGCGCGGAAAGCACTGAAAGGTTTTGCAACTCAATGAGTTGCTGATCAGGACTTTGCACTGAGTTAACATTGTCCACCGCATTGACGCTGATGTTGTTGTTGGCAGAGGTGTTGATTCCCGTGTTTGCTGGTGTGGGTAAGCTTATATTTAAATTAGGATTGTTGATGTGGCTCGAGCCCGTATTTAAGTGGCTTAAGCCATCGTTGATGATCAGCCCAACGGTGGAACTGGATGTTCGTGTCGAATCGCTGGTTGATGTTGTCGGCGGCTCGGTCGGTAGAGATTCTGTTGAGAGTGGTTGTGATAACTCTAAAGGTCTAATGGTTTGTTCTTTAAGTTGCATGGCAAGGGCCTCCTTCTGTCACAGATAGGGAGCAAGGAGTATGCCAGAGGTTGATGATGGCTCCACAGGCATAAGGTCCTGTGATCTAAGGGGATCTCAGAAGCCCGTATTTCGAGGTTTGATCGTGATTACAGGCACTTGTGCAAGACGTGCATAAGATCCATGCAGGATTGGCACGATTCTCGGATTGTTCAGATTGATACAAGGTGTCGCTTTTAGGGACACAAAAGTGCGATTTAACCTTCTCTTGTCGAAGCGTTTTCAGGCAGGTTAAAGTCTTCTAAGGAGGGACGCCCGAAACCTGTAAACTGGTTTCGATCCGCCGCATCTTTAAGATCGTATTGCATGCGTCGAACCCGACCACCGAGATTGCCTTCAATGGTGACAAGGATACCGGTTTCCTTATTATAGCTTTCCACCATGCCCACATGGGAGCGATCCCAGAGCGCCGTATCACCGGGACGAATATCGAGTTCGCGATAATCATCGGCGACAACACAAGGTTGATTTAAGGATTTTGCCAGTGCGTGGCCTTGCGAGCCAGCAAAGACAAAAAATTGTCGGGTGCTTCCTGCGGCTTCATGATTTGCCTTAAGTGTATCCAATTCCTGCATTTTACTGCGTGAATCATTGGTATAAGAGCGATAAAGAAAAGAATAACAGGCCTTGGGTTTAGAGTGCAGGGATGGCCCTTTAAAGCGACCCTCTAAGTCCTTTGCCGCGACCGCATAATTCCAATTGGTGAAATAGCCACACCATTTTCCGCCCGTATTCATGCGTGCCTCTTTGGCATATTCGTCAACCCGTGGGCCAGTATTGGTATTACCGATTTCTCTGACACCCGCAGCCAATTCTTTTTGCGCCGAAGCCACCGCCAGCAATTGTAATTCTGCCAGTTGTTGGTCGGGGGTTTGTACGCCTTGCGCGCCGTGCACGGCCACGGCAGCGACCCCATTGGAGATACTCACACCAGCCGCACTGTGGACGCCAGTATTACCCGGCGGTCTTAATCCGGCAGTATTGCTATGGGGTTGAGGGGTAGAAAGCGTGGGTGCGCCATTGGTTTCGATTCGGTCGTTTGTCGCTGCGCTGTTGTTGTTTGTATTGAGGCTGTTATTTGCTGGTGGATCGGTGGACTCAGTCGTTGGGGCAACAGTATTTGCTGGTTGTTCACCAATTCGTGGCATAAGGGACCTCTTCTTCCTGCACTTGGCGTCTTGTAAACGCACTAAGGGCAATATCCTATAATTATCGTGAAAATGACCGCTCGGTTGCTAAAAAATCGAACTTTTTTGTAAGATATTTGATCTTTGTGCCTTTTATAACGCAACCTATTGAAAATAAGTCGCTTTATTGAAGCAATTCGATCAGGGTCGGGGTCAGCCAACTCTCCACCAAGGCCGCCACCAAGGTGATAAGAGTGCTGCTTAGCCCCAGGATGCCGGCCACGCCTAAGGTCTGCTTGAAGGGAATATCCTCATCTCCGCCCCGGGCGAGCAACCGTAACACCAGAATCCCAGCCAGCGCTGCACAGATATAGCCCAGGGCTTCGAGGGCCGTATGGGGCATGACGCAACTTAAGGTTTTCACGTAGGAGAGGGCCGCATCCATACCATCGCTGCTTTGTAATTTGGCAAAATAAGCAAAGAGGATACCCCAGACCGAGGCATTCCAGGTCAGCACCATCAGCGCTCCGCCAATGCGGTAGAGAAGGGCGAGAACAAAGGTACCGAAGGCCACGCCTAAGTTGTTCAATAAAATTACCGGCAGATCGCGGGCTTCGTAAGTGGCTTCGCTCAAGCCTAACCAGGGGCCGAGTTGGGCATCAAAGGCTTCTTCGACCGGGCCAAGCTCAAGCCACATCCCGCAGAGCCCATAGGCCAAAAGCATGCCGACAAAGATGGCCAAAAGGTTTCCTGCCAGGCGCAGGTCGGCGCGCCAGCGAGGCTTGCCGATGGTTTTGAGGTTTTCAATTTTTTTCTTATTCACATCAACGAGAATATGAAAAGTCGGACTCATGCCCATCACCGCAAAGAAGACGCTAACCATGCCCGCATGGGCGGCAAAGAATTTAAAGGAGACAATGATGCCAAAAAGGGTGAAGGCAAGGGAGGCGGCAAAAAGTTGCGGTGCTCGCGGAACCTTGTGGCGATAGATTTCGGTCATCACCCGAAAGGTGGTGGAGTCTTTATCGCCAACCATTTGGGTGCGGTCGCCAATTGGCGGTTTCTCAGATTGGGCCATGCTGCTCTTAGCCTATACTTCCCGAAGCTTAAGTGCGAATAAATTGCTTTAAGGAGAAGGGCTTGATGGCATCTTATCCGGAATATCTTCTTGGGCATTGTTGCCGGCTTCTGGCATATTGTTGCCTTCAAAACCACCGGCTTGTTCCATATCCTGATTTTGCATGTCTTTAGCTTCCGCAAACGAGTCGTTTTGATTGGCAAAGTTTTGTTCAAATTGTCCACCTTGGTTTTGCGCTTGCTCTGGCGAAAACATGGATGAGCCGTAGGCAAAGTCCTCACCGAGTTGGGCCAGGATTGGATCCCAAAGCTTGCTAAAGGGATCCTTAAAGGTGTCAAAGCCGGCTCCAAGGCCCCCGCCATCACAGTTGCACATCGGTCCGGACCAGGGGTTTTCACCACCGGGGGTTGTGCCCACAGGGTTACTGCCATTTAATTCAGGCATCCCGGTTTGACCCCAGCAGTCCCATGCATTGTTTTGTCCTTGCTTGCCTTGAGCACCTAAGCCCTGCAGAGCATCACTTGCACCAAAATCCTCTTCCTGTTTGTCCTCACCGCCGCTTTCGCCGGGGCCTTTTTGTGAACCTTTCAGGCAGGAGATGACTTGTGCAGCCACCGCGTCTTTACAGCTGTCGATATCGCCATCTTCCTCTGGATTGTAGCCTGTTTTGTCAGTGTGTTCTTTGAACTCCGCATCTGCTGCATCTTTCTCCTCCTGTGCCGCATCGACCTCCTCCTGCGCAGCATCGACCTCGCTTTGAGCGTCCTCTAAGTCCTTTTGGGTCGTTGAGTTGGGGTTTTTGTTATACGCGTCCTGGGCTATTTGCTCCTTGTCTTTAGCTCCGGCTAAGGCCATTTGGGCATCGTTAAGTTTTTGTGCTGCCGCTTGTTTTTTTTGTCCCAATTCAGCGGTTTTGATGTCGTCGCCGCTGCCTTGCCAGCCCTCTTTACTTTCTACTAAATCTGCAGAACTTGCTCCGGTTGCATCGTGGATAGCCTTACTGGTACCAGCAGCAGCAAGGAGTACACCAGCGGCTGGAACTGACGCGGGTGCGCCGCCGATCAAAACGGCCATTCCTGCGACATACATAGCGGCACCTGCTGCAGCATCACCAAAATTTCCTTCTGCAGTGTTTTTTGCCATACTTGTTTTACCATAAGTGCTTGCGCCCCATGTAAACACTGCTCCTGCTGCGCTGCCGACATTTCCGTAAGGCTGCGTACCTCCCATTTTCAAGGGGTTGCCCAGGGCGCAATTTAAAGGAATAGACCAGCCCATGCCAGGGTCGTCGCCGCCGCTGGGCATCATATTCTTATTCTTGGGCATAGGGCCGGTGCCTGAAGGGGTGGTGGAGACGATGTCGTTCATAGCGCTGGTGCCACCGTCCAACCCGCCGCCAGGGAGTATACCACCGCCGCCGGCTTTGGGGTAGCCGCAACTACCAAAGAGGCTTTGATCTCCAGGCAGGTCACACATGGCCGGGGTATATTGACCACCACCTCCTCCACCTCCTCCTCCGCTCCCGCACACAGAGGCAGAGCCATCATCATCCATGCCTTCACCCCACTCGTTCTTTCCCTGACCACCAGCTTGGTCGCCCATGCCCTGTTGTCCCGGGCCCTGGCCTGCAGCTTGGTCGCCCAGGTTTTGCTCCGTATGTTGCACCCAGCTTTCGAAGCTATTTTGTTGCAGTTCCGGACCGCATTGCTCAAAATAGTCGCGCATAAATTCATATTCGAGAGTGGCAGTAAAAGCGACCAAGTGCCCGGCATAGAGTTGACTCTCCGCATCCCAAATAAAATCCTGTACGGTGTCCGCATTATTTTGTTGGACACCTTTTTGTACCAGGGTTGAGGCAAATAAAATATCTTCCGCTTGTTCGCTGCAGAGGTTTGGATCTTCGCAATACCAGTTTGAAATTCTTGCCTTCACAAAAGCGACAGGATCAACAACGCTGTCGAGGACTTCTAAGATAATCTTCTCTGAAAAAGTCCAAAGCTCTTCTTTCTGCCGAGCTCTTTCCCTAAGATCTGATTGCGTTTCCCTTTTGCGGCTCAGTCGATTTGCTTTCCTGCTGTCTTGCTCCCGGCTTCTACGTTCTTGCCTTGCGTTTCTTTGCTCTTGGCCCCGGCTTCTACG
>CAXGWX010000218.1:0-5706 GCA_964013445.1 uncultured Bdellovibrionales bacterium | reverse complement strand
TTTAGGGCAAGCAGCGACCCTCTATTATCATAGCAACCCCACTTGGCCTCAAAATCAAAATGCTTTGGTTGATGCCGATCTGATCTCTGCCGTGTTGGTGGACCCTTTTGCGGAGGACGTGGTGAGCCTGGTTGAAAATGACGCAGAAGTTTTGGTAGTTAAAGCGTATAATATTCCCGATGAGATGAGCAGCATTTTTGCCGGTCAGTACGGGCGCTTGCCTTTGGGGCAGTGTGATACTGGAACAAATCCAGGGACGATGGATTGCTGGTTTAACGTCTTACCCCCAAGCAGCATTTAATCAACGCCATATTAAAGGAGTCAATGATGCAAAAGTCTCAAAAGAAAAACAATATCGCCCGCAAAAGCCTTAAGACTAGGGCTCAGCGCGGTTTCCTGTTGATTCAACTCTCGGTGGCGATGGCCGGTTTCGCAGCTTTAGCCACGGTGATGGTACCAAATATGATTCGTACGATTCAAATCAAACGGGTCGATGCGATGGCTCGCTCGATGATTGGTTTGGCCGATGCGGCGAAAATTTATTACGGTGGTATGTATTGTGAGGATGCGGGCGGTGAGCCAGAAAATTGCTGGCCTGTCGGGCAGGATGAAAGCAGCGGCAGCAGTGTGGCGCTTTCATTTGCGGACAATGCTCAGTTGATGATGAACAATCCCTTAAGCGGTGCGATTGACCGGGATTCGGTGCAAATTTTACCCGCTTCAACCTCTTTGAATACACCTTACGACTCCGGTGTATATGGACTCAATCTAAATGGTACGGATTTAGAAGTGACCCTGAATGGGGATGCGGTGACAGCTCTGATGGGAAAAAACAATGGACTAAACCCGCTCGGTAAGGCCTTGGAAAAGCGCCTCAAGGGCAAGGATGGCACGGCCACCTGTGACTATGAGAACGATGATGGTACGAACGGCGAGACCTTACGCTGCACCGCTTCGCGCTTTGCGGCACCATCGAACAACAATGGCGGCGGCGGTGGTGGCAACGGTGGCTCTGCCCCGTACAACCCTTATAACGCGAATTAACCTGGTTTTTCCCCCTCATTACAAGACGACCTACAATGAGCCCGTGCATCCGCATGGGCTTTCGTCGTTGTGCAGCTTCCAGGGCCTTGATGCAGATGCTGCACAAATGTGACCTATATCACATTTATTTTGATGCAGATGCTGCACAAGTGTGATCTGCGTCACATCCCTCAAGAATAAGTCTAATAGATACAGTGGCTTACATGCGCGCTTGGACCGCTGGGCTGGCACAGCTTTTGCTCCTAAGGAATACCATTAAAGGAGCAGCATGATGAACGCACAACAGTCCCTAAAGCAGAATCAAGGTTTTTCACTTATTGAAATGGCGGTGGCTTTATTGATTACGGCAGCCATGACCGTCGCGGTTGTGCCTTCGGTGATTCAGCAGGCTCAATACGGTGCAGCGGATAACCATGTGGATACAGTTCTGACCATGCATCACGCTCTGAAGACCTATTACGATGTACAGCTCAATGACGGCAATGCGCAAAACAATGCTAATCTTTTCCCCGGCTCCTGCGATGCGCTTGCGACAGCCGGCGTGATTGCTCAACTGCCAACAAATACCTGGGGCGGTAGTTTTGAGTGCACGATGGAAGAAATTGTCGGGGCTCAGACCGATACGATTCATCAAGTGGGCAAGCTTACGGTAACGGATGTTCCTGAGGATATGGCCGAGTATTTAACGGCTCAACTGCCGCTAACTTCCTGTGTGGGGTCAACCTGCACAAGCACAATTTTGCCTCCGAACGCGCAGGTGGCAGCGGGTTGCATGGACGATGGGGCCTGTAACTATAATCCGGTAGCCACCGTAGACGATGGTTCTTGTTACTCCGCGAATGCGGGTTGTGCATGTGAGGACGGGCCAGATGCGCAGCTCGATGAATGCGGCGTTTGTGCGGGGCCAGGGATCGGTGCCAATGGTTGTTGTCCAGGAGTCATTTTAGACCAGTGTGGCGAGTGTGGTGGAGATAACAGTTCATGCGAAGACGCCTGTGGTGTGCCCAATGGCAACGACGCCTGCGTTGATGCTTGTGGTGTGCCTTACGGGAACGACGCCTGCGTTGATGCTTGTGGTGTGCCTTACGGGAACGACGCCTGCGTTGATGCTTGCGGTGTGCCTTACGGGAACGACGCCTGCGTTGATGCTTGCGGTGTGCCCAATGGCAACGACGCCTGCGTTGATTGCAATGGCGACGCCTATGGCACTGCTTCTGTCGATGATTGTGGAAGCTGTGTTGGTGGACTCACGGGGAATACGGCTTGTACTCAGGATTGTAATGGTGACTGGGGTGGCAGTGCTTCAATCGACAACTGTAATGAGTGCGTTGGTGGTGCGACCGGTGAGGTTGCCTGCGTGCAGGATGCGTGTGGTGTGTGGGGGGGGCCTGGTTTAGTTAATGCGTCAGCATCTTCAGCAGCTGCCTGTTATGGCTGTGAGGCAGCACTTAATTACTGCCTTAATGCCAATGGCTTAGGCAACGGTGGGGGACAAGGGACAATCAACTCGACTTGTTGGGGTGGGGGTTCAGGCGCTATAGACTCGAGCAACAACTATTGTGGTTGGTTGGCCGGTGAAGGTTATACGAACGGTGGCATTTTGGCTCCTACGGGGCCGATGCAAATGCCAGTGATTGAGGAAGATGAAGAAGATGAGGAAGATGGTTTAGGCGGTAGTTCTTCGTCCAGCTCCTCTACGACCACATCCGCCAGCAACACAAGTTCTGCGGCTGGCCATCGATAGGCATCAATTGGCTCCTATAAAGCCATCTCTTCTTTGTGCAGGTTCTGCGGTAAGGGGCTTGCACAAGCGCAGCACGGAGTCTGGTTGAAGCGCAGAAGCGGAACAAAACACACCAGATAAACAGTGACGGTGGTTCTGTTCCTTAGAATCCTTAGAGTACGAATTAACTCGGTTTTCCCTCTATACTTTTTTAGGAGGAGCATCCTGAAAGAGCCCGTGCGCTGCACTGGCTTTCGTCGTTGTGCGGCTTCCAGGGCCTTGATGCAGATGCTGCACAAATGTGACCTATATCACATCTCTTTTCATGCAAAAGCTGCACAAGTGTGATCTGTGTCACATTTCGCAAGAGCAAGCACAACAAATACAGGTGTTTAGGTGCGGATTTGGGGCGCCGGGCTGGCACAGCTTTTGCTCCTAAAGAATGCCATCAAAGGAGCACGATGATGAGTACAGAACAGTCCCTAAAACAGAATCAAGGTTTTTCACTCATGGAAATGGCTGTGGTTTTGGCCGTGACAGCTGCCATGACTGTGGCGGTTGTGCCTTCTGTTATTCAACATGCCCAATACGATGTGGCCGACAACCATGTGGACACGGTGTTGACCATGCATCACGCTTTGAAGACCTATTACGAAGTTCAACTCAATGATGCCAATGTACAAAACAATGCCAATCTTTTCCCCAGCTCCTGCGATGCGCTTGCAGAAGCCGGCGTGATTGCACAACTTCCCGTCAACACTTGGGGTGGTACCTTTAGCTGTGAGATGGAGCATATTGTTGGCAACAGTGGCACCGATGAGAACCATCAAGTCGCGAAGCTCACGGTTACGGATGTTCCGGAAGATATGGCGGAGTATTTAACGGCCCAACTGCCCCTAACGTCTTGTGTGGATTCAACCTGCACAAGCACAATTTTACCACCGAATGCTGCTGTGGTTTTCGGTTGTATGGATGAGTCAAATTGTAATTATAACCCGGTGGCAACCGAATCCGACGAAAGTCAGTGTTTAACAGAAGATTGCGCCGGCGTGTGTGGCGGCACAGCGTCCAACCAAGGGTGCGGATGTGGTGAAGCTCCGGTGGATTCACAAACCAATTGTTGTGCCAGTGAAACAGCCATCAATTGGTACCCGGACAGTGACTGCGATGACTTAGGCGATCCTGGAGAGGCGCCCACCCCGCATTGTGGTGAACCCGGCGATGCAGGATGTTGGGCCGATAACAATGATGACGCCGAGCCCAATTGTGCCACGAACAATACGGACTGCGCTGGTGTCTGCGCTGGCGCAGCCGAGTTGGATGAGTGTGGCACCTGTGATGATGATAACTCGAACGATTGCACCCAGGACTGTAATCAAGATTGGGGTGGAACAGCCTATATCGATAATTGCGAGACTTGTGTGGGTGGCTCAACCGGAGAGAGTGCCTGTGAGCAGGATGAGTGTGGTGAGTGGGGTGGCGACGACAGCACATGCCTGGATGAGTGCGGCGTACCCAATGGCGATGATACCTCTTGTGCTGATGAATGCGGCGTACCCAATGGCGATGATACCTCTTGCGCTGATGAGTGCGGCATACCCAATGGTGACAACACGACCTGTGCCGATGATTGCGGCGTACCCAATGGTGACAACACGACTTGCGCTGACTGCAATGGAGATCCGAATGGTTTTGCGATGCCGGATATGTGCGATGTGTGTGCCGGTGGACAGAGCGGCCAGGACGCCTGTGAGCAGGATGAGTGCGGCGAATGGGGTGGCGATAGCAGTACATGTGAGGATGATTGCGGCGTGCCCAATGGTAACAACAGCTGCGTTGATGATTGCGGCGTGCCTAATGGTAACAACAGCTGCGTGGATGATTGCGGCGTGCCTAATGGTAGCAACAGCTGCGTGGATGATTGCGGCGTAGCCAATGGCGATAACAGCTGCATGGATGATTGTGGCGTGGCTTACGGTAATAACAGCTGCGTTGATGATTGTGGCGTGGCTTACGGTAACAACAGCTGCGTTGATGATTGTGGCGTGGCTTACGGTAACAACAGCACCTGTGTGGATGATTGTGGCGTGCCTAATGGCAACAACAGCTGTGTTGATGATTGTGGCGTGGCTTACGGTAACAACAGCACCTGCGTTGATGATTGCGGCGTGCCTAATGGCAACAACAGCTGCGTGGATGATTGCGGCGTGCCCAATGGCAACAACAGCACCTGCGTGGATGACTGTGGCGTGCCTAATGGCAACAACAGCTGCGTGGACGAGTGTGGTGTGCTCAATGGCGACGGCACAACTTGCGATGACTGTAACGGGGAACCCAACGGCGGCGCCTATGAGGACGCGTGTGGCGAGTGTGTTGGTGGTGGAACCGGTGAGCAAGCTTGTCAACAGGACGTATGTGGGGACTGGGGCGGAGAGGCGCAGAGTTGTGACGAGTGTGGTGGTCCTGCGGAGCGTGCGGCCTGTTATGGCTGTGGGGCGGAGTATGCATGCTGCACAGACGATACCCACCCCGGAAACATAGGCTGCTGGGGTGGTTCGTACAACATACCTAATGGTAATTTTTGTGATGATATTGCTTGGCAAGTAGATGCTTACGGTAGTTGCGCGCCAATCGCTCTGGAGACGGTTTCTGAGCCCGCAGCCTCTCGTTGAGCGGTTTCAGTGGGATCCTTTTCTGCTCTTCATCCAGCTCTTTTGTGACCGCACTAACGGGCAATACAAGTCCAGCGGTCGGCCCTCGATAGGTCAAACTGTCTCTAATGAATCCATCTCTGCTTTGTGCAAGTCCTGCGGGACGGGCCTTGCGCAAGGCCCGCACAAAATCCCCTTTGTGAGCCGGATCACAGAATCAAACGCTTTAATTACAGAGGGTTACGTGGACCTGGCCCAGGCTTTCCGGTATGATTCTTGCGATATCTA
>CAXGWX010000217.1:0-5712 GCA_964013445.1 uncultured Bdellovibrionales bacterium | reverse complement strand
GCATTAGGGATTCATGGTTTAGATTGTTGGCATTTTCCACATTGGCTGGTTGAGACTCCCGAGCCTCCAGCCTTAGTCTTTGTTCGTGGCGCCCTGGAATGTCTTTGGCTGCGGGGCTGGGGAGTTGTAGGCAGTCGTAAGGCTTCCTTGGCTGGTTGTGCCTGGGCAGCCCAGTTTGCACAGAGGCACGCACTTAAGGGGGAAATGATTGTTTCGGGTGGGGCCTATGGAATTGATGGGGCTGCCCATCAGGGAGCTTTAAGCGCAGCGGGAAAAACCGTTGTCTGGTTGGGAGTAGCCACCGATAGAATCTATCCGAGAGGGCATAAGACCCTTTTCGCTTCGATATTGGCTGCCGGCGGTGCTTTGGTCAGTGAAATACCGCCGCTGGTTTCAAGCTGGCCGTCACATCACGCACGCCGAAACCGCTTTATAGCCGGGCAAGCGAAAAACCTCATGGTGGTCAGTGCAGAAGCCCGCTCTGGAAGCCTCAGCACCGCCACTTGGGCCAACAGATTGAAGCGCCCAGTTTGGGTGCCGAGAGAGCGCTTTGGGGCGCCGCAAAGCGGTGTGCAGGAACTGCTAAAACAGGGTAAAGCGCGGCTTTGGCGATCTCCCTAGGCAAGTGCGGATCCGGCTTGAAAACCGTTATTTTCTGAGATTTTTGCTCCTCATTGGTGTTGTATCTTTCGACTATTAAGGGTAATCGGCCTCTGCCCCGATGGATTCTAACTAACTTCTGTGAGTGGAGGACATAAATGTCTAAGGTTATAGTACATATCATTGGTACGGGTACGATTGGTGAACCCCTAACTGGAATATTGAGTGATCATAAAGAAGACTTCGGTATTGATGAAGTTACCTTTAATAAAAACAGACCTTTGCGCGGGGACCGACCTAAACTTGAGCAGATGGTTCGGCGGGGCGCGCTGATGTCGTCATCCAGTGAGCATGTTCAGGCCTTCAAAGAAATGGGTTTGGAAGTTGCCTATGAGTCTGAAGAGGCGATTGCCCGTGCAACGGTGGTGATTGATTGTACTCCCAGCGGCATCGGTACGGAAAACAAGCATCAATACTATGAGCGCTATGCGGATAAGGTGCGTGGCTTTATTGCTCAGGGATCGGAGTTTGGCTTTGGTAAGATGTATGCTCGTGGCATCAATGATCATATTCTCGAGCAGGACAAAGACCAGTTTATCCAGGTTGTATCATGTAATACGCACAATATATCCGTGTTACTCGACACCTTGGCCGATGACGGCCAGGGGGAACTGGCTTTGGATGAAGGACGTTTTCTTTGCTTGCGCCGTGCCAACGATATTTCGCAAGACGGCAGCTTTATCCCGGCGCCACAGCTCGGTGGTCATTCGGATGCGCAGTTTGGTACGCATCACGCTCGTGATGCCTATCATCTTTTCAAAACCCTGGGGCACGACTTCAATCTCTTTTCCAGTGCCTGCAAAACAAATTCACAATATATGCACGCTTTGCATTTTTCGGTGAAGACAAAGTTTAAGCTGGATATGGACAATGTCATGGCTCGATTGCGGGAAAACCGGCGCGTTGCGATTACGGAAAAGGGCAGCGCAAACTCCGTATTCTCTTTTGGTCGTGAGCATGGTCATTATGGACGTATTTTGAGCCAGACCGTGGTTTCGACACCAACCTTGGCTGTGCGTAACGACAATGAGGTGGTGGGCTTCTGTTTTACGCCCCAGGATGGGAACTCCTTGCTCTCTTCGGTGGCGGCGACTTTATGGTATTTGGATCCGGAAACGGTGGATACGCGAATTGACTGCTTACGCCCATATCTCTTTCAGGAGGTCTAGGGTCGGAGATCGCGGAAAAATAGAATAAGTTACTATTTTGAGGTATTTAGACAGGACGGATGGCGCCTGATGCCGATTCTCTTGCATAGGTAAGAATGGGCTGTGGAATTGACCGTCGGCGGTACTTCTTGTAGAGGGATTGAGTGAAGAAAAAATCTTATACAGTTTTGATTGTACCTGAAGGCTCGGCCAAGGTGCGTCGTTATAAGGTTTTTGAGCGCAGAGTATATCAACTCTTTTTGGCCGCATTTGCGGTGGTCGGCTTGGCCGGCTTCATGATTGTTCATTATTTTTACGTGCTGGATCAGGCAACCCAACGCCGCCAACTCGAAGAAGAGAACGTTGTCTTGCGAGCAAAATTGCATCTGGTGCAGGATGAGGTGCAGCGTATTGATGGAAAACTTGCAAAGATAGACCATTTCGCCGAGCGCGTTCGTAGCATTACCCGCTTGCATGACCCAGAACGGAATCTGGCCATGGGACCCTTGATGCCTGAGGAAGCTCAATTACGTTCGGTGCTTTTTGCGGAAGGGGAACGGATTGAGTTTGCGGACGAGTTGATTGATTCGAAGCTGGCTTTGCGTTTACTTGATTCAAAACTTGAGTCAACCGATGAGGAGGCCCTGCGTCAGGAGCGAAAGCTCCGGGAATTGTATGAGTTCTTTGGTGACAATGGTGCGCTGCTGAGCTCAACACCTTCTGTCCGGCCAGTTCGCTCGAAGCTTTTAAGCAGCGGTTTTGGTACTCGTACCGATCCTTATACAAATCAGCATGTGATGCATAAAGGTGTCGACTATGCTGCAGATCATGGCTCAGAAGTATTTGTTGGGGCGAAAGGTATTGTTGTCTTTGTCGGTGACAGGGGCGGCTATGGCAAAACCGTCGTGGTTGATCACGGCTTTGGCTTTCAGACCCATTATGCCCATTTGTCCAAATACCATGTGGAAATGGGCCAAGAAGTCGAGCGTGGGCAGGTGATTGCCCGGGTTGGGAATACGGGGCGCTCCACAGGTTCTCACCTGCACTATGAAGTTCGTTTCAACGGCGTGCCGCAAGATCCGGATCAATACATTCTGGACTAGGCTTGCTTTTCAGGCCAATTTACCTCTTAATTTAATTATGCAGAAGATTTATCTTGTCTCGCAGTCGGAACGACGCCTACATTTGTTGCGGGCTGCGGGCTACGATGTGGAAGTCAAAGAGAACACGGTGGATGAAACCCTGAGTCCAGGCTTGGCGGTTGACCGGGCCTTGATCGAGCTGGCGGAGCGAAAAATGGGCAAATTCTATCTGAGTGAGCAGGTTGCCATCTCCGCCGATACAATGGTTGTTTTGGGGGATAAACAGTTAGGTAAACCCAAGGACGATGAGGAAGCACGCCAGATGTTAGAAGCCTTATCAGGGACGCCGCATCGGGTTTTGACAAGTTTCTGTGTTGGTCGTCTGGGCGTTAAGCGCACTCAGGTGGTCGATACGGAGGTGCATTTTCGCGAATTATCGGATGTTGAAATTGCCAACTATGTGGCTTCAGGAGAAGGTCGGGATAAAGCCGGTTCTTATGCCATACAGGGGGGCGGAGGTGTCTTCGTTGATCGCATCAACGGCTCCTATACGAATGTTATCGGCTTGCCGCTGGCTGAGGTGATTGCGGTGATCAAGAGTCTGACATGAATGGGGTTGCTGAGGCTTTAGAGAGAGCACAACAAGAGATTCAGGCGGCCACATTGGAGGCAGGGCGTTCGTTGGACGAGGTGCAATTGGTTGCGGTCTCTAAGCGCCAGAGCTTGGAGCGCTGTTATGCAGCCTACGATGCGGGGCAACGGGTATTTGGGGAAAATACGGCCCAGGAGTTGCTCATCAAGGCAGAGGCGTTCGCCGAGACCGGCCGCGCCGATGTGCAGTGGCACTTCATTGGTCGACTGCAGCGCAATAAGGTTCGCAAAATATTACCGTGGGTTCAACTCATTCAATCCTTGGACCGTTTATCCTTGGCGGAAGAGTTGCAAAAACATCTTGGCGAAGAAAGTCAGGATGTTTTGTTGCAAGTTAACATTGGTGAAGAGTCGCAGAAAGGTGGGGTAGCACCGGATGAAGTGATGGATTTTTGTCGCGAGATACAGCAGTTGAAAGGGCTCAGAGTGTGTGGCTTGATGGGCGTACCGCCGCGTGCACTAGGGGCCGTAAGCTTCTTTGATAAACTAAAAGATCTTAGAGATCGTATCTCTTTGGAGATCGATCCCAAATGTACGCTTTTGTCCATGGGTATGACAAATGACTTCAAAGAAGCTATTCAAGCAGGCACAAATATGGTACGAATCGGCGAGGGGATTTTTGGTCCAAGAGACCAAAAAGCAGAAAGGAAAGCATGAGCATCACACCGGTAGATATTCAGCAAGAGCAATTTAAGGTCGTATGGCGCGGATACGATACAGAGGACGTTCGGGTATTTCTCGATAGAGTCTCCCAGCGAATGGTTGACTTGCAACGACAGGTTGCCGAACATAAAGTTGCCCGTGAACATCTTGAAAATGAGCTCGAAGATCACCGTGGTCGTGATGAGATGCTTAGAGAAGCGGTGCTGACCACACAACGTGCCATGGACGATGTGCGTGAGCAGGCGCGCAAAGAGGCTCAGGTTATCATTGCTGAAGCTGAGGTGCAGGCGGAGCAAATCGTGCAGAGTACCCAAAGCAAAGTGAACGCATTATCTGATGAAATGCGCGAGCTTCGTATTCAGCGGGCAAGACTTATCGAAGACATGCGTAATGTCCTTGAAACCCACAATAAGATTCTCGATATTCACACGGAAGAAGGGCTGGGTGCCCAGCTTGAAGCCAGTGTGACAACTCTTGCGAGCCGGCGTGTTAGCAATACGGCGACACAGAGCAACAGCGGCTCACTAAGCGGCAACCTCAAAAGCAACTAGGCTTATACCGGATTGGCTGTAGAGCAGGTATCGCTGGAATCCTGGATTTCCGAACGCGGTGGGGATGTTTTTCTGGAAATTCTGGTGGTTACACGTTCATCGAGGATCCGCATTATGGGCTTACAGGATGCTCGACTTAAAGTTCAATTAAAGGCTGCGCCAGTTAAAGGGCAAGCAAACCAAGAGCTTGAGCGCTTTTTAGCTAAGGAGATTGGCATTGCTAAAGCGCAAGTCCAAGTGGTCAGTGGCGCGACGGGAAGACGAAAAACTGTGCGCATAAGCGGTGTGGCTAAGGCGAAGGTCTACCTGGCTTTACGCTAATCTTTTATGATGCTTCAATTTCGACACCGCCAGGACCTTTGGCGCGAGCGCGGCTTAGTACATCATCGGCCCAGGCAATAAGATCGGGTGCACTTTCGATGCCTTCTTTGCCTGGATAAGTCAGCCCCCCAATCGAAGCGCTCAGGCTTATTCCGTGGTAACTTTTTGCTGCAACAGCAGCTCTGGCTCGTTCAGCAACGTCGCGAACACGAATGGCAATTGGAGTATCCTCTTCTGGGGGCAAGAGGATTGCAAATTTATCTGAACCGTAGCGTGCGACCAGTCCATCAGCTCGTGCGATGTCCTGCAATGTTTCCCCAACGTCGATGAGCGCTTTGTCGCCGACCTCCGCGCCCGCCGCATTATTGATACGTTTAAAGTGGTCCATGTCGAGAAGGAGGATTCCAGCGACTGAATCTTCGTTTGCTTCGCGCATAATTTTAGCCAGGTGCAGAAGAAAATAGGAACTGTTCGGAAGCCCGGTGAGTGGGTCGTTTGTGGCGCGCTCAAACATGCGCACATTATCAACCGCAGCCCCGGTATTTTCCCCGAGCATTTCGATGGCCCGTTGCAGATAATTGTCTATGGGACTTACTTTTGTACCGCTCTCCGCATTGAGATAAACCACCCCTTGTG
>CAXGWX010000216.1:0-5714 GCA_964013445.1 uncultured Bdellovibrionales bacterium | reverse complement strand
ACTTTTTTAGGTGGACTATCCGAAGATTTTTGGACCCTCAACGGACTGCGCTTTCTGCTTGCTGCCGGGCTCTTGCTGGTGCCATCGACGGCCATGGGGGTGACCCTGCCGCTTTTGACCCGTTTGCTCAAAGACCACGGACAAAGCTTTGGGCAAAACCTAAGCTTTCTCTACGCCTTTAATACGGCCGGTGCAGTTCTTGGGATTTTAATCGCCGAATATTTTCTTTTGGAGGCCTTGGGGATTTTGGGCTCAGGGCTTGTTGCGGCAATGGGTAATCTTATTGCTGCCTCATTGGTCGCCCTGTGCTTGCGTGTCTCATCCATTGCGGATGACTCAGCAAGAGCTGAGCTTACTCAGACACCTTTGTCTTCGTTGCGTTATCCCTTTTCCTTACTTTTTCTTGCCGCATTCTTAGCCGGTGCGACCATGTTGGCTCTGGAAGTCTTTTGGTTCCGTTTTCTTCTGCTTTATACCCTTCCCTCCAGCACAACTTTTGCGGTTCCGCTGGCATGTGTTTTATTTGGTCTTTCTTGCGGCTCTTGGGTAGCGGAACGGTTTTTTGCTTTGCGCTCGGAGAAAGTGCAGCTTTTAGCCGTTTTTTTTGCAGTATGCCCATCGCTTTGTATTGTGGTCGGATACTATTTGTTGCGTGATGTTGCTGCTTGGGAACTGAGTTATGGAGCAAAGCTATGGGCTATTTCTGCAATTTGGGTTTTACCTACAGCTGTCTTTTCTGGAATTATATTTTGCTTTCTTGGGGAGTTGATTCAAAAAGAGGTGGGCGAACACGGTAGAAGCGCAGCTCTTTTGACATTTGCCAACACCACAGGTGCTGTTCTCGGTGCCCCGATAGCAACATTTATTTTGCTGCCATTTCTGGCCATTGAAAACAGTATCTTTCTTTTAACCGCTTCTTATTTGCTTATCGGTTTGATTGTTTTGCTGAGCAAAGCGAACCGCTCTCTAAAGCACTATGCTCTTCTTTTGCCCGCACTTTGCTCGCTTGTCGCTTTTCCTTTCGGCGATATGCACAAGTATCATATTTCGCAGGTTATCCGTCGTTATGAGGCCAATATGTCGCCGATTCTCGTGCACGAGGGGCTGAATGAAACTATTGTTTACCTGGAAAAGAAAGTTTTTGGAAAGCCAGTACATCATCGTTTGGTGACCAACAACACGTCCATGACGATGAACCGGATTATTGACCGCCGGTATATGAATCTTTTTGCCTATCTGCCCTGGGCATTTCATGAGGACCCTAAGGATGCCTTGCTGATTTCTTATGGCATGGGGAACACAGCGAGCGCGCTAACGGATATAGAGACCCTCGAGCATATTGATGTTGTTGACATCTCTGAAGAGATTGTCGCTTTTAGTGACTTGGCCTTTAAGCACAAGCCAAAACACCCGCTGGCAGATTCGAGAGTGAAGGTAACGATTGAAGATGGGCGCTTCTTTTTAAATAGCCGGGAGAAGAAATACGACATCATTACGGGGGAACCACCGCCTCCCAAGGCCAAGGGGGTCGTGAATTTGTACTCGCAGGAATATTTTGAGCTCCTGAAGAGTCGTTTAAAGTCTGGCGGTTTGGTGACCTACTGGTTGCCCTTGCACTCGTTGGAGCTGGCAGACACGAAAAGCATCGGCAAAGCGTTCTGTAATGTTTTTGACGATTGTACGCTCTGGCGTGGGGTGGGCTCTGATTGGATTTTAATGGGGGGTAAAGGTTATGACCAAGGACCTAGCGTAAATCATCTTGAGCGCGTCTGGAAGGAGTCCGAAGCGAGGATTGAGCTGAACAATATTCTCGTTGAAACTCCTAAGTTAATGGCCGCTACCTTTTTAGGGGATGCGGCCCAGCTGGAGCAATTCTGGAGTGATGCTTTGCCCTTAAGGGATAGTCATCCTCGACGCCTGTCTCTCGATTTCCCCTTAAGTGTTCACGCTGACTTGTTAGAGTGGGCAGAGGCAGGAAAGCGAGAAGAGCGTTTACGGAAAAGCTCCTGGATTCGTAGACTATGGCCAAAGGAATTTTACCCGGATGATAAGAGCTTAAATGTGCAGCGCCTGCTTAAAACCCTGTGGGGCTTTAAGCCGTCTAAAAATCCGAGGACAACTTTGCACCTCATAGAGCAAATTCAGAGCTATTCAGATTTCGATGATGTCGTGGTCCGAGTTATGGGATCGAATGCGGATATTCTGCGTATCGTTCGCGCTCTCCAGGAGGACGAATCCGGCAGGGATATTGCCTATCACCGGGCCGTCGAAGCCCTTGCCGGAAGAGACTATGAAACTGCAGCCGATAACTTGGTTCACTATATAGAGGAGGGCGGAACAGAGGCTCATGTCCCTTATGTGGTGGCGTATGCACTGTGTCGCTTACAGGGCTCAGATAGAGACTTTGTTTTGCCTGGCAGGCTAGCGAATCATGAGTTTCTTAAAGATAAGGACTTTTGGACCTGGTTAGCAGATAGGGTAAACCGCTCATGTGCTTTGACTGATAGCTAGAACTTAGAAACGCCTTCGCGGAAAGTTTGTGGCTTCCCGCGAAGAACTTGTTTCGTCTTTAGCAGTTTTTCAGGCATGAACCGGCAGCGGCACCGGCGGATTCAATCATGCAGCTATAGCCTTCCGCACATGGAGTTGATCCATCACATGTTGCCGCATCGGAAGGGAAGGCGCCTGAACTTGTGGCACAGACGTTTAATCCGCTCTGCTGAGTTGGAAAACAGGTTTGTCCTTCATCGCACGCACCATTTCCACCACCTTGGGAGGCGTAGGCTGAGCAATCACATGCCTGCTGAGCGCTTGCTTCCATGCAGACCGAAGCGTTGATCTGATCACAGGTCGCGCTGGCATAGGCATTGACTTGCTCCTGGGAAGGTGGGCTTTGCTCACATTGAGCCGCACACTGCTCGACTGTACCAACACTTCCAGGTTGGCAGCTAAGGTTGCCCATACAGCTGATTTGCTTTTCACAGATGACCACACAGTCTGACTTTTCTTCCTCTTGGGAGCTATTGTCATCGCCTGTGCTTTGCGTATCCAGGTTGCCGTTGTTTTTGACCTTGGGAACCCCTTGTTCTTCTTCTCCACCGCAGGCACTCAAAGTAAGCGCTGCCGCAAAAGCAAAGATCGTACAGGAAAGGCCGAATTGGCTGAGGATTTTCACGTATTTCATAATAGTCCTTGTCCTTTGATAAAACCTTGGTTATGTGGACTTTGTACGGGCTCGGACAAACCTGGGCCTTCGTACAAAGCTCTATTGAGTGTATCGGTGAGTGGTGGCCAGTCGATGCGTTAAAGTTTGCCACTTAGCTCCACAATGGATCAAAAAGCCCCAGGATGTCTGTTTCACACAGGAAGGAAAGGGCTTAAGTCTATGTTATTTATTAGCTTTTCACTTATGATGCTGGGGGCTCAGACCGCAGCTTTGGAAGAACCATCGCGCGACCTTTCCGCCTTTGTTGGCGACTATGAACTCCTGAATCGCCAGGATGATAAATCCAGGCGGCAAGCGGCGATTGAGGCAGGGGCACAGCAGTTTAATTTCTTGATTCGACCGATTGCTCGGGCCCGGATAGAAAAAAGCTGTTTTGTGCTCGCTAAGCTAAGTTTCAGGCAAAAGGATGGGGTTTTAACCCTCAACAGTGAACGTAATATGCCGCTGACGTCACGCATTGACGGAAATCCGGTGGCTGCACGAACGCATGAGGGCGAAGCGATTAAATTTTGGCGTTTATGGAACGAGGATAATTCCTTTGTGCAAATAATTCAAAGTGAACGTGGAAAACGTCGAGCCCGTATGTCTCTGAACGCAGATGGAAGCATCTTGACCATTGAAGTGCAGATCTTGTCTGACAAGCTCGATGGCCCGCTGGACTACGTAAGCCACTATCGTCGGCGCTGATGCTCTCCGCGTTGACGGCTGTCGCCTGAGCCTTGTTCCCCAGTATCGAAATTCATGGGGTCTCCGCTGCCCTTTCTTTGTTCACGCCGTTGACGTCGTTTTTCTCCGCGCTCCCCACGTTGTCGTTTTCGCTCTTTGCGCATCAGTTTCTTGAGTTTTTGACGCTGCTCTTTGGTGAGTAGGGGGCGGACCTTTAAGAGTAGGCCAACTCGGTTTTTTCGCATGCTCGTTTCAAGTGCACCCATTTCTTCGACAAGCGCCAAAACCTTTTGTTCAGCGGGGTTGTCAGAGCTCATCATTTGTTGAAAGTCGAGTCGGGCCCGATCGAGTTTCGAGCGAATCTCAATGGCTGCTCGATCCGCTTCATAGCTCGCAGCCCTGACCTTCTCGAGTACATCGTCACTTAAGCCTAAATCATCAGCCGCACGCTCAAGCAGCTTGTGATCAATTTCCATGCCCCCTTGTGGGCGAGCCTGTACGTTGGTGCAGATGATAAGCGCTGCCGTAAAGACCGTGGTGCGCACTATAATGTTATTATGTCCAAGCATTATTGTCTCCTTGTTTATAAATATTCGCTTAAATCGATTTCGCTGACTTGTTCATTAGGGAAAAGCCATTGGGCTATGGCTGTATCATTCTCGTTTAACTCCCAACCTAAAGTGTATTCGATTTCCTGGTGCTCATGGGAATCGTTTTCCAACATATCGTCTTCCAGTACTGACTCCGCTTCATAAACAAGAGCCAGCCAGTGTTGATGTTCTGCCGGCGGAGCTTGTTCTGTGAAGAAGAATACGCCGAAGAGTAAGCCGGCACTTAAGGCGCCAGCCAGGCCAAGCCACAGAGGTGTTTTGCTGGCAGTGCTGCCTTGTGAAAGTTGTCCCATGATTTTTGCTTCAAGTGCCTGTTCATCCATCTCGTTAAATGGCGAGGAAGCACCGATGGCTTCGAGTTGTGTGACCAATTCTTCCTTCGACTTTTGTCCCTGCATCACATAGCCCTTCCTGCTTGTTGAAGTTCTTCGCGCAACTTTTGTAGTGCTCGATTTAAGTGACTCTTAATCGTTCCATTTGCTTTTTCTAAGATTTTTGCGGTTTCATCAACACTCATGCCTTGCATATAAATAAGAATAATCACATCTCTCTGATTGGTGCTCAGTTTTTCCAAGGCCTCGAGGATTTCTTGTTGCAGGTTATGGCGCGCAACTTTTTCGAACTGTTGGGCAGTAGAGCACGGTTCAACTTTGCTTCTTAAGGCAAAAAGATTCAGGATTTGTTCTTTACGCTTTTGCCGTTGATTGTAGCGCTTAGCCTCTCTGACGAGTATCGTATAGAACCAGGTCGAGATTTTCGACTCGCCACGAAATTTGGGAAGGGCTCTATGGGCCTTCAAGAAGGCTTCTTGGGCCACATCTGATGCGGCGGACTTGTCGTTGACATAACGATAGGCGAGGGCCAACGCTTTGCCACGAAAGTCTCTAACCAGGACGCGAAATTCCTCGTTGATATCTCTGGCGCAATCTACGCTAAGAACCACTTCTGCCATTAATCCATTAAGCCTTTTTTCCATCTCTACTGTATTAGAGGCGCGAGGTGAAGGTTTGGTTTACGACCTCGGAAGCATTAAGGGGCTTTGGGGGAAGTTGGCACCAGCTCGGGAGGTATGATGTCTTGAATATCCATTTCAGAAGAATCGGGAGGGACAAAAAGCGAGTGTTTTAAGCGGCTTAGGGCTTCGGTGAAGAATGGTGCGAATTTTGCTTCCTAGTAGGTTTCGGTCCCCCTCCTGGATTGAAGCGGTATAT
>CAXGWX010000215.1:0-5815 GCA_964013445.1 uncultured Bdellovibrionales bacterium | reverse complement strand
GTGGCCCGTCACCACGAAACTCTGAAAGCTCTAAGGTCCATGCCTGCTCAGCAGAGCCATTGTTCTCAAACCGCAGCCCATTACTGCGAATCGGGGCCGTAGACGAACCGTCGGACTGATAAACATTAAAAGTTTGAAGTTGCTGATTACCTCGGACTATCAAGACGGGATTAATATCGCCCTCACTGGACCAACCAGCTTCCCGCAGGAGTTCAACCCCCGCCAGGTTGGGGTTATTTTCAATCAGCATAGGCATCTTCTGGATCTGACCATTATCCAAACCATGAAAAGCTTGGCAGCGCTCATCGTTCACATCAGGACAGCCGATATGGCTCAGTTCCTCATTATGACGAATCACCGTGAGTCCCCGTGCATTGCCGCTATAGATTTGCCTGATGTCCTTGGTCACCTTGGCCAAACCTTGGGCGGTCAACGCCGTGTTTTCGATACGCAGATAGACAGGGAAACCCTCTTCTTCTGCATCGGGAATGGCGCCGGTGATCATCAGTGGCTCTGGAGCATCCACACAGGCAGGCTCGCCTTCTTTACTTCCTGAATCACAGTTGATTTCCCCGGTAAAACGAAGCCCACATGGGAATTCCGTTGCCCCACCACTAGCGAAATAATTGTTCCAAGATGCATTCGACGAAAAAACAACCGGACACTCGGCCCCTGCTTTTTGCGCCGCATGCCTTTGGCCTTCACCCTTGCCCTTAAAAAAAGCGCTGTCACCGAAATGACAAGAAGCGGTCAGAAATACTGAAAGAAGGAAGATTGTTCCGTTGAGTCGCACCATCTTTTTAATCCCCGTGTTGTGTTGCTGGAGCCAAAGGCGCACAAGTCCTCGCAGCATTGTGCATTCTAAAGCCCTCGGTTCTTACAGAGCAAAGAGGGTGCCAAAAACATAGGTGTTTTAAATCAGCAAGTTAGCGTTGGCCTATCCGGACAAGATGTGCATATTCACAACCATTTGAGCACTCTGAAATATTATAAAAAGGTCTGCAACTTTTGACTTGTGGCCCGCACCAAGCAGTGGGATTTTATAAGCGAATGCTAAGCACCACACAAAGAGAGCAGCGCTTTATCGACCGCCTCAAGGGATACCTTGGCAGCAAGGAGCCGGTAAGCTTTTTTGATGTTGTCCTGGCCCTCGAAGACATAAAGCATCTGCCCTTCCTCCCCGATCCGGTGCTCGATGGTCTGGTGCAACTCCACGATTCACCCCAAATCACCCTGGGTGCTCAGGAGAGCCTGGCTGAGTTCTTACAAGCGCAGGTTCTCCAACAGACGGCCGAAAGGCAGAATGCTATGCGGGTCCTAAGAATGGTCGACCAAGGCACACGAGTACGTCTTGGTGTCAGCACCCCACTGACCATCGAACTGCCCTCACGAAAGGCCTTGGGATGCCGTTGGCAAAACATTAACAAACGGCTGAATGCAAAGCTGGAAATTTCGGAGGCGAATGATTCAACAAGCTTCATCTTAAACTTCAACAAGCCTGGAGCCATCGAACTCCTCTTTAAAGAAGACGGGCCTGCCCACCACAAGAATGAGGATCTCAAAGAGTTTTCATTAACTGTCTTGATTGAAGAAAACTGAGTCGAAAGTTATTTCGTCGCACTCTTTTTGCGGGTTTTCTTTTTTGGCTTGCGAGTGACGGTTGTGTTTTCAACCTCCACATCATTTTCGCGAAACTTTATTTCCGATTTAACTTCCAGGGTTAGCCCACTTAAGCTCTTACGGAAGACCCCAGCGATGTCCACGTTTTCAAGAAAGCGCTTAACCTCTCCGGAAACGCTGTCCAAAATCTCGCGACGGCCTTTGTCGGTTTGAGTGAGCAAGAACGAAACCGCCTCTTTTGGTAGCTTCAGATCCGTGACCATGTTTTTCAACCCATCTTCCGAAGTAAATACTGCATTCGCTCCATAAAGAAGCGCCTTGCGAATACCCTCCGTAAGGGACCCGGCCTTGTCACCATTTTCTTCTACCGACTCTTGCACAAAATCGTCTTCATTTTCAGGATAGCTCATCTTAACTTCACTCCCTATCAGCTACTCGGTGACATCAAAGGTAAGATTAACAACATAGCAATTTGAACGATTGCCACTGCCGTCGACCAATTGGGTCTCAAAATTCACTCTCGCTCCATCCGGCGTTGATGCATCATCAAAACGAATAGCAAACCAGGCATTGCCATTGGTTTCCCCACTACCCAAAGCACTCTGCTCAAACACAGTCTCCATGCTCTGAGCGCTTGCCTCCAGACCACCATTTAAAAAGAAGTTCATCACTCCCGTATCGTCCCCATCCCCACTGGCCAAATCCCCATCCCTGTCGATGAAGTAAAGAGACATGATAATCGTCCATGGGTCTCCGGGCATCTGCTTGAGCTTTTCGATGCGTGTGATTTCCGGGGCATTGGTCGACTCCGACGCCAGAAAACCATTACAGCGAATCTCTTCACCACAACCGCTCTGCACCAAGCTCAGTCCCGAAAACAGGACTGCTCCCAAGAGAGTCGAAAGTCCTAACTTACGCATCACTTTCTGCCAGTCTCCGTATCAATTTCTGTGGTTGCAAACACAACGCCCAATAAGCGACCATTTGTTTCTTTCGCATCCCGCTGCAGCATACGCGAACTGGGATTCACCATAACCCCAGCAACCGAGGCTTCCTGCAGCATAGAGAAATCGCTGCTGGCCGAGTCGCCAAAAACCAATAAAGGTGGGGTATCCAGCCACTGACGAACGACCTCACCTTTGATATAGTAAGTACCTTCTGCCAATTCCCCCGTATACTTTCCATCCGCTTTCCCCAAGCGACTTCCCTGGACAAATTTTTCGTCAATACCAAGCATTCGCGCCCCTTCAAGAGCCAAGATGTGGAGTGTAGCCGATAGGACATAGACCTGCACCCCTTTATCTTGCAAAGTCTTTACCACCTGCCGCATGCCACAGCCGCTCTCATCGGAGAACACCCGATGGCGCCAGGCCGGCGCCTCACGTAAACCAGTCTCATAAACTTCCCTGGCCACATCCCGCACCACCTTCACATCAAGCCCCTTTAACATGGCAATGATATTAAAGAACACATCCTTAGGGCTGACCTGTTGCTCTTTAGGAAGGGTTTTGTCCATGGCCCGGCGTAAAATGATTTGCGCATTCTGCAGAGCCGTATTTGCTTCCACTGCTTTAGCGTCTATATTTGCTTGGGTCTTGAGAAATTCTATCAGAGCCGGATTGCTTTCTGCCTGGGGCATTTTCATCTCGACAAGTTTTGCCAGGAATCGGTCCGTCACATTGCCAAGCCATATGGTAGAGTCCAAATCGAAAACCGCTGTCGGCACAAAACCTTCACCTACAATTTCCTTTGGTTCAAAACGGGCCAGGGCCTCACAGAATTCGACCGGTGTAAAATCGTCTTTTTCCGCAATCGAAAATTTAGCCGCCAGAGAGCCGCCAAATGTTGCCTGGCCAGGGGCAAGATTCCCGGCCACAGCCTGCCTAACCTGTAAGGTTAACCAGCGAGACTCGATTGTAAGTTCACGCAACTCCTCATTACTCAGACCTTCGAGAGTAAAAGCGCCGCCCTTATCCTTCTGTAGTTTGGCGAAAACCGGAGTCCCATCTTTAGCGCCCTCATAAAGTACTCCACCCGCAGAGCAATCGAGACTGCGACTGTCCGCTTCAGCCTGAGCTGCCTGATAAAGCTCGCTAAAAAGTTTTACATCTTTGTCATTGAGTTCCTGGTCCGAATTCACATCCAGATGCGCAAGAGTCCTCGAATTCGCTTCCTGAGGCACCATTGTTTGCAAGCCTGGCGCGACCTTCAGGTCCTCCGGTGACAAAGTAGTGCACCCGAGAGTCAGCCCCAAAAATAAAACAAGAAATCCTCTGAACATCACATCAACCTCCTGCACCTCGATCAATGGGTAATGATTTTGAGTTTGCCCCGGCCCTTTTGTGATTCCGCTTCTGCGGCCTCCTGCTCCTGGATAACTTCGTCGAGCTGGCGCGCCACCTGAATGAAACGCCCCGTGCTCTCCGAATCGGGCTCTGCCTCGACAATCGGAGTTCCAGAATCGCTACAAATACGAATATTTGTCTCGATAGGAATCTCACCAAAAAAGTTTAAATCCAATTCTTCAGCCGCTTTTTGGCCACCACCATGGGCAAAAATCTCAACTCGATCACCATGGGGGCAAATAAAGTAGCTCATGTTTTCCACAAGGCCTAAGATAGGTATGCGTACCTTGTCGAACATCGCTTTACCACGGATAACGTCATCTAAGGCAACCTGCTGTGGTGTTGTCACCATCAATGCTCCCCGCACCTTAAAACGTTGGGCAAGAGTCAACTGAATATCACCCGTACCAGGAGGCAAATCGAAAACCAAATAATCCAACTCTCCCCAATCCACTTCATTAACGAACTGGGTCACCGCCCCAGCGAGCATCGGGCCACGCCAGATCATTGCTATGTTTGGGTCGACCATATAACCCATGGACATAAGTTTGATGCCGAAACGCTCAACGGGCTTGATGTTCTTACCGTCCTCGGAGGTGGGCTTTGCATCCTTGCCGAGCATGGTTGGAATCGATGGACCATAAACATCCGCATCCAGCAGACCGGTTCGATAGCCCAGATTCCGCAAGGCTAAGGCAAGATTTACCGCCACAGTCGACTTGCCGACACCACCTTTTGCACTGGCAACCAAAACGAGATTCTTAATCTGACTAGACATATCCCCTACTCCATTTAAAGGCCTTAAAAACATTCGACTTTTAGGGCAAGCGACGCTTCGCGTCAATGCGTTGAAGCGGCTTTTTTAAGATCGGATCTGCTGGAGGAAGCGGTTGCGGGACAGGAATTTTCTGGCACCTCGGGACAAGAGCGGCTATAGCGCCTCAGCATGAGCCTTGAAAAAGAGTTGGATATTGCCTGTAAATTAGCCCGGGAAGCGGGTCAGGTACTGCTCAAGTATTACCAATCGGACTTTGAGGTCAGCTACAAGGACAAGGCCCAGTCGGACCCTGTTACTGTTGCGGACGAAGAAGCCAACGAGTTGATTGTAAACGCGATTAAAGCGGCAATGCCCGATGACGCCATTCTCGCAGAAGAAAGCGCGGACGACACAGAACGACACAACAAACGTCGGGTCTGGTGCATTGACCCCATGGATGGAACCCGGGAATTCGTTCAGGGGAATGGCCAATTTTCCGTCATGATTGGCTTGGCCATCGACGGGGAAGCCCGTCTTGGGGTCGTCTTTGAACCAACCACCGACACGCTCATTTCCGGAATACCGGGCGAAGCCTGGATCGAACGTGACGGCGAGCGTAAGAAAGTATCTGTCACCCGCGAAGACCAGCCGGCCAATGCCACCCTTATGGTTTCAAGATCCCACCCGTCCAAGAATGTGCAACGCTTTGCCGAATCACTGAAGATTGACAAAACCATGCCCATGGGAAGTGTCGGCCTCAAAGTACTACGGGTCGCAGAAGCGGTAGCAGATGTCTACCTCACCACATCGAACCAAACCAAGGAATGGGATGCTTGTGCACCGGAAGCCATTATACGCGCCGCTGGTGGTCTGATGACCGACCTCTTTGGTGAACCTCTACGCTACAATAAAAGAGATGTGGCCATGACCAAGGGACTCCTGGCCTCAAATGGCCCGCTGCATGATGCCAGTCTGCGGGCCCTTGAGCCTATTTTGAAAGATAAGGGTTGGTGTTAATCGACCTTGTGGCACCATAAATAATAAAGACGTTTGGCCGCAGCAAAAATCACTTCACTACTCCACCACAATTACA
>CAXGWX010000214.1:0-5849 GCA_964013445.1 uncultured Bdellovibrionales bacterium | reverse complement strand
CGTCGGGCAGTAACACCTCATGTGACATTACCTACTGCGCCGCGAACCAGTACGTGTCGTCCAATACCTGCGCCGCCTGTGCGGCCGGGACCACCAACGCTGCTGGCGACAACGCTTCGGGCAGCAATACCTCGTGTGACACTGCGAATTGCCCAAACAACGCCAGTGGCGCACCAAACTGCACGTGCAATAATGGCTATGACGGCGACTTGAGCTGGAATGGGAGCTCCTGGACGGGCACTTGTAGCGCCAATGCCTGTACTTCAACACAAACAGCGAACTCGAATTACTCAGCAAGCGGCTCTATCTCCGGAACCACCGGACAAACTGTAAGCGTTTCTTGCGATCCGGGCTATTCGGGCGGCGGCACCTGGACCTGCCAAATCACTGGGGCATTTTCTGGCAGTGGCTGTAGCGACATCAACGAATGTAACAGCGTTGATTGTGGACTAGGGACTTGCAACAACACCCCTGGCTCCTATAGCTGCCAATGCAATGACGGCTGTAGCGGCGGTGGGACTGAACCGTGTTACGACATTGACATATGCAACACGGCCAATCCTTGTAATGAAAACGCATATTGCAGTGACTATGAGTGCGGTTATGACTGCACATGTATGAATGGTTTTAGTGGGAATGGTACCGGCAATGATGGATGTGCAGACATCAACGAATGCCAAACCGGCGCGCACCAGTGTGACACCAACGCTTTCTGCACCAACACGGCAGGGAGCTATACATGCACCTGTAACGATGGCTATGAGGGTGATCCCTATGGATACAGCGGGGGCTGTACTGCCATAAACTACTGCGCTTCCTCTCCATGTGCCCAAAATGCAAACTGCAGCAGCAACACTGGAGGCTATAGCTGCGAATGTTATCCCGGCTATCAGGGAAATCCCTATGCTGGCGGCTGTTCACTGCCACCAGTCGATTACTGCTCGCCAAATCCGTGCGCCCAAAACGCCACATGCAGTAACACAGATAGCGGAAATGGTGGAGGGTATGGCTACGGAGGTGGCGACTATGGCTATGGCGGCGGATATGGCTATGGCGGCGGAGGGGGCGGATATATCTGTACCTGTATTCCCGGCTACACGGGCGATCCGTATGATGCGGGCTGTTCTCAACTCCCTGATGAACCAGGCAACCCCTGCGAGCCGAACCCTTGCGGCCCAAATGAGGAGTGCATCGACCTTAGCGATAGCGGCGGCGCAGTGTGGGAATGTGTGCCGAACAACCCTTGCGACCCTAATCCATGCGGCCCAAATTCACAGTGCATTGACGACAGTGACGGCGACGGCCCTGGATGGTACTGCATTTGCGGTGATGGCTACACGGACAATGGCAACTCAGGCTGCACCTGCACAGACTGCAACGTTTGTCCTGGCCTATGCGGTAGCATTGCCTCCTGCAATCCCGACGGTACCTGCTCGTGCCCCAACGATTGTGACTATTGGGTTATCGGCGAAGGCTGTATCCTAAATACCAACGATGCTGACTGCACTCTCAATAACTGCGGTTACGGCATTTACGGCTGTGATTACAGCCTACCTTCCGACTGGCTCGGTGGCTCAAACTATTACGGAGGCTATGAGGGTTTCTCTGACTCCAGTCTTTGCTCCCCTAACCCATGCGGCCCGAATGCCTTCTGCACACCACCTAATATGTCAAACGACTCTTATGGCAATGGTATGGCCCAAACATGCGATGGAGGATATACCTGCTCCTGCTCAATCGGCTATACCGGTAATGACCCGTGCGGTGCTGGTTGCAATTAAGTAGCAGCGGTTCATTAATCTATCCAACCGACCTGAGCAGAACCATTCAATATCTCGATCCCCTCTACTCTTTTACCGTAAAAGAATTGTGCTCTCTCCCCTAAACACTTGTCTATAGACTCATCCCCCAACACGGCTCAAATAACGCTTCGCGCCAAAGGCAAGAATCCAAAATCCCCCCAGCGCTGACAATATCTGTCCCAGAAGATTTATTCGGGTTTGACCAAAATGAATGTCAATAATCCCTTTCCCGTAAAACAATGTTAGAGCAGGCGTTGCCCGATAGGTTTTAAGTTGGGTAACGCCGGAATGCACAATCCATTTCTCAGAATAGGTTTGTTTCATAAGAATAGGCACAGGCCTTTCCGAATTTACCTTAATCTTAAATTTACTTAAGCCTTCATTCGCTTCCAGAACTTCGACCTCAGCCCCCGCATAGGAAATATTCACTGGCGATTCTCCTTTAACTCCAACCTTAAGATCTGCATTGTCCTTTCCATAAAACCACCCTCTCAATCCAAGCCAATCTTTTGGAAATGCTTTTGGTTTATAGTCAAGCACCTCAAACAGAGAATAATCACCCACCTTGTAGAGTTTAAAGCCCTTGTCCATCGTCTTGGTATCAAGAACATCGATATCCTGAAACTCAATGTTCTTGTCCGCAAGAACATGATTCACTTGGAACAATCTAAAGTAGGAATCCAAAGACACCGATGTTGCCTTGGATGGCGGCCAAGGTGGCCAAGGAAAACTCCACCACATAAGGTCACGCCTTGTTGCTTTTGGCCCGAGCATGATGGCTTCAAGATTCAATAAATGCTCCGCATTCCCTGAAGATTCTGCAAACAGGCCTTTAAGAGCAATGTTTTTCGAAGTCATCGGAACGAGATGCTGAACTGCATGTTTCAATTCTTTCAATCGCGATGTCTGTACTAAGACACGGCCTTCAAGCTGCCCTAATTCTGGAACAAAAGCATCAATGCTGCCTTGCGGCTTTACCCGATCGAAGCGGAATGCGAATACAATTGCTGCAATAGTAATAAAGATGGACACTCTCCTCTTGTGACCTGGCGATAAAAGCTCCAGAAGGGAGAAAGCCAGTATTGGCGCAAATAGAAAATAGATCATATAAAAGCGATGATAACGTATAGGGACCTCAAAATAAGAGAAGCGACTAACAATGTAGAGCAAAGCAATCAAAAGCGTTAGTGCCCAAAAGGCGACATGGGTCTTTCGCATCCGTAGGGAAAAGATTCTGTGAGGGCGCTCAAAAATAGCATAGGCAGTCATAACGACAGTAAGAACCACCACCTCTGCAGCGGAAAGGCGAAGCAAAATCATCGGCGTAATTTCAGTTCGCTCAAACAGCAAAAAAGGCAAAATCCAAAAGCTGGACAATAAAAACGTCAAACCAACATGTTTCAAGCAAGTCCAAAATGTTTTTTTAGTCCTAACGACAACAATAACAGATGCAACAAAAAAGAATGCTGCAACAATACTCATAAAAGGGTGTAATAGAACAATCACTGTCATCAAAAGGGATATAAAAAGATACCTCTTCTGTTCGAGTGCTCCAGGAAGAAAGGCCAAATAGAAGCATAAAAACGGCACGCTCATGCCATGGTTAATGTTGCCGACATTAAAAGTCGCATAAAAGTTAACGCCAGTCTCATAAGAAATAATGAAAAGCAAAGAGAGCATAACGACCGTAATGGAAACAGCGCTCCAGGGATTAAAATCCCATTTCCGAGCCAAAACATAAAAAGACAAAGGTGTTGCAAGAATACCCACAATCACAAGAATTTTAAAAGCAGACTCCAAAGGCAGTACTTGCCCTAAAAGCGCCGCAAGATATGAGAAAAGCGGTGGATAAAATTGCCCTTGCTCATAGCCCATAAAAAAGGTCGGATTCCAACCCGTAATATTAGGAAAAAGGTGTTCGTGGACAAACCAGGCCGAATAATAATGGCCCATAAGGTCCCACGTTTGCAGGTTGTTCGACCAAAAAGGTATGCATAAGCGAAACAGAAGAAAAAGCTCAACACAAAGAAGAGCAATAAAGTGGCTGCGTCCAACAGTGATGTTCTGCAAAAATGGGAGCTTCATAAAAACACCGTTCAATGCCCGAACATAATCATTTCATTCAAGAATGCCAAGACAATTACAGGTCCTGAAATTACGCCGGAGAGACAAGATATGGACACTCTTAACACGAAAACACTTTGAACTTTCTATATTGCAACGATAAGGTTTAATCGGCATCAAATTAAGAGCTTATAACAAGAACATGAAACCGACACGCCTTCTTCTGTTAATTTTTCTTTGCACCTTTGCTCTGCGTGCTCTCTTTATCTTTGAAACTTACGAGCAGGTCGACTTTCGCACACCCGCCCCAGGTTTAGACGTCGATTTGCATTGGGCTGCTGCAAGTTGCATTTTGGACAAGATCGACCCCTGCTTTGCTCTTATGCAACCATCTGCACCTTTCTTTAGTTATTATTTGGCCCTCAGTCGAAGCTTGCTTGGAGACAATCTTGTCTGGCATCGCCTTGTCATGACGCTCTTCGGCTCCTGCACAATTCTTCTTTTGAGTCTAATCACATTGCGTCTGACAAAAAGCCTCATCGCAAGCTGCGTTGTTGGAATATTATGCGCAACCCTCCCATCTCTGCTCTATTTTGACACCATGCTATATAAAGTATCACTCAATCTCTTTTTTCTCTCCCTTGCCTTATGGCTCTTAATGCCAATTATTGAAAACAAGCCTCAAGGAACAACAAAGGGCTACCAATGGATTGCAGGTTTGTGTCTGCTTTTTGCTGCCATCAACCAACAAAGCGCATTGCTCTGGTACCTTCCTGTGCTTGCATCTCTGCATCTAACCAATCGATGTCATCCATATCTTCGGCAAGCCAAGATCTCCATATGGGTGTGTTTCAGTCTTACTCTGATCATATCCTTTTGCATTCCTTTTAAATCCTCAAAAGGGTATCAGCACTTTTGGCCACAAAGTGGAATTCATATGAGAATTGGTTTTCACCCAGGGGCAACCGGAACCTATAGCCCTTTGCCGGGCATCCCCAGCACACCCTACGGTCATGTCTTCTACGCCCGTATACAAGCTGAGGACAAACTACAAACGCGTTTAAGCCCAAAAGAGATTAATCGTTATCATTTCGGTTTTGCTTTAGACTATATCCGAGACAATCCAACAAAGGTCTTAAAGTTATTATTTCAAAAGACTCTCTTCTTTCTAAACCATGCAGAACTCAAAGGTGTGGATTCATTGCAGCGCCTTCAAGCCAAAACAAAGCTTTTGAATCTTCCCTCGCTTGGCTTTGCCGGTATCTTTGTTTTTGGCTTTCTTGGAATCTTTGCACTTTTCACAAAAAAGGAATGGCGACCCTTATTGCTTTTTGGGGGAGTATTTCTCATGATAGCCGTCGCAAATCTGCTTACCTTCGTAACTTGGAGATATCGACTTCCGGCTGTCATTCCTTTGGCCATCTTTGCCGGAATAGGTTTCAATTCTATTTGGCTTGAAATAACAAAAAGACGTCAATGGACCTCTTTAGTGCGGTATGGCGTGCTCATTACACTTGGTTTTTTTATCACCTCAAGACCCATGCTACCTAAACATATCGAGCGCGGACTGGCATTAACTGCCGAGAGCAATTCCAACAGACGGCTCCATACCGAAGAGCTTCGGGAAAGAATTGCCGACTTAGACAACAAGACAGAACTAGTTTTTTCAGAAAAAATAGAACGAATCTTCCATTATACTTCGATTGCCCGTCACGGTAAGGCCTTTTTGGAACTCGAAAAACTCGGAGAGAAAATAGAAGAGTCAGACCGAGCCAGAAAACGCTATGCTCTTTATCAGCGCTGGCTTGGTAAGACAAAAAGCGGCAATCCATAATTTCTATTTACATCATCCCCAGCATTCTAAAACCAATACCTCCATACGATTATGCCTAGACAAACATCTAAAACGTTGCATTTCGCCTTTATTCAGCTAAATAGAAGCTCAGAAGACTACCGCATGAGAATCCCCGCTTTTATCACCCT
>CAXGWX010000213.1:0-5852 GCA_964013445.1 uncultured Bdellovibrionales bacterium | reverse complement strand
GGTAAGGCTTTGCGGTAGGCCCGATCGGAGGTCATCGCATCGTAAGCATCTGCCACCGTTAGGATGCGGGCCTCAATGGGAATATCATTCCCCCCTAAGCCCGCCGGATACCCCTTACCATTATAGGACTCATGATGATGATAAATGCAGGGCACAATATAGCGTAGAAAGTTGATGGGTTCGATAATCCGCTTGCCTTGCACAGGATGGGTTTTAAACATGCGATATTCCGCATCGCTGAGCTTTTGTGGTTTGTTTAGCTCAGCAGTAGCAATACCAATCTTGCCAATATCGTGTAATTTTCCACCGTGCTCCACCGTATCCACCATCGGTGATGGCAAACCCATCGTTTCCGCAATAAGACGGGAATAGATCGCTACCCGATCCGAATGGCCACTCGTATACGCATCTTTCGCCTCTAAGGCCCGAGCAAACCCCTCCATGGTTTGGGTAAAGGATGCCTTGAGCGTATCGTACATACGATGGGTTTCAATGGCGCTGGCAGCCCGGGAACCGAATACGGTTAGCCCCTTACGCTGACCCTCGCTAAAACGCTGACCATCCTTAAAGGAATAGGCGCTTAAAAAGCCAAAGGTCTTGCCTTGCTGACGCAGCGGTACCGCAATTAAACTCTCGACCCGGCGCTCTGCTCGATTTGAATCAGCTACCCACTGCCCAACCTTATCTGCATGGGCGATAACAATGCCCTCATGCTCAAAACCATGCATGACCTTTTCAAAATTCAAATGTAATTTGTTGCGTCCACTCACAGCACGCTGGACAAAAGCTTTTTCTGCCGCATCGTCCTGAGTGAAAAGCCCTACACCATCGGCGTGAAAATTTTCACGTACCAGTTCCGCAATATGTTTGAGTTGCTCGTCTAAAGGAATAGCACTGGAGAGAGCCTCCGAGAGTTCGTAAAAACCAACCATCTCGCGCAGGGCAACATTATCGCGCTCAAGACGGGTCTGCTCGATGGCGCGCTCAAGAATGCGTATCAGTTCTTCTGCCTTGAAGGGCTTTAAAATATAATCGAAAGCCCCATCCTTCATGGCATCCGTCGCACTTTCCACCGTGCCGAATCCGGTCATAATGATAACCTTCAATTCCTGGCGAAGCTCCTTGGATTTACGCAAAAGTTCAACACCACCCATCCCTGGCATTTTGAGATCACTTAAGACAATGTCGAAGGGTTCTTTCCCCAAGCGCTGCAACGCTGCCTCACCGCTACCGACCGCCTCGACATAATAACCCTCGAACTCAAGCAAATCCGCCAGGTATTCGCGGATCAACTCCTCATCGTCGACAATAAGGACCCGGGTTTTTTCTAGTGCATTTGCGGCCATGGAATTTCTTTACCTCTTTTATCGTCCAAAACCTAGTCATCTTAAAGTGAACTAAAAATGTGCCTAAAAACAAGCTTTTTTTGCATTTATGGCCCTCAAGAGGTCGATCTTGGGCCTCAGGGTTTGACAAGTGCCGAGAAGATCTCTAAACAAGCTCTCAACAAAGGATGGATCGACCCATGACCCAATACATCAAGCTAAGTCTTTGCTTTGCTTTACTCTTTTCAAGCCTCGGCTGTGCTGAGGATGTTTTGCGGGCACTGCGTACCAATACGGATGAATTCACCCAAAGCGCTGCCTCCAAGATCGATGTCCTCTGGGTCATCGATAACTCAGACTCCATGCAGTATCCACAGCAGGCTATCGGCACAAACTTTCCTACTTTTATTAACACGTTGGTGAACTCCGGCGTGGACTATCACATTGGTGTGGTCACCAGTGATACAAGTGACTTAGGGCGACTCGAATATGGCGCTTCTAATATTGCGGTCGTCACATCCGAAACCGCAAACGCCGAGAGCACCTTTATCGAAAACATCAATGTGGGTATCGGTGGTTCAGCGCAAGAAAAAGCATTTGAAACGGCCGCACTGGCCTTGGGTAAAGGAATAGACTGGAATCCAAGCCAAAACGCCTCCCCACCCAACACTGACTTCTTGCGGGATGAGGCTGCGCTTTTTATCATTATGGTTTCCGATGAAAACGATAAGAGCTTTGGCCCGGTGGGCTACTATAAGCGGCTCTTTGAGTCCTACAAAGGCCCGGGCAACGAAGCACTTATCTCCGTTTCCGCTATTGTTGGCCCAGAACCAGACGGCTGTTATTCCGGCAGTGTCAGTGCTCAACCCGGCTCTCGTTATGCGGAACTGGCATTAGAAACTGGCGGTGTGGTCACCAGCATCTGCGATGACTTTAACGATAGCTTGGCAGAACTCTCCCTGACCGCGACCGGACTAAACTCTATCTTCAAGCTCTCCGATATCCCCAATACCAGCGGTACAGTGGAATGCGCACCTTTAAGCATTCAAACTTTTTGCGTCAAAGTTAATGGCGAGCCTTTGGAGGAAGGTAATAACCTTACAGGCTGGCTCTACGATCGCACGCAAAACGCCGTGGTCTTTGGCGTGAATAACATTCCCCAGCCCCAAGCAAAAATTACGGTTGAATATATGGTGGCAGCACGATGACAAAAAATATTCTAAAACTAGCTTTTGTATGCCTTTTAACCATCACCGGCTGTAAAGCGGAAGAAGCGGCAGTAGACTGCGTCACCGATTCGGAATGCTCGGCTGGATTCTTTTGTGATACGGCCAACAATCTTTGCCGCTGTCGTACGGACGATGCCTGTGGTGTTGGCCAGTACTGTAACAGCTTTGGCGTATGCCAGGCCCGTCCCCCCTGCCTCGGCAATAAGGATTGTGAAGAGGGCGAAATCTGCAATTCTGCCGATCTGACCGGCGGCGCATGTATTGCAGCAGAAAATTGTGGGACCAGTATCCACTGCCCCTTTAATCAGTATTGCAATGCCCAAAGTTTAAGCTGCACCCCCGGCTGTCAGACCAGTGGTGACTGTCAACTCGGCTATGTTTGTGTTGCTGGACAATGCACCAGCGGTGGAACCTCCGCCAACTGTACCACCTGTCCCGCAAGTCCGGCACCGGATGCCACCTACTGCGAATACGGCGAGACCTGTTCTTTAAGTGGCGCCTGCTCAGCCCATTCTCTGAAGAATTCACTTTGCAGCAGCTGCGATCCAGGCAACATCTTCAACCCCCAATACTGCCCAAGTGGTATGATTTGCTTGCTCGACGATATTGGTGGTGGCAATTACTGCGCCCCAACCTGCGATAACGATCTGGATTGCCCTAATGGCTATAACGGCTGTGGCGGCGTTCAAGTTGTTTCCCAGACAGGCTGTACCAGCGATGCATCCTGCGGTGCAGGCAAACGCTGCATCGGCAGCGCCGAAGGGGACCTTACCTTTTGCACCTGTGCCTCCGATGCAGATTGCACCGGCGGCATATCCATGTGCTCTCTCGGCATTTGCTTAACCGACTTTGTTACATCTTGTACCTCCGATGCGGATTGCCTCTGTAGCGGCGGCCAGTGCGTTAATCTTAGCGGGTTTAGCTGCAACAGCGGAGCCGATTGCATGGTCAGCTGTCAACAGGTTGAATACGGTGATGGCAGCACCATCGGGGTATGTGAAACCAACGCCAAAGTGTGCGGCAAAGACGAAGGCTTTAGCTGCAGCGATTTAAGCGGAACTGCCCCTTGCCAGCAGGTAAATCAATAAGCCCTATCCGCGAAAGAATAATTTAAGACAAAAAAAAGGCGCTCGATTGAGCGCCTTTTTTATTTACGAGATAGAATCCCTTAGTGGTTATGCCCTTCATGGGAATCATGTCCGCCGTGGCCAGCGTGATCGTGACCGGCGTGATCGTGACCAGCATGACCGTGGCCAGCGTGAGGATCAGCTTTCTTCTGTAGCTGCTTAACCTTTTCCATATTCGGCATAGGCATATTCGGCTTAGGCATGCCTGGCTTGATCGGCGCACCCTTCGCCGTCGCTGCTCCTGGACGAGGTGGTGTTGGCCGGGCAAACTTAATGAGCTGCTCTACTTTTGCCCCTTTACGCAGTTCCAACATCACTTCCCGGCGCTTTTCATTACGACGACGAGCCATAATGGAAGTAGAAATGCTTTCCTTAACCTCATCTAAAGGCTTTTGTCGGGCTTCTTTTTTCGACCAAATCTTAATGATTTCGAAACCTCGATTGGTCTTGACCACCTTCGACAAAGCGCCCTCTTTTAAACCAAAGGCCACATTATCAAATGCGGGAGCCATACGGCCTCGACGCAACCAACCTAAGTCTCCACCGCGGGAAGCCTCTGGTGCCTGAGAAGCAACCTTGGCAACCTCTGCGAAAGCCTTGCCACCTTTAATTTCCTTATAAGCCTTTTGCGCTGTGGCGCGAGCCTTCTTCTGCTCCGCCTTGGTGGCATTTTTGGCTAAACGAATAAGAATACGGCTGGCCTTAATTTGCTCTTTCTGGGCAAAGCGGGCCTTGTTTTCTTCGTAATACTTAGCAATTTCCTCATCGCTAACTTCGATTGTACCGGTCATCTTTTCAATCACCGCATCACGAATGAGATTGCGTTTCAGATCAATCTTCATATTTTCAACAGTGTTTTTGGAACGCTCAAGATAGCTCTTGAAGGATTCTTCGGTACGGAAACGCTTCTTGTGCTCCTGAAACTTTGCTTCCACGTCCGCATCGCCAATGTTTAAGCCCAAAGCTTTAGCCTTAAACTCGATAACTTTCGCATCAATCATGCGCCGCAACACACTTTCTTTGATGCGCTCATCGATGCCTTCGGGCAACTCCGCATGAATCCCCTTATAGCGGGAGAGATTTTGCTCCACCTCTTTGTCGTATTCCGCTTTAGTAATGCCTTCGCCGTTAACCTTCGCCACCAACGCGCTGGCATCGGCGCCGACAGCCGGTGCCTGTGCCTTATCGCCTTCTGATTTTGGTCCAGAGCTGGAACCAAAGTTTTGGCAAGCTAAGCTTCCGACAAGAAATATGATGGATACAATTTTGAGCTTCATTTGTTTTACCTCTCAATAAAATTATTTCGCAGCATGACATAGCCACCGCATATCAAGAGGTCAAGATACAATTATCGATAATATCGGGATATAGCGCGCAAACCCCTTAAGAAAAGCTCGCCAAAACCTTAAGCTGGTTTTGCAACAAAAGCCCGGATTAAGAGCACCCCCCCCAAGGCCACCGCGATATAGCCAAGCTGAGGGTCGTAGAGACGGGCATACTGCATGCCAAAAAGTAAAATCCACATAGGAATAAAGGGCAAAACCACGGCATAGGAAGCCCCGCCCAAATCGCTCATCGTCGACAGCCCGACGCCGTAGATGGCGACAATAAAGGCCAGGAGCATTCCAAAAATAAGCACGCTCAAGCTCGCCTGCGTCTCACCAAGCACACCGCTGATCCCCCCCGCCAGAAGAAAAAGAGCCATGCTTAAGCGGGTCAGTAAACGACAAAAATTCTTTTCTGATGCAGCCATTTTGATCCTCCTGAGGGATATCTTACCCTCCACTTTAACGTCGATCTGAGTAAAAAACAATCTTCTTCCCCAAAGGCGCATTTTTCGCTAATGAAGGGAGAAGATGTCCTATTTTGCTATAAAAGCCTTACATGTCATTGGTTTTGTTTGCTGGTTTGCAGGCCTTTTTTATATCGTGCGCCTCTTTATCTACCACCAGGAAGCACAAGAGCGGCCAGAGAATGAGCGGCTAATCCTGCAAAACCAATATATGATCATGCAGCGTCGCCTCTGGTACGGCATCACCTGGCCCGCCATGATCCTCACCCTCGTTTTTGGGGGCTGGCTGCTGCTCGAATATAACCAGTGGGGCTTAACCTGGATTTACGTTAAACTCGGACTCATCGTACTCTTGATCTCCTATCACCTGATCTGTGGG
>CAXGWX010000212.1:0-5871 GCA_964013445.1 uncultured Bdellovibrionales bacterium | reverse complement strand
TTTAGTGCATGTACAAACTCACCTATGGAGACAGCATCAAAATCACATCCTAACTCTGCCAAAGTTTCAAGGATGGCGAGATTAGAATTAGCCTTGATAGCATAACAAAGCGAATGGGGAATATCCGCAACCCCCTCGCGTAAGACACGCACATGCCGCTCCAAAGTTGCCCTCGCATAAACGAACGTAGGCGTTCCATACTTCTCCGCTATATCCTTAAGGGACACATCCTCCGCGGCTAGCACGCCTTCTGCATTGCGCTGAAAGTGATCCAAAACTTCTCCGACTAAAAACTTAAGTTAAGCCGTGCCTGTAGCGTCTGGGCAAATTCAGGATCCTGCTCTTCGAGATCAAGTGCTCTATTTTTGAAAGCCCCTAAGGGAAACAAGAAGCCATAAGCCAGACCTGTTTTGACCACACCACCCCCGTCCAAGGGCTCAGAGCTGTAATCCAGATGTACGTTAACTTCAAAGCCTAAGGGTTTTTCCCCGGGACCACCCTCCGCATAGGCAGGTGTTGAGCGAGCAAAGAGAGCCTGCGAGTAAATGCCAGCCAACGTCCCATCCACCCGTTCATTAAAGGCGTATTTAACCTCCGGCCGCACATACCAAGCATCACTCACTGTGCCAATAAGACGACGGAAGAGCAGCAGATCAATGTGGTAATCCGGACTGAACTGAAAATTATTTAACGCGTAGTCACTGGCTCCACTCAGAGTGGTTCCGCGTTGACTGCTGGTCTGGTCTAATACTCCAAAGCCTGCGGCCGAATCTCCCGATGCACCACCGGCCTTAATCGAGAGTGTTGTTCCTTCGTATTCACCACGAAAACGCCATTTCGCATCCAAAGCACCGCCGACCTGCAACACGTCGGTGGTTTCTGTGACCTCCGCTGTTCCATCAACAAACTTATCGCGAAAAGAGCCGGCCAAAACTGTTCCTTCCAAACCGAATTCAAGAATGCCGCGATAAAGCTTCAAGAAAGCACTGCCCAGATAAATATTCGCGGCCCGCTTCTCGTCATCATCCGCGTTGATGGCCGTATTGGCACTTAAACCCTCGTTCGCATAATAGGCGGCGCGTAACCCCTTATCCTGACGCTGAACCGCATTCCACAAACCGTAATTCCAAACCGTATCTCCTTTTAAGACAGCCGCTTGAATATCATCCACATGATCATTCTTAACGATTCGCAGAGAATAACGCATGGCATCGTCCGAATTAATAGCATCTAATGGCTGCCCACCGGACGTACCAAAAGGAGTAATAACCGGACCGTTGGCCAACCAGTCCACCATTGGAACCCAAACGTGATCTGCAAGCTTAAAGGTCAGGGCGGCACGATCAACGATTGTTCCATAGTCGCAATCAAAACAGTCCCCATCGTTCACTGTCATGCCTAAACCCCAATGGTCAGGCATACGTCCAATCCTAACTTCGAGCTGCTCATTAAGGGCATAAAGCCGGGCATAAGCGCGCTTCACGACGATGGAATCGCTCAAGGCCGTCGAACCATCAGGCCCACCCTGAGTCGTGCTTAATGTATCTGTAGGCCGGTAGCCGTTTGGCATAGAACCTAAAACTAAATTGTCAAAAACATCCCAGGTCGAGACAATCTGTATGCCCTCTGAAATATTGATCTTAGGTTCAATACGCAGACGCATATTGGTTCCGGTCACATTCGCCTTGCCATCCGCCGGCTCCGAATACCTCGGTGCGGACTCCCATGCAGCGCCATTGCCCAAATCCAAGCGCCTGAATAAATCACCCCTCATTCGAAAATAACCATCGAGTTCCAAGCGGCTGACCTTGGGTTTAATCAGCATCCAATCTTTCTTTTCCCAATCACTTAAGGCGATTTCTTTTTCCTGCGCCTGAGTCCCGTCCTCTTGTGACGCAGGTGCATCTGCAGCCTCTAATGTCGTCAGAGGTAAACCAAGCATAAAGACAACGGCTACAAAAGCCCTCCAGCCATCTACCATATTCAAGCTCCTTCTCATTATGTTGCCGCTTTTATACGGCCCGCGGCCATGATTCAAGCCATTAAAATCATTAAAGATTAACTCCCTTCCGCGAACCCACGGAAAGCCGCCCCAAAAAGAGCCCAAAACCCCTCCGCCACTCGGTCTTTTGCCCCTTGACACTTGCCTTTGAGTGCACATATTAGCTCCACGTCAAAATTGACCAGAGGCGGTTTAAGCCGCGAAATGCACGCTAAGGAGGCGATTTTTATGGGCAAAGTGATTGGAATCGATTTAGGAACCACGAATAGTGTTGTCGCTATCATGGAAGGCTCTGACCCCAAGGTCATCACCAATGAAGAAGGCTCTCGCACAACCCCCTCCGTTGTCGGCTTTGCACAAGACGGAGAAGTTCTTGTTGGGCAAATTGCCCGTCGCCAAGCGGTCACCAATCCGGAAAACACGGTTTACTCCATTAAGCGCTTTATGGGCCGTCGAATCAACGAAGTTCAGTCAGAAATAGGTCGTATGCCCTATCAGGTAAAAGCTGGCACCAACGATGTGGTCAGTGTACATGCAGGCGGCCAAGACTATGCTGCCCCTGAAATCAGTGCAAAAGTTTTACAAAAGCTCAAGCGCGCAGCAGAAGCTTATCTTGGAGAAGAAGTCAGCGAAGCTGTGCTGACGGTCCCCGCCTATTTTAACGATGCGCAGCGACAAGCCACGAAAGATGCGGGGAAAATTGCTGGCCTGGATGTTAAACGTATCGTCAACGAGCCCACAGCTGCCGCCCTGGCCTATGGCTTAGATAAAAAATCCGACCAAATTATTGCCGTATACGATTTAGGTGGAGGAACCTTCGACGTTTCTATCCTTGAAGTCGGCGAAAACGTGGTTGAAGTTCTTTCAACCAACGGTGACACCCACTTAGGTGGAGATGATTTTGATGACCGCATCATCACTTACCTTGTTGAGGAGTTTAAGAAAGACCAAGGTATCGACGTATCGCAAGATAAAATGGTTATGCAGCGTCTCAAAGAAGCTGCTGAAAAAGCTAAGATCGAATTAAGTGCGGTATCTGAAACAGATATTAATCTCCCCTTCTTAACTGCCGATGCAAGTGGACCAAAACACTTGAACATGAAACTCTCGCGAGCCAAGTTTGAAAGTCTTATTCATGACTTGGTTGAACGCAGCATTACTCCTTGCCAGCAAGCTTTAAGTGATGCAGGCAAGACAGCAAGTGATATTGACGAAATCCTTATGGTCGGGGGCTCTACCCGCGTCCCTGTGGTTTCGGAAAAAGTAAAATCGTTCTTTGGCAAAGAGCCTAACCGTTCAGTGAACCCTGATGAAGTTGTTGCTGTCGGTGCAGCGGTGCAGGCCGGCGTGTTGTCCGGTGATGTTAAAGACCTACTCTTACTTGACGTCACTCCCCTCTCCTTGGGCTTGGAAACTCTTGGTGGTGTCATGACCACCTTGATCGATCGCAACACAACAATCCCAACCAAGAAGAGTGAAATCTTTTCTACTGCAGCGGATAATCAACCCTCGGTTGAGGTTCATGTTCTGCAGGGTGAGCGTTCAATGGCCAACCAAAACCGCACCCTTGGACGTTTCCATTTAGACGGTATTACGCCAGCGCCACGCGGTGTGCCACAGGTCGAGGTCACCTTCGACATCGATGCAAATGGTATTGTTCATGTCTCGGCTAAAGATAAAGCCAGTGGTAAAGAGCAGAAAATCCGTATCGAATCTGGTAGTGGACTTTCTGAATCAGATATTGACCGCATGGTTGAAGATGCCAAAGCAAATGAGTCTGAAGACAAAAAGAAGAAAGAGGAAATCGATGTACGCAATCAAGCTGATTCCCTCTGCTATCAGATCGAGCGCAGCATCAGCGACAACCAAGACAAGTTAGATGCAGAGCTCAAATCTGACCTCGAAGGAAAGATCAAAGAGACTCGTGATGCACTCGCCGGTGACGACGCTGAGGCGATCAAAGCTGCAATGGAAGCGTTGACCAACGCCAGCCACAAAATGGCTGAGAAGCTCTATCAGCAAGCTGCTCCCGGAACTCCGAATGCGGGCGGCCCTGAAGGTGCCGCGCCCAATACGGATATTCCAGACCCAGCAGCCACGGCAGAGGCTTCAAATGTGGTTGATGCGGAATTTGAAGAAACCAACAACTAGTGTGCCATCGCCCTTAAGGGGTTGATGCATTGCAATCCACACTCAGTGAGCTGGTTGAACCAGGCTTAATGGCAACCTTGCGCGCCATAATTTCCTTATTCGGACACTCAAATTGAACCTGATAGGTTCCTTCGAATAACTCAAACCGAGCAGGCGTGTCTTTTCCGGAAGCATTACCTACCCGAACTTTTGCCCATGGCTTTGCGTTCGTTGCCAATTTGCCTTTGCCAAGCTGCACATCAACACTCGAAGTTCTACCTGAACGAATATGGACTCCTTTAAAAAAGTAGAAGCCCTCAGCTTCACTTTCCAGGCGTAGCTTGTGTTTACCCGCCTTCAATGCCAGCTTCTCTATTGGAGTAGCGCCTAGAAATCTTCCGCCAAGCTTTACATCCATCGCAACATTTGCATCCAAATTCAAATATCCTTTCGCCGGCAAACGGGGAAGATTGGTCTTTTTCTCTGATGCCGCTGTGGCCGCCGGCTCACTTGGTGTGGGTTGACTTGGCACGGGTTGTACAGAAGCTGCCGTATTTTGGGTTTGGGTTGCCGCAGAAGCTTGCTGTGCATTTGGATCAGGAGTCAACTCCACGTCCAGAACCTTCTGACTGCCCGCATCCACCATCACCGTTTCAATGCGCTTACTAAACCCCGTCAATTCGAATTCTATTTGATGCAATGCTTTGGCCTTCACATAAACATTGTTCAGTGGCGTCTCTCCTGCGACATATGCGCCATCAATTTTTACCCGTGCCCCACGCGGCTTAGAGAAAAGAATGAGCGTGCCCATCGCATCTTCTTTTGCCTTCTTTTTCAACTCAACAAAAAGCGGCTCCGGTCTGACGTCCGTCTCTAAAGGCGGAAGCTCCCGTTCGAGACCAAGAAAGCCCTCTTTAGAAAATTTAGCCACGATTGGCGTACCAATAATAATTCCTTCACGAATGGTAAAAGGCGTACTTCTTCCACCATAGCGTTGATTTAACTCAGCTGCCCCTTCACCAATAAACTGCACCTCCACACCTCGTGGCTCCGAATCGACAACGAGAGGACCGGAGCGAGCAGCCTCACTAATGGCTGGGCCGCCACGGGTAAAAAGCAAGGTTGCCATCACACCGAAGACCAACGCCAGAAGAGCGATTCCCATAATGTGAATCGGCTTAAGCTGTGCAAGGATTCCCCCTTCTGCCTGAGTCGTTTCAACTGTACGTGGCATATGAGGAGTAACGGATCGGGAACTCTGCGCCGTAATTGCTGTTTCCCCACCAAGATGGGGCTCTGGAACAGAGGTTTCTAAATCCACCTGAGTTGCGGTCATCGACGCTGATTTAGAATTCTGATAATTCCAGCCCGTATTGGGGGTAGCACTCACTTCCCAGCCTTGCTCCACAACCCTCGAACCTGGCGTTAAGGATACGGACTCCCCTGCCATATCCGTAACCTCCGTTTCCTCGAGACTGTGCTTATTATGTCTTTGCGCCGCATCACTTAGAAGGGTTCCGCCTTCACCATAGCGGGGCTTCGTATTTGTCTCTTCCCAAAGTCGGCCACCAAAAATCGCCTCATCCGCCAGCGCATCGGCGAACAAGTCCTGCATATATTCGCCCAAGCGGCCTGAGCCTAAGGGGTATTTTCTGCGCCCCAGAAACTCCTCTAGCTCCTGCGCCATTTCCCCTGCCGTGTCGTAGCGGTCGTCTGGATCTTTCGCCAAAGCTTTCAGA
>CAXGWX010000211.1:0-5955 GCA_964013445.1 uncultured Bdellovibrionales bacterium | reverse complement strand
TTTTCCAAATAGAGACCGCCAGCAGAGATATTGCGCATCATCGAGAGGTGTGGCTCGTCCCCTATGATTTTATTCACATAGGCTTGAACATCTGCACGTTTATGACGTCTTTTGCATGAGGCTTCTAACATGATTCTTAAACTCCCTACTTGCTGTTGTGTATGCAAGTGTAGGTTGGAGATTGTGGGAGGTCAAAAAAATCGCTCAAAAAAATGGTGAATTAGAGCTCAGCAAAAACCTGTTGTGGGCAGAGCTTATCAAAGCGCATACAGCGATTGGCCAAATAGGCGGCCCGGTGAACAAAATCGATACTTTCATCAACCTCATGCAGAGCCTTGCGGAAACGCTTTGTCGCTGCCTTGATAAGTTTGTTGGCCTGGTATGGCAAGAGCAAGGTAGGTCCGGAAAAGCGAAAATCACCAATGGCCTCCTCGTCTAAAGGTACCAAACGCCCTTCGAGAATATCCCCGCGCTTAAGTCCAACAACCTTGCGCCGCTCCCCTACTCGAATCTTTGCATCGTGCAGCAAATCGTAGACGATAATTACATCTTTGCGGATGCTCTTAACCAGGAAGAGCGAGGCTTTACTTTGTTGCCAGCGCTCGGCAAGGATACGCTCTTCATCGGCTAAGCTTGCCTCTTGCTCCAGGTAGAGTTCGATGGGCCTCTTCTCTTCAGAATCTCGCACCGGCCGTTCAAGTACATACCACTCCAGAAATAGAGAAAGGCGCTTCTCGAAATCTTCATCACTTTCCACAAGGTGACCGGTGCGTTGCATAAACTCAGCCCGGGCCCGTAAGAGTTCGTTGTAAAGGTTGCCATCAGCGGCAAATTGAAGAATCTTCTCGTAAACTTTATCAGCCATAGGTTCTTGTTAGTCCGAAAATGGCTATGCCGCTAATTTTTTGCAGCTTTTCATTGTAAATAAATTGCCGCCCCCGCCTGCGGCCGTTATGGTCAATGCAAATCTTTTACAAAGGCAAAATTTATGCGTGCAACCTACGGTAGTGTTTCCTTCGAGAGTCCGGCGGGCTTCGCCAATCAAACCATGATTTCCTTGATGCGGGAATCTGCCGGTAACGGCGAGGCGGACGATTACCCTATCAGTATCACGGTTCAGCACGGCAAGGTTGGCGATGAGCAAGGCTCCCCCCTGGCCTACTTAGAAGATAAGCTCGGACAGCTCTCGAAGCAGCTCAACCAGTATGAGCTCAGCCTTTCCGAAGAAACCAAGGTCGGCGACCATTCAGCCGCCAGGGCACACTTTTCGTTCGTCAATCAGTTCAAGCTCGAGCAGCTGCTGCTTATCTGGTTCCAGGGCGAGCACCTTTTTGCCGCCACGGTCAGCACCTTACCGGCGGGTGTGGAAGAGAGCTGGGAAGTATTAACGAAGCTGGCAGCCTCCTTCGAAGCCCACTAAAATCCTGAACTTTTGCCCATTCGGGAAAGTGCAAAAGTGGGGCAAAAAGTGAACAATTTGCACCTATTTTAGTGCCACATGGGGTATTTGTGCACTTTCGCCCTATCCTCGATCTTGTAACCTGTTGAAATAAAACGACTCTTTTTTGAGCAGAGATGGAACAAATCTTGCTTTTTATATGGGCGCTAAACCCCTTTGTAAGAAGCGAGATACACCATGAGTGCAAGTATAGCCCTACGTTCCAATGCCCTGATTCATACCCAACCGAGTCATGAAAACAACGGCGCCACCGCCCTCAATCCTGGCAACGTAGCCGTCAACAACGCACCAAGTGATGTGCTTATTGTCGGCTCTTCCAATAGTCGACGCACCAATTCAACCAGCGCCTTGAACAATTCCCTGGCGCCACAAGGTGGCCGTCGGATTAAGCCCACCGCCGGCGAGCGCAGCTTACAAAAGCATATGCCATCGATGTATCAAGGCTATACCAACGCTTGCGGTACCACATCCTTAAGCATGAGCCTTGCCTATTTAGGGGTGCCATCGGATTTTCGTGTGGTCGATGAAAGCATACGACCTTGGGGGGATATGGGTCTGGGATCATCACCCATTGACTTGGTGACCTATGCTCGCCGTGCTGGTGTGCAGGCGGAGATGTACAACGACGCTTCCATAGAAGATATGGCCAAGCATGTGGAGGCCGGTCGGCCAGTAACCGTACTGATGAACACCTTAGGTGGTACGACCCACTACGTGAATATTGTTGGTATCGAGCGTAACGCCGATGGCGACATCACCGGCGTCAAAACCCGTGACCCGGGCGGTGGTGATAGGTCCTATGACATCGACACCTTCAACGAGTTGTGGAGCGATACGAAAATTTTGCCCGGTATGGAAGGACTCCCGAACACCATCTGTTCCGCCCTGCCCCTCTGCGATAAGCTTTTTATCGTCATGGACCAGCCGGAGAACCCGAAGCTTCCGAAAGGCGATTACAGTAAGGAATTAGAAGTCTCCGCCGCTTCTTCCTTGATTTCATCCATGAATGGTATCGCCGGTTCGGTGAACACCATTGCCAATGGTCATGTTCTCGCAGGCACCGCATCCTTGGCCGGCAATACGGTCGAGACAGTAGTCAGTGGCGCCAGCTATCTGGTTGGAACCGTCATTGGTACGAACGTAGAAAATGGTGGCGAGGCGGCCCTGGAAACGGGCATGGACATGCTCGAGGGTAATATTTTCGAAAAAGGTGGCGGTTTGCTGCTCCTGGTCACCGGTTCAGCCATGAAGGGTGTGGGCTGGCTCACCAATAAGATTGGTGGTTTGGCTTCCGAGGGTGCGGAAGCGATTTCCAATGCTGCGGATGTGGGCTCGGAGTATTTCAACAAACGGGATGAAACCCGTAACCGCATTTTAAACGATGTTGACTGGTCGAGGGATATTTTAGAGCGTTCTTCAACCCAAACGAAGATCAATATGCTCGAAAACCTGCTGGTGAGCTTCGGTAAACCGGGTCAGGATGATCAATATGCGGCGGCGCAGATCTTGAGTGTCGCTTCGAAGAATCCCTCTGAGTACATGGAAATTGCTAAACATTTTGGCGGCGAGCGTCAGATGTTGGCCTATTTTCGTGGGGCCCATCCGGAAACTCAGCTGCTCTTACGCCACGCCCAGGCAAGTCGTTAGAATTTATTAATAAATTCTTTGAATAGAGTGGACAACTTCTAAAAATTCTGTGCGATAATAGGCTCATGGGTGTTAATAACTCCGGGCCAACGCTGCCACTCAATCCAGACCGTCACGCGCAATTCAAAGAAAAGGCGCGGGATGGGATAGATGCGGGCGAAGCCATTGACGCTTCCCTCTCGGCTCGCTCAAGCGCCCAGATGCCCGGTGTGGACGATGTTTTCGAGGTGGAGAACAAGGGCAAGAAAGTCCGCTTTGCCCAGCTGGCCTTAACCGAAACGACCAAATTACCAGAAAACTCTGGCGAATACACCAAGCGTGCCCTGGTGCAAGGCACGACCATGACCATCGACGATTATGAAACCCAGGATCTGGATGATGGTCTTTCCTTTCGCAAGAACGATGACGGCAGCATGACCGTCGGTGTGAGTGTGGCGGATGTGGCGGCTTGGGTGCGGCCCGGCTCGGCGCTGGACCACGCGGCGCGCAAGCGGGTGAACTCGCAATATGTACACGATATGGTGGTGCCCATGTTACCCCTCCCCCTTTCTGAAGACTTACTCTCATTGCATGGCGGTCAGCGGCGCCTGGCGAAAACCGTCGAGATGACTTTTAGTCCAGACGGCGAGCTGCTCAACACCGATATCCAACGCACAGTGTTTTATAATGCCAACCGTTTAAACACGGGTGATGCGGAGCAAATTCGTCAGAGCGATTACCATGGTCATCAGGATCTCAAAGGGGTACTCAATCAAATGTGCCATTTGGCCGCAAAGGTTAAATCCCAGGGTCAAAGCGGCGAGAAGGATTCCCTGAGCGTTAAGCGTATGCTTGAAACTTTTATCATTCACTCCTGCAAGGCGGTGGGCAATGAGCTGGCAAGCGCCGGTATCTCCACCAGCTATCGTAATCAGGTGGAGAAGAATGGCAAGTCCACCTACGACGCTGAACCCTTAGGCCATGCCTCGGTGGGCGCTGAAGCTTATGTGCAATGGACCTCACCGATTCGCCGCTATGCGGACCTGGATGTGCATCGAGCCATGGACAGATTAATTGATGGCAAAGGACCCCGGGAAGGCCGGGTGCGTGAGCTCGACCAAGAAATGCGTAATACCCAGTTAGAGCGCGCCAACAAAGGTCCAGGGAAATCCTACCGTTTCGTCGACCTGCTGGTGGATACGATGAAAGCCAATCAGGCGGATTCTAAATAACCTCTGCTTAAAAAAAACAGCCCATTTGTTTTTTTGCGTGTAATTATCTTTGTAACATCCATTACACAGCCCTAATGACAATTGGAGTTCCCTATGAAGAAAGCAACCCATGCTTTAGGTGTCGTGCTGTGTATTTTTTGTTTCTCTTGCGGTTTTGATGAACTGGATGGGATCCATCAGAATTTGCCTGAGTTTTATGCTCTTGATTTAAGTCCGGGGTGTTTTGTGCCGATTGAAAGCGGATCAAACGATGCTGGTTCGAGCCTGCAGTCTGCAACGATGGAGATGGTTTTATTGGTGTTTGAGCGTGAGCTGCGCGCTGTACAAGATTTTTCGCAGGTTATTGAAACCCACTGGCACGATGACGCCTGGGAACATCGTGCGCAGGACAATTGGCAGAGCCGCGAGGGTGGCCCCTCCGGCAATCATGGAGTTGCTTCTGCAGGTAATAAGGGGCATGGCGCCAGTGCAATATCGCTTTCCGGAGGACAAAGTGTGTTCCATGTCTGGTCGCGTGATATGCGCGCAGAACGCCTCTATGATGAGGACACAGATGAGTTTTATCTTAGCCTCAGAGAAGCGAGCATGTATTGCACCTGGAGAGAAGCAGGCGACGCCCAGAGTGTTTGCAATGAACATGAGTTTGAGGCTGTGATAGAGTTTGGGGACAACGCCATGCACATTGATAACTACTGGCATGAAGGCCGCCACATACGCTGGTCCCGACACGCGCTGGCCCTCGAGAACACAAACAATGATACGACATCGGTCATAGGCTGCGACCCGAAAACAGGCGTGAGCTTCATGAAGCATGGCAGGCCGCACTATACATGTTGGGATGCGGGGGGCCATGAGACAAGTTGTCGCGGCGTGAACCTTTGGCCTACGGATTAAGTCGCTTGTGTTTTTCGACGGTTCATTTAGAATAAAATCTATTCAAGGATGAACCCATGTTACGTTGCGCTCTCGTTTTTTCACTCGCCCTCTTCTTAAACGCTTGTCCCGATCCTGCCGCTTCCTGCTGCGACTGTTTAATCACTAACGCTTGTTGGGACCATCAAATCTGTCCCGATGACCCGAAAGGTTCCTGCCTCTATGTTTTAGGCGATGGCAATGTGCCCAGCTATGCGGACGATGGTTGGGATGTGTGTTATGCATCCGGCGTTGATTGTGAAGCGACCAACTGTTCGAGTCAATGTGCGGGGATTACGGATTAAGGGATTCTGTGAAAAAGACTGAGAGGCGAGTGGCCGATTTCCGACTACCGACGTCCGAAATCCGATGGCCGTGCGAGCCGTTTACGGAGACTTGCTGCGAAGGCGCGATAGCGATAGTTCGCAGCTTAGTCGAGTAGGCGAGTGTCCGATTTCCGATGACCGTGCGAGGCACTACGGAGACTTAGTGCGGGTGCCTGTTAAAGGATAGCCGCACTTTAGTCGAATAGGTGAGTGGCCGATGACCGATGACCGTGCGAGCCGTTGTGAGACTGTCCGAAATCCGATGGCCGATAACCGATTGGCGATGACCGATGGCCGAAAACCGATGACCGATTTTCGATGGTCGATGCTTAAAACCTTCTGAAGCGGGTTAACATTCGGGCGAGATGGTCGCATAATTCCATTCCTTGTTCATATCGGT
>CAXGWX010000210.1:0-5991 GCA_964013445.1 uncultured Bdellovibrionales bacterium | reverse complement strand
GTCGACCAACGTGGTACATGATGCCATCTTTGCGTTTGGCGTGACTGTCGCGCATCTTTTCAGAGATCTCGTCGAGGGCCTCATCCCAGGTTATTCTTTTCCATTTGCCTTCACCTCGGGCGCCCACCCGCTTGAGGGGATAAAGAATGCGTTCTGGATCGTAAATTTGATTGTGGGTCGCCGGACCTTTAGCGCAATTTCTGCCACGACTGCCTGGATGCGCCGGGTTGCCTTCTAACTTTTTCACCTCATAGGTCTCTTTATCTACATAAGCCAAAAGTCCACAGGCGCTTTCACAGTTAAAGCAGATTGTCGGCACCAAGTTATAATGGCGCGGGACCCGTTTGGGCCAAGCCTTGCCGTCATATTCAACCCAGTCGTCCCATTCTGAGGCAGGGGGATAGGTGGACATTCTGCCATCCGGATGGGTTACCTTTGTAAGGGGGACAGGCTCCCTGGTCGTGGAACTGTAGGTCGGTTGATGCATATCACCGGCAGAAATGAAATCATCAGCTTCCTGATAGCCAGCGCCTTTGTTGCCGCGCTTGAGAATCTTTGTGAGGAAGTTTTCGACTCGAGTACTCATGAATTCCTTTTAGGAGTTTGGGATTTCCTGTGGTGCCATAACAAAGGCATGCTCATAAAAATAGAGCCCAGCAATTGCGCAAACCACCGCGATGTTTGCTGCGAGAGAACCGCCCAGCGAAATGCAGAGCAGGGGGACCATGTGTCCGAGGATTATTCCACCGAACCAGAAAAATAAGGCATACTTGCCCGAATGCATTTCTTTGGCAGCTTTGGCCGCGGTTTGGCTTGCGTGGGGAATGAGAACTTCACCAAGAAGAGTAATGGCGAGACTTACGGCCAAGGTGAGGACGAAGATATAGGTTGCCCAGGTTCGCAGTGGGGCAGTTAAGCTCACGACACTGTCAGCACTAATGAAGAAAGCGGAACCCATACAAAGAGCTTGGACGAAGAGATGTAAAGGCAGCAGCGAACTTTGCCACAGGTCGCGACCTTCGGCTTGAGCAAAAAGAAAAGCGGTGTAGATGGCTGCACCAATGGCCAGGGGCAGCATGAGAATGTTGAGCCAGGCACGGACTTCGGCCCAGTGACTTTCGAGAATACCGAGGTAGAGAAAGGTTTCAAGGGCCCACCAGAATGTGGACAGCAGGCCAAAGCCCATGAGTAGAAAGGCGCCTTTGGTGAGCCAGCTTTTCCATTGCGGTTGCAGGATGATGCGGAGAAATCTTTCTGGACGTTCCAGGTCGAAGATTAAAAGAGCGGTGGTGATACCTAAGAAAAATAAAGAGACCAGGCTACTTAATGACATCGTTGCCATATTGACGACGAATAGGTCTAAGAGGATGCCTAAGCAGAGGAATATGAAAATGCCGGAAGCAAGGGCTTTAGTCACAAGGTAGGCGGGCACTTGCCAGTGCCAAGGAGCACGATGCTGCGCGTTGTAGGTGGTTTGCACCATTTGCTCGGCCATGCGTTCGTTGCCAGAAGATTTGTCGCCAGGCACACTTCGTTGCTCATTAGAACTTCCGTGCAACGATGTATCGACCACATCTGCGAACATCATTGTATCCGGCTTTGCTGTTGCAATGGGGTTTAATGATACGTTGTCCCCATCCACGTAAAAGAGTTTGGGTTCCGTGCCCTGTTCAGGTTTTCTGACAGTTGTTGCTTCTTTGCCCAATACTCTCGAGATCTCCGAGTTCGGGTCATCCATATCTCCTGCAATGATGGAGTGCGTAGGGCAGACCACAACACAGGCGGGTTCAAGGCCTGTTTCAACTCGATGGGAACAATAGTGACACTTGGCTGCGGTGCCTTGTTCCGGGTCAATATAGATGGCGTCGTATGGGCATGCCTGCAAACAGGCCTTGCAGCCGATGCACTGTTCTCCATCGAACTCAACGATGCCATCGCTGCGTTGATACATGGCACTGACCGGACATATCTTTACGCACGGGGGATTTGCGCAGTGATTGCACCGCGTCACCTGAAAGCGTCTGCTAACATCAGGATAGCGTCCGGTTTCAATATACTTGACCCAGGTTCGATAGGTCCCCAGAGGGACTTCGTTTTCACTTTTGCAGGCTGTGGAGCATGCGTGACAGCCAATGCAAGTGCGGTTATTGATGACAAAGCCGAAATTCATATCGAACCTTAAATCTTCATAGCACAAAGCCGAGTTTCTTTGATAGCATCGAGAGACCTTTTTGACCTGGATATGTACTTGCGTTTTTGCGCTCCTGTACAAGGAATGATAGGAGTCATGTATGCAGGGGCATAATCAATGTTAGGGCCGTATCTGGCTTTCAAAGACTTGAAGGGATACCAGTCTTCTTGGTTGCGGAATGATGTTTTGGCGGCCATGAGTGTGACCTGTCTGGCGTTGCCACAGGGGATGGCCTACGCAATGGTAGCAGGTTTGCCACCGGTTGTTGGATTATATTCTGCAGCGATCCCGGTTATGATTTGCTCCTTTTTACGCTCATCTCCGTTTGTTATTTCTGGTCCAACAAATGCACTCAGTTTAGTGGTCGCATTGGGTGTGGCTGCGGCGGTTGAGCAAGGTCTGGACCCGCTGATGGCCGCTGCGATTCTGGCTTTGCTTGTCGGTTTGATGCAGATCTTAGCAGGGGCTTTGCGGTTAGGCGCCCTGGTGGATTATATCTCTGGTCCGGTCGTCAGCGGATATATTACGGGGGCAGCATTATTGATTGGGCTGGGGCAGTTGCATCATTTGACAGGAACGACTCTTCCTGCAGGCGCAGTATGGATGAGACTCTTGGCTTGGATTGAGTCTTTGCCGGAAGCGAATATGATCACAGTCTTAATCGGTCTCGGGACCGCTCTTGCGATTGTTGTCCTACGACAAATCCCTCGATTGAATAAATTACCTCACTCGCTGCTTGTCATTTCGCTTGGGCTTTTAGTCGTTCAAGTGTTTGATTTGCAGGCTAAGGGGGTACAGACCATTGCGGATTTGGGAGCTTTAGGCGCCGGGCTGCCGGCCTTTAGCTTTCCAGGAACCGAGCACGCAGGGAGATTCTTGGCCTTAGCTTTTGCGGCGACAGTCTTGTCCCTTGTGGAGTCAACATCGGTGGCTCGAAGCGTAGGGGCTGGTAAAGGGGAAAGACTTAATGCATCGACTGAGTTCTTCGGGCAGGGCTGCGGGAATATTGTGGCGGCTTTTTGCTCAGGCTACCCGATCAGTGGCAGTCCGTCGCGAACCGCTTTCAACATCAGTGCGGGTGCGAAAAGTCGGCTCTCGGGAGTGTTTTCCGGCATCTTTGTCCTTCTTATTGTCGTTGTTGGAGGCAGTGCATTTAATAGCATACCGATCGCATCCTTCGCTGGTCTGCTTTTGGTCTTAGCCTATGAGCTGATCGATTTCCGTAAGATTGGCTTTGTTTGGCAAGGCAATATTGCAGATCGTTTAGCGTTTTTCGCCACATTGACAGGTGCCTTGGTGATGTCCCTTGATAAAGCGATTTATCTTGGAGTGCTTATTTCAATTGTTTATTTCTTGCGTCGGGCGCGGATCCTGCGGGTTGAAGAACTCGCAGTCGGTCCGGAAGGGGAATTGCTTGAGGTACATGAGCTTGGTGATGCCTATGGGGCTTTTGAGATGTGTCCGAATATCAAGATAGTCAATGTTGAGGGCTCTCTCTTTTTTGGTGCGGCGGGGGAGTTGAGTACGGAGTTGGCTGCCCAAGCAGCAGCTGAGAATGTCTCGGTCATTGTCCTGCGGTTGAACAGAACATCTGGAATGGACCTGACGGTTATTCAAATGCTCGTTGAGTTTGCGGAGCGTTTAGAAAAGCGTAATTGCAATCTTATTCTGGCGGGAGTTCGTCTTGGTGTCTTGTCGCGACTTGAGCGGACTGGTGCACTGGATATGATTGGCAGAGAGAATGTTTGTGTCTTTCGCCCAAGGTTTCTCGAAGACATCAGAAATGCGGTGGGGCGAGCGCTGGAGCATTGCGGAAATCATGGCTGTGAGAAATGTCCGCTCTTAACTTTTGTCGATGAGTCGTTAGAGACAAGCTCTCACTAGAGTGTCATTCTGAGTCAGTGGCCGCGCCACAGCGCATATTCGCGGGCAGAGCAACGTCGATTTTAGCAGGGTAGGCCAAATCGAGTTCCTGCATGATGGTGATGAAGGTCTCAAGAGGGATATCCTTTCCCAGTCTTGGATTATGGGCTTTCTCTTCCGCGACTGTCGACACGGTGCGTCCTTGATAGTCATGACCGGGATAAATCAGGCATGTGTCAGGCAAAGAGAAAATCTTCTCGCGAACGGAAGCATAAAGCTCCTCAGGCGACCCTTGTTGGAAGTCCGTCCTGCCGCAGCCACGAATCATCAGGGTGTCACCGGTAAAAGCCATGGTCTGCGCGTCTAAAACGTAGGTGACGCAGCCGGCAGTGTGCCCTGGAGTGGCACGAACTTCCAAAGAATGTTTGCCAAATTGAAGGATATCACCGTCATTAAGGAGTAGGTCAGCATTCTCTGCACCGGATGAGGCACTCACCGCACATTTGGCACCGGTCTCTTTTCGAAGCGAGTCCGCACCGGTGATATGATCCGCATGGATATGAGTTTCGAGAATGGTTTTCAGGTTTAAACCCAGCTCTTTGATGGCTTGTAGGTCTCTCTGATTTTGTTCCAGCACAGGGTCGATAATGAGGGCATCACCGTTATCAGTGTCAGCCAGAATATAAGTATAGGTCGACGTTGTTTTATCGATAAGTTGCCTTAGGAGCATAGGCATTTTTAACAGGCTTTGAGCGTTGAAAAAAGCGCATTCAACGACTTGTTTTTACGAACTTTAAAAAAGACAGTAGTTCAAGTTGGTTGCACCGGCGGAAAAAAGCTGGTTTTTTTCAATTTTATCTAAAGTTTTTCTAAAAGCAGTCGATGAGTGTCTGACATTTGCTGTTTTGCAAGCCTCTGGAGAAGTGTGTCCAGGCTGAGGGTTCCGTACGCCTCCCCGGCCAGGTGCGCTCTTTGGAGGATGTTGGACAGACCGCAGCAAGGGAGTGGCAAGACTCTCTATGGCGGGGTACACACACACTAAGACATGAGGTCTGCCATGGCTTTTTCTATGATCACAAATATTTCGTCTCTTGTGGCGCGTCGCAACCTGGACAAAACAAATACCAAGATCTCTCAAAGTATAGAGCGATTATCCTCCGGTTTGCGGATTAATAGGGCCGCGGATGATGCGGCTGGGTTGGCCATTGGCACAAAGCTAAAAGCGCATATTCGCTCCTTAAATCGGGCAAAGCTTAATTCAAATGATGCGGTGAGTATGATTCAAACCGCAGAAGGTGCGCTGACGGAAGTTGCAGGGCTGCTCAATCGGATGCGTGAGCTTAGTGTGCAGGCTTCAACCAGTGGTACTTTAACAACGGCAGATCGGGCGAGTCTCAACACTGAATTCCAAACTTTGGAGTCCGAAATCGACCGAATTACCAATGTGACCCAGTACAACAACCGGATATTGCTCAACGGCTCTCTCGATGCAGGAGTAAGTTTTCAGGTTGGCATGATGAATACGGCCAGTGACAGAGTTAGCTTAACTCTGTCGAGTGCCTATACATCGGTACTCGGCACAACCGCTGCGTCGATTACGACGGCCACGCAGGCTGCTGCGGCGATCACGCGTGTCGATGCGGCCATCTCAAAAGTCTCTGACCGACGAAGCACTTTAGGGGCAGCGCAAAATAGACTGTCGTCGACGATAGCAGTGGTTGAAAGTATTTATGAGAATACCACCAACGCCCGCTCTCGAATGATGGATACGGATGTGGCGAAAGAAACAGCGCTTTTGGCGCGCAATCAGATTTTGCTGCAAACGGGGGCGGCGGTCTTGGCCCAAGCGAATCAAGTGCCAGCGATGGCTCTGACTTTGCTGCGTTAGAAGGAATAAGCGCAAGCGATTTGGCTGGCGAGGGTAGCATTGTTGAGAG
>CAXGWX010000209.1:0-6046 GCA_964013445.1 uncultured Bdellovibrionales bacterium | reverse complement strand
CAAAAACTGCGTTCTGGTGGACCAACCGACAACAACAATGATGGAATCGACCAAAGCACCGGTACCAGCGGCTTACAAAACACACCTACCACTCCAGTAATTACGCCCAGCACTTCTGCCGGACTGAATATCCGCAACGGACAAGCAAACTCTAATCAGAAAGCCACAACCATTGAAGTCAGAGATTACGATTCTGTGAGTGAGTCTAAGCTTGAACGTAACATGAACCAGCTGGTCAAGGAGCGCAACACAGATCTGGAGAACTTAATCAAAGGTGATCTGGACAAGATTGAAAGTGCACCGCCTCCCATGCCCGAAGACCTGAGCGTTCGACCCAAGACCTACCATATGACCGTTAATTATGAGACCGACAGAATCCTCGCCAAAGAGATGATACGTATTGGCGTCAAGGAAGGGTTTCAAGTCACGGTTCGTGGTAATACCCAAGGCTTACGAGAAAGCCTGACAGAGGAAGAACTTAAGCATGTTACCTTTGTCGACTTACCCGGTAACGAAACCCCATGGGTCGAAGACAATGGCAATGTTGGACGTGACGGAACCATGGGAGTTCCACCGCTGGTGCCCGACGTTGAGATATTACGGGAAGCCATCATGGACGGCCGCAAGGCCCGCTCCGATGCAAATGTAGCCGCCGGCGGCGCAGAACTGGAAACGGACTACACCTTGCAAGGAGCGGTTGCCAATAGAGAAGAGCAAAGCGCCAAGGTCGCCTATGCTCTTTCTGCCGAACTCGATGTGGATATGAGTCTGGGCTATATCGAAGGAGGCAACGTTCTTACCGGCACCCTCCCTTCCGGAGAACCCTATGCTATTGTAGGCAAAGACTCTTATGCCTTAAGTAAAGCGGTCATAGAAAATGATGCCAGCGCCCTTTCCGGCAAAGAAGAAAACTTTAGTCAGGAGCAGATCAAAACCCTCATGGCCAAAGATTTGGGTGTTGATCCGCAAAATTTGATTCTTGTCGAACAGCCCGGTGATTTCCATGTCGATATGTCTATGTGTGTATGGACACCTGGCACTGTATTGGTCAACGATGCCCAGGCTGTAAGCGAAATTCGTTTTCAGGAGGCAAAAGCCAGCTTAATAGCCGAGCTTCCTGCTCTGCCAGAGGATGCAAGCGCTGAAGACAAAGCTGCGCTCGCCCAAGCCAAGAAAGTCATCAGTGAAAACCCCATGGGCATTGCAGAATTCTCAAAACAGCTGCGAGAGGGCTCGGACTATATGCGAGACTTAGGGCGTCTCATGTCCTACCGACAGGGCGAATTCAATCTTATTCAGGCCCACACTGAAAATCTCAAAGCAGCCGAAGACCTGGCCACTCAACAACTCGAGGCCCAGGGACTCAAAGTCATCCGTGTTCCCGGTCGGTTTGGCGAATTTCGTGAAACCGCTAATTTTCTCAACGGCGAAGGCGGCACAAACCCAGACGGCAAGATGTTTTTTATCACCCAGGGAGGCAATGCGCGATATAAGTTAGCCTTTCTTAACGCTCTTAAAGAAGCAGGTGTAAAGATACCCCGCATCCATTTTTTAAATGAAGAGGCATCCAAGCAAAGTCTGTCCCTCCATGGCGGCATTAACTGTAGAGCCAAAGTAGACAGTGAGCATAGTGTAGAGCTTTAGCGGAGAAGAGTATGAAGCTGGAAAAATTCACAGGTGCATGGTGCTTTTCGAGACCAGGGTTAGGCGGACGTCAAGCTCTGAATGCTACAGGTCTTGTCGAAGGAGAAACTCTGATTCTCGCCATCGAACACCGGGACACCTTGCTCCTTAAGCTGCAACTCAAAGAGTCAGTCCTTATCGGCAATTACTATTTTGAAGAAGACCCTGAAACTCAGGCAGATAACTTAATCGAACTCAATATTTCTGAATCCGGCACATGCCTTCAAGGTTTCCCTAAAGGCTTCGCCAATCTCGAGCACTGGACTTTTGAACGCAATTAAAAGCGGTCAATTTGCCCAATAATAATTTATCCAAAGCTTTGAACGCACCTTGTGTTCTAAAAACTCAATCTGCTCATCCTTAAGAAGTGGTTTGACGAGTTCAAGCGGGTAAAACTCCCCCTCTCCTTGACGAAACTTTTGTAGGTCGTAGCTTATTCGAGAAAAGTTTGCACTTTCAAAATACTCGATGGCACCGTCATGGGGGGCCCAAACCTTAAACACTTCATCTCTGAGTTCATAGCCGATGAAAAAGTTCAATGTGTTGACTTGGACCTGTAACCAAAAGCCAAAGAGTAAAAGAAAGCTCACACAGGTCATGGCAGCGGCACGGCGCATTCCACGCCAAGTCCAAACCTCAGAAAAGAAATGAAGGGCTGGTAAGCTAAGCACAGGCAACAAAAAAAGCAGGTATCGGGGGCCATAACTCCAATGCCCAGCCCAATTCTCCATTTTTCCTATAAAGAGAAAAAACACCAAGAATGCCCCCAAAACAAAACTATAAAATCTTTGATGTCGACGGAGAAACGCTGGGATGGCCAACAATGCAATCAGCAAGAGAGGAAAATGTAAAAACACGCTGTAGTTGCTTGAAAACAAAAAGCCACTCAGCCCTGCGCCGATATCGCCAACAAAGCGATTGCCGAGGTCCGTTTCTATTGTCCTTCCGTACCCCGTCGCAAAAAGGTCGTTGAACTTATAATGCTGAGAGGCCAGGAGGGTCACCAGGCCAGCAATTAGAATCACGAAAGAAAAGATATGCTCTCGTTTACAAACAAACCCTCCTGCCTGCCTCCACTCAAACCAGACGAAATGCAAAAGCCAAAAGCCGCAAAGCAGTACAAAATAAGGTTTTAACCAGGTCATCAGGATCCAAAAAGATACGGTGGCGTAGAGATGAAAATGAGAGAACCCACTTGCCCCTTTCTCTTTTTCTCTTATCCAGCGCAAATAGTGAAAAGAACCGGCGACAAAAAAGAAAACTTGAAAAATCTCTGTCGTTTGTGCTCGCAAAAAATTCCATAGGAATGAAGCAAAGAAACAACCAAGGATATAGACCACTCGAACGCCCCTTTGTTGCACAAAAAGGCCGCTCAATAACCATAAGTAAAAAGCCAAAGCCAAAGCCCATAGGATATTATAGGTACTCACCAATGCGGCAAAATCGCCGCGCACAGACAAAAGGTCCAATTCATTATCCTGTAAAAGCTGGATCGCTACCGGCGGAATATAAAGAAGTGTATTAAGAAAACCCCATTTGGAAAAATAGCGTCCATCTGCATCGTTGCGAATGAAATAAGCTTGATCCTGTCCCGTAAGAATAGCCGCATTTTTCTCTACGAGTTCCTCGTGAATCGCCAAATCACCACTTTGCAGCAAGCTTAAAGTGGCTCCACGTATCGCAACCGCATCCCCCCGATACATCTCCCTGGGAAGAGTTAAAACCAGGATCCCTGTAACAAAAAACAGGAGGATAAAAAGAGAACGTTCCCCTGAAACTTTAAAAGACATTAATCCATGCCAAAATCTGCAGGCAACGCAGATTCATTCACGGCGAATCCGTAGGCTCCCGTGCGGGGTGCCCTAGCCGGCCTTCTCACCCTTGATGACCTCAGTCACTTCACCTTTAAAGCCCGCTTCCTTGAGAGCCTTCGGAAACTCCTCCAAGGATTGCTTCGAACATGTTTTCGCTGTGGCCAAGACATCAGCACGCTTGGTTTCAAAATTCACACGAACCTTGTCTACACCCTTGATGCCTTTAAGAGCCATCGATACTCGCGGCGGACAACTCATTCCACAGCCCATACCATCAACCTTAACCACCGCCACGCATTGGCTCGCGTCCGGTGTATAGGGAGACTTAGCCTCTTTCTCCGCGGCAAAAGCCATCCCAGCGCTCACACTCACTCCAATAAAAGCAATCAGCTTTAAACTCTTCATCATCATATCCTTATCGTTAAAAACCTGGACCGCACCTAACACAAATGGGCCTCAGGTGAAAAGTACTTATCCGCAATCGATTCACCCGCGACCTGAAGCCAAACCATAAAAGGCCGACAAAATTCGACACTTAAGAGATCAGAGAGCAAAAAGCTTGAAGAAAATCCCGACATGCCACGATTGAAAACCAGAGCTTTTCATTGTATACCCATGCCCAAATGATGACACCCCAAGACTCCGATCTCGAAGCCGTATTGGCTAAAGTACAATGGCCTGCCGAACTCAACGCTCGCCTGCGCTATCTCTACGACCGCTGTGCCAGCCATCAGCTTTTTGGCCAACTCCATGAAATCGAATCCCTCCACCTCTTTATGGAGCACCATATTTGGGCGGTCTGGGACTTTATGTGCCTGACCAAGTCAGTCCAACAGGTGCTATGCACACAAAAGGCACCTTGGCTGCCGGCCAAACATCCCTATCTCGCCAGAATTATGCACGAAATCTTGCAGGAAGAAGAAGCGGGTCAATGGCACGATGGCCGATACCTATCCCACTTCGAATGGTATCTCGAAGCCATGCGAGAAGCGGGCGCCAACACATCCCCCATCGAAAACTTTATTCGCCATCTTGAAGAGAACGGTGATGTCTACGACGGACTGGACCGTTTTGCCCCGCCCGCAGCCGCAAGTTTTGTCAAACAAACCTTGATGCTCTGCGCAGGCTCCGCCGCGACACGTATTTCTGCTTTTGCCTTGGGGCGGGAAAAACTTATTCCAGATATGTTCCCGAAACTCATCGAGCAGAGTCGCTTTACCGGACTACGCTACTATCTTGAGCAACATATTGAGGTCGATGGGGAAGAACATGGCCCCTTCGCCGTTGAAATGCTCAAATGCTATGCCACCAATGACAGGCAGGCCAGCTGGGGAGCCCTGCAGGCACTTAAGGCCCGCACTGGCCTTTGGGATGAAATCCTGGGCCTGGTTGTCGCCTCCCGTGATGCCAGACATCAACGTGCCTTGGCTTCTTAAACCTACCAATCAAACTATTTCCAGGAGACAAACATGACCTATAAATTCTTTGCCTATGCCTTTACTCTTGCTCTTATTTTTAGTGGTTGCGGTGGCACAGGTTCCAGTGGCGTTGACAGCTCAAAACACCTAAATGACCTCACTAGCGATGAATTATCAACTCTCTGCGACTGGATGCTCGACAAGCAAGGTGGTGCCGGTGTTGAAACTGATTGTGGTGATGGCCTCAGCACGACCAATCCGACCAAAGCCGAATGCACCGCCGAGACGAACATCCCTAACTGTCAGGTCAGTGCGGTAGAAAGCTGCATGGAAGCCATTGATGGCAACTCTTGTAACGTGCTGAGCGTGGAAGAATGTGCCAGCTATATTGCTTGTTCGTTTAGCAGTGCGGGCAGCTAGCCTCTACTTTTCGCAACTTCCAGTATCAATGAAAAAGATCCAGCCTGCTGAACACATCCAGGCAGGGAATGGTCTCTCACGCCTAAGTCGCTGAATCTATTGGGCTTTATTTGCTTACCCGCAGAGCTTTTGGCGTGCATATATCCGGATTCATCATAAGCCGTATAAATCCCACAAGAACCGCTTGATCTTTGACCACTTTGACCGTTATTTGGCGGCAGTCCCAAAAGGTTAAACCCCCCATGCATGAACAACCGACATATCTTTTTGTTGGTGATGGTCGTCTGGCCAGGCATTTCTCTGCCTATTTCGATTTCCTCCGCATCCCCTACAAGCGTTGGAATAGACAAGATGGGACAAAGTTTCTGGCCGCAGCCAAAGGAACATCCAAAATTATTCTCTGCATCAATGATGATGCGGTGGAAAAGTTCATCGAAGAATATGCACCCCAGCTCGGAGAAGACATTGTTTGGATTCATTGCTCCGGCAGCTTAAGCACACCTTTGGCCCAAGGGGCCCATCCACTCATGACTTTTGGTGAACACACGATGTCAGTACAGGAATACCAGAACATCCCCTTCATTACAGAAGCTGGAAGGTCGAATTTAAAAGAGCTCTTTCCTGAACTAACGAATCCAACTTATGAGGTCAAAGCGGAGCTCAAGAACTTTTATCACGCTTGGTGTGTTCTCGCTGGAAATTTTTCCACCA
>CAXGWX010000208.1:0-6071 GCA_964013445.1 uncultured Bdellovibrionales bacterium | reverse complement strand
CACCGATGTCTGCACCAATGGCAATCAACAAAACAGCAACGAAGCCTGTGGCTTTAACAGCGAAGGGTTTAAAGTCCAGGATTGTACCGACGGCGCCTGGGTCACGGACAACGCAAACTGCACTGGCACCGATGAATGCGCCACCGGCGGACAACAAGATGGCAGCACGGTCTGTGGCTTCAATGCGGAAGGTGTTTATGTGCAAAACTGCACCGAGGGCTTCTGGGTGGATTCAATCAGCTGCACCGGCACCGATGTCTGCACCGACGACACCCAGCAAACCGGCACCACCGTCTGCGGCCTCAACGACGAAGGCTTCTTCAAGCAGACCTGCACCGATGGGGCTTGGGAGGACAACGGAACCTGCACTGGCACGGACGTCTGTCAGGATGACACGCAACAAGATGGCAGCACGGTCTGTGGCCTAAACGGCGAAGGTGTCTATGTGCAAAATTGCGTCGATGGTGATTGGGTGGACTCGTCCACCTGTACCGGCACCGATGTCTGCACCAACGGCAATCAGCAAGACAGCACCGAGGTCTGTGGCCTTAACGGCGAAGGATTTAAAGTCCAGGATTGCACCGGCGGCGTCTGGGTTACAGACAACGCAAGCTGTACCGGCCAGGATACGTGTACGATTGACGAAACGCAACAAGGCGATACGGTCTGCGGCCTTAATGGTGAAGGCTTCTATCAACAGCTCTGCGTCGACCACGACCCCGCCGCCAATTGGGACAACACCGCCACCTGTCTGCGCGCCGAACCGAATGAGGAAACCGCCATCGATGTCTGCACTGAAGGCAACCAGCAAACCGGCGCCACCGCCTGCGGCTTCAATAACGAGGGCTTCTTGATGCAGGACTGTACGGACGGCGACACGAATCCTGGAACCTGTAGTGGCAGCAATGTCTGCGCCTGGGTCAATAACGCCACCTGCACCGGCACCGATGAATGCGTGGAAGGCACGCAACAAAACGGCAGCACGGTCTGTGGTTTTAATGCGGAAGGGGTCTACGTCCAAAACTGTACCTCCGGCGCCTGGGTGGATTCTGCCAGCTGCACCGGCACCGATGTCTGCACCAATGGTAACCAACAGACGGGCAGCACGGTCTGCGGCCTCAATGACGAAGGCTTTTATATACAGGACTGCACCTCCGGCGCCTGGGTCGATGACACCAGCAATTGCACCGGCACCGATGAATGCGTGGAAGGCACGCAACAAAACGGCAGCACGGTCTGTGGTTTTAATGCGGAAGGGGTCTACGTCCAAAACTGTACCTCCGGCGCCTGGGTCGATGACACCAGCAATTGTACCGGCACCCATGTCTGCACCAATGGTACTCAACAGACGGGCACCACGGTCTGCGGCCTCAACAACGAAGGCTTTTATATACAGGACTGCACCTCCGGCGCCTGGGTTGATGACACCAGCAACTGCACCGGCACCGATGTATGCGTCAACGATACGGAGCAAACCGGCACCACGGTCTGTGGTCTCAACAACGAAGGTTTTCTCCGGCAGGACTGCACCAGCGGGGCTTGGGTCAACAACGCCACCTGCACCGGCACCGATGTCTGCACCAATGGCACCCAACAAAATGGCGCCACGGTCTGTGGCTTCAACAACGAAGGGGTCTACATCCAGGATTGTACCTCCGGCGCTTGGGTCGATGATACCAGCAACTGCACTGGCACCGATGTCTGCACCAATGGCGGCCAGCAAAATGGCAGCACGGTCTGCGGCCTCAACAGCGAAGGGGTTTATGTCCAGGACTGTACCTCCGGCGCCTGGGTCGACAGCGCCACCTGCACCGGCACCGATGTCTGCGTCAACGGCAACCAACAAAATGGTAGCACGGTCTGCGGGATTGATGTTGTCGCCGGCGTCTATGTCCAGGATTGCACCTCCGGCGCCTGGGTCGATGATACCAGCAACTGCACCGGTCCGACCTCCTGCAGCACCAATATTCAAATCGATGAAGTCAACCAGTGCGGCTACACCGGCCAAGGCTATATCAAAGCCTATGGCAGCGACCGCTGGGAGTTTGTTGGCACCACTGGACAACCGGTGACCGTCAATGTTGTGGGCCGCAACCTTTCGAGCTTTGGCTTGAGCTCAGGCACCTTGAGCGAAGCCTTTGTCGATATCTATGACCCATCCGGTACCAGTGTGGTGGTGGATGAGCAACTCTACGCCGTAAGCTGGGTGAACAACGGCGGTGTCTGGACTTCCACCCCAACCGAGACCCCATACACCTTCACACCGACGTCCTCCGGCACCTATGTGATCTATGCCCACTCCTACCTGAATGGTACGGGTGGCTATGAAATCTCGATTCAAGCCAGCAGTGTCGACCAACCCCTAACCCCACTCGTGATTAACCCCATACCTTCAGAAACGCCTATGGACTTCACCAACCTTGATCCGGCAGACGACTGGACCGACACCCAAACCGGCGATGTGGCCACGGACAAACCATTTGAAACCTGGGAGTTTATTGGTAATGCGGAGCAAAATCTGAAAATCGATCTGGAGATGGTCTGTCCTTTCCCGAAAGACCGAAGCGATCTGGTCGAGCCCTTTGTTTACCTTTTCGATTCGAGCGGCAACTTGCTCGCCTCCGATGACGATAGCGGTTCAGGCAACAACGCGCGCATCTACCACACCCTCACCGCCACCGGCACCTATCGTATTGTCGCCACCACCTATGGTCTTTACCATCAAGGCCGCAATTGGCGCTACGGCGGCTCTTACGCCGATCTGACATCAACCGGCTGTGATGGTAACGGCTCCTGGACTTTAGGCAATACGGGGCTTGGTCATTATGATTTGACGGTCGAAGCCAAATCCACCTTTGATTTTGTCAAAACCGATATCACCATGAGCAATCCGAATGCGGTGAAGATCAATGCGATTTTACTCACCGACGACAACACGCTCGCCACCCTACCCGCCGCCTATGCAAGCCTCGATCAAGCCTACATCGAGTCGTTGATCAGCGCCCTGAACACCGACTTCTATGCACTCTATGATTCGGCCAACTGGCCCGGCTTTGAACTGGCAGCCATCACCAAATTCTATGAGCCCACCTATCACTATACGGCTGTGCCGCATGTGGCCTTGGCCGAGTTGGGCAATACGCCGGCGGCCTTACAGGATCATGTTAATGTAATCATTCTGGATATCGATGGTTCTCAAACAAGTATTGTCGGCACCACCAACCTCAACGGCAACATCCTTAGCGACCGCGGTGCCACCTTGGTCCTGGAACACGATGCGGGTACTGCGGTCTTCATCCACGAGATGGGTCATGTCATCGGCATTCAACATCTGGCCGGTTCCTGGCCACCTCCGGCCTTGAGCCGAACCCTGGCCGATGGCACTGAGTTTGGTTATTGGACCTTTGATCATTCAAGCCCAGAGCGCTCCTATATGAGTAACTGGGATTCACTCTCCTACGACACCGGCTATGTCTATAAGAGTTGGTATCTGACCAAAGAAGGCACCACCATGAACAGCTCGACCCATGGGCGACTCTTTGCCGAATCCCTACGCACCTGGCTCATCGACAACAACGTCATTGAAAATACGGCAGCCGGCACCGGCTATGGTGGTGCCAGCACCGGCGATGGGGATGCGACCGACTACTGGACTTGGGATGCAAGCTCTACCGGACTGCAGAATAATGGGGCAGCAGCGCAGGCCATCTATCCTGTTCTGGCCGCCTCTTCCTCATCGACAAATGGCTCCGCCGCAGTCGCCTGGGAGTCCACCTCCTCAAATAAAATCAATATGCGCTACCGTAACAACGACGGCACCTGGGAAGACACCCAAATAGTCACAACCGCCGGCGGCGGTTATATCGCGGCCAAACGTATCGCTATGGATGATGAGGGCAACGCAGCGGTCATCTGGGAGGACTGGAGTAATCCAGGGGTTGAAGTATCCTATCACGGCAAGGACGACTCTTCCTGGGGCGCGGCCGATCTCATCTCCACCAATGCGTCGGGCGCCAAAGCCAAGCAGGCAAGTATCGCCATGAACGATAATGGCGAAGTGGTGGCAATTTGGATGAGCCGTTTAAGCGGCAGCAATTTTCAAATCCTCCTCAAAGAGCGCGCCGTCGACGGCACCTGGTCCGCCGAAACCGTGCTCTACGATGGCTCCGATGTGGCCGCTTTCCCGGAAGTCGCCTTTAACGCCGACGGTGATATTCTTGCGGTTTGGCAGGAAATCATCGGTGGCGTCTTTGTCGCCGCTGGCAGCTACCGCAATGGCGACGACGACACCTGGACTTCCACCATCAGTTTCTCCGGCGGTGTAAATCACGCCGGCTTCGCCCAACCGGCCATCGATTCGAGTGGCAATGGTCTGGTCTATTGGCGTGAAGCGGATACGGCCATGAGTGGCAGTACCTTAGCGACCTCCGGCCACGTTTCCGTGCGCTCATACAGCAACGCCGGAGTTCTTGGCTCAATCACCCAACTTTCCGCCGCCAACGAGGATTCTTTTAATGCGGCCGCCGAAGCCCGCACCAGAAATATTGCCCTGCGCGATGATGGCAGTGGCGTCGCCACCTGGTGGGGTTTTGATGGCAACGACTTCCGCGTGTATGCCGCCTTCATGGATACGAGTGGCGTCTGGGGCTCACCGCAAGCGCTTTCCGCCGCCGGCCAAAATGCCAAGTTGCCAAGACTTGCTTTGGGAGACAATGGTGTGATCGCCATCAGCTGGGAGCGCTCGGACGGCCAATACAGCCGTACTCAGGCCATGATCTACGCCCCAGCCAGCAACGCTGGGGCATTGGCCTGGTCAGCGGCCACCACCCTTTCGGATGCGGGAAGATTGGCTTTCTGGAGCGACATTGCCTTTGATGGAAACGACAAATTCACCAGCATCTGGAGTCGGTCTGATGGTGCGAACTATAAGATTGAAACCAAGCAGGCGACTGTCACCCATCAGCCTTAATCAGCTCGCAGCATTTAATGATTTATGATGAGAAGTTCAAACACCAATCTTTTTTTGCACTACTGATGATATCCAGCCTTTATCCTATTCAGAACATGGGTCGCCCATTTAATCCGGTTGGTGAACGGGCGGCATGAAATGACAATATCGAATGCCTGACTCCTTAGTCAAAATACTCACAGCAAGAAGAGCTTCTCTCACCGCATTCGTCCTTTTCATTTTTGCACTCTTTCCATTTTTCGGTGCCCTACACCACACCAACCTGCTCTTCTCGTCACGGGACTTAGCATTCAACTTAGTCTCTCCACCCAACTCTCCTCAGTTATGGGAAAGCGATACCCTGCTGCCGTTCAAATACCGTATTCTCTTTAAATGGATTGTCCACGGTACATTTCAAAACTTGTTCGACACCAATGACTCACAGGCTTTCTATGCCACCTTTGTAGCCTATAGCATTCTCTTCTTCTTCGTATCGGTTCTCTGCCTCTTTCTTTTTCAACGCAGACTTGGGCTGAGCCGTAACTATGCCCTCTTGGGATGCTTTTTCTTTGCCATCAGTCCACCAGCTCTTTTAGCCTACTTTACACCGGTGATGACACGGGAAGACCCGCTCGCCTATGCACTCATCATTGCGGGACTTTATTCATCAACCTTTCGCGGTGGAACAATTCGAAACATTTGCATCTGTATCTTGGCGGCCCTGTGCAGAGAAACAACTCTCATCTTGCCCCTCTACCTCTTGTTCTCCTCATCAAAATCACTGCTGGGTCGCACCATGCCCCTCGCCCTCTCCGCACTCACTGTTCTGGGAGTAAGATTTGTTGTGGGGTTTGAGACTTACGATGTGTTCTGGGGAGGAAGAACAAATCTGCAACATCCCTATGAATCACTTTGCTTTCTTTTTCTCGCCTTTGGTTTTCTATGGGTCACAGCCATCTTAGCATCCAAAAAGATCCCTGGCGCCCCTCAAGAGCCGCAAAACACCAATCTTGAGGTGTTGAAAAAAAGTTTTCCACTCACACTCTTCCTGGTCATCTGCACCACCTCTTTATGGGCACGAATGCATGAAATCCGTCTACTCTTCATTCTTTTCCCATGGGTG
>CAXGWX010000207.1:0-6143 GCA_964013445.1 uncultured Bdellovibrionales bacterium | reverse complement strand
CCATTCTGGAATGTGGGTAGGCTTTCGACAACCGGTGCGTAGAGTGGCTATGGAAAAAGCTGGCCATAAAATAAAGCACACCTACGAGGCGAATCCGGGAGAAGTTTGGGAGGAAAATGAATTCTGGATAGAGCTCACTGGCAAAATGGATCCGGATGGGTCATTGGGAATACGCCAATACGTAGAAAGCAAAGACCGCCCCGGTGAACTGGTAAGCCAAGATGAGTACTGGAGCTGGATCTTTGAGAGCAGTCTACCAGGGTTACCGGAAACGGCGGCCAAAGAAGGCTTAAGTCCCCTTGAGTATATGCGTAAATATGGCGCTTACGAAGTCAAAAGCGAGAACTACACCCCCTTCAGCAGAAAGGTTGACCTGCCGGAAGGTTATCGGGACACACCGGACGGTAAAGCCATCAACAGTAAGGGTGAACGGCTGGCTACGATGGTCGACGGCAACCCCTGCGTTGGCTTTAACACCCCAAGTGGCCGACTAGAATTTTTCTCGAAAACCATGCTTGATTGGGGCTGGCCGGAACTTGAGTATGTGGTGCCATGGCCGCTAAAAAGCCATGTTCATCCCAGCGAGATAGCCAGCGATAGTGGAGAGATGGTACTGCTGCCAAACTTTCGTCTGCCAACTCTGATTCATACTCGCTCTGCGAACTGTAAATGGCTCTATGAAATATCCCACAACAATCCGGTCTGGATACATCCTATAGATGCGGCCAGACTAAAGGTCGCGAATGGGGATTTGATCCGAATCGAAACAGAAATAGGTTGGTTTGTGGATAAGGTATGGTTAACCGAAGGGATTAAGCCGGGGATCCTTGCCATGAGTCACCATCTCGGTCGTTGGCGACTTGAAGCATCCTTAGGCGGGAGCCCTGGCATGAGTGCGCTGGCCTCTCTCGAATCAACGGAGAGCGAACACAGCCTCAACATATTGCAGGCGGGCCAAGCCTGGAAGTCAAACGACGCGGACACGAGTCGTATCTGGTGGAAGGATATTGGCGTACATCAAAACCTCACCCACGCCGTACAACCAGATCCGATTAGCGGCGCCCACTGTTGGCTACAAAAGATATTAAGTGTTCGCAAAGCAGAAGCTCATGAAAAGCATGGCAGCGTTTATGTGGATACGGAAAAGTCCTTTGCTGTTTATAAACGATGGCATGCCTTAACCCGCTCAGCAGTAGATCATAGTCCGGACGGCACGCGTCGCCCATACTGGCTCAAACGGCCTTTAAAGCCCGTGCGAGACGCCTACAACCTCCCTGGAAAGCCATTTGGACGATAAAATCATGTCGCTGGAAAACATCAAAGACCGTAATCTGGCTCTAACACAGGCCTATCAGCTCTTTGCTCAACTTTTCGCCTCCGCCCCCCCTATCGCACTCTATAAAGACGTCCTTTCACTAACCGAACTCAAAGCTCCCCAGCTCCCGCCCATTCTCACAGAAAATCCGGATGAGGCTGCAGCGGCGCACTACTACATCTTTAATTTAGAGACCCTTCCCTACGAAAGCCTCTTTAGTGAAGAATCATTATCCACCGGCGGGCCACGGACACTGCTTTTGCAGAATGAGTATCAGAAATATGGCTTTGATGTGCGCAGGTATAAAATGGCAGCAGACCATCTAAGCACACAGCTCAGATTTCTTTCTCACTTATCCGGTTTGACGGCACACGCTGCTGAGCAGAGCGCGCCTTTTGAGCAGCACCAGCTTGAGGAAGCCACACAACACTTTCTGCAAAATCACTTTCTTCTATGGGTCCCAGCCTACTGCCAAAGCCTAAACCCCAGAAATGCAGAAAGACAATACCAGCAAGCCTTTGTGTTTTTTCAGGAGCTAACACTATTCATCCTGCAAATAGCACAGGAGCATGGAGATTCTTTGACTGACGGAAGCATGTCTGTACCCTCTCACGCCAAGACCAAACCCTGTATCCTCGACACTCCGGAATGCGGCATCAATGACATCGCCAGATATTTTGCAACGCCCTCACTCTGCGGTGTCTTTTTGCGACGCTCCGACATTCAGGAAATAGGAAGAGCGCTCGACCTGCCGAGCGGATTTGGACCGCGTATAGATATGCTGACCATGCTCTTTACATGCGCAGCGGAGTACAACTCTTTTGAACCGTTGCTGCGAGGCCTGGAGGACCAAATAAAAGAAGCGCAACACTTTCATACCAAGGAGAGCACAAGCGAAGTATGGGCAAATGATTGTGCGGAGACCATTGAACGTATCGAAGCTCTATCTTCGCAAGCAAGAGAACTGGCCCAACCACCCCGCTCAAAAGCACAGACAAACACGTCTTCCATCAATGCATAAAACAAGATAATCTTAAACGATGCATTCATCTGAGACCATCGACTCCATGGCTTTACTTCGCCACCAAAGCTTTGCACGACTGCCCCTCTACAACGACTCGCAGGAAGCCTTAGCGAAGCAACGAAATTACATTAACCGAGCCACTGAGAAGGCAGAGCAAACCGGCGCGGTGCACCTAAAGCATGATGGGACACAGGTGCAGGCCTTCCTTCTTTACTGGACAGAAAAAGAGTCCTGGTATGGAGTGGAGACCCAGAATTGTATTATCCATAGCCGGCCGAGTGAGGAGGCAGGCCTGGCCTGGCTTAAAAGTTGCTTAGAGAATGAAGTGTCCAACTTCAACACAAACTTCGACCTCATACTCGACGCTTCCGACGTAGACATAAGACAATTCTTTTTGAATGCTCACTTCCACATCGACGCCCTCATCTTGATTGGTGAAACCGCCGTGGCCTTACAACAACTCAGCAACAAACCCAAACAGGCCAGAACAAAAAACTTAGGGCTTGAAGTGGTCCCTTTAAAGGATCATGAGTTCATCACAGAGGTGTCGGAACTGAAACAAAAAGTATTTAGCCAGAACAAAGCTTGCTGGTTTGCACTTAATCCGCAGTTCATAATAAACGAAAATGAGGCTTTAAGAGAGTCCCTGGACCAAAACCAGCCTCTATACCTCATCAAAAGCGCCGGCAAAACCGTTGGCTATTTCGGGTCACATATAGAAGACACCAACACCTACTGGGGCTCGGTGGGCAACCTGGAATTCGTCCTCGACCCATCCATCCAAGGCAAAGGCTTGGCCAGAGAGTTGTATCGAATTGTCCTTTCCGATCTGCATTCAGCCGGCACAAAGACCTTTAAAGGTGGCAGCAGCAACCCTGCTGTATTGCATTTATCCAAGACAATGGGACGCCAATTAAGCGCAATAGTCATAAGGAAGGGCCCCTCTTTAAAGAGGGATTTCGCTCCCTATATCTAAAATGCAAGAGCACCCAAACCAAGAGAGCAGAACCCGCAATGCCAGAGAGCTAACTCTAAAGGTTTCTGAAGAGTATCTCCGCCATGCAACAGAGTGCCCCAATCAGAGACTTTTTTACGGGCTAAAAACTGACCTCGATCAACTCCCGGATCCTTCCCAGACAAGGCAAACACAGCGCAAGAGCAAAGCCCGTGCTTTGCTCAGAGAGCTAGAGCTAATAGAGCAAGAGTTCCTCGCTGATGAAGAGCAGATTGATTTGGCCCTTATCCGCTTAAGCCTTGAACGAGAAGAACTCGACCTGGAACTAAGGTACAACGACAAGACAGATGCGGAACAAAGTCCCCGTGCGGGAAAAGACATTGGGAATGGAATTTCCCATCTCCTTATGACCGACATCCTATCCCGCTCGGACAAAATGGAAGTCATTCAAAAGCGTATCGCTCTTATCCCGGAGTACCTTAACCAGGCAAAAGCTGCGCTAACGCAACCAATTACCCCTTGGAAAGAAACTGAAACGCAACAACTAAACGGCCTTAAAGCATTGTTTGATGTGGTTGAAGCCTTAAGCCCTGAAGCCGCAAAGGCCGGCAGAAAAAACAGGGTGCGCGCCGAAGAAGCCATTGCTGAATACTTGCAGGCGCTCAACGCTAAGCCCCTTTCCCAGACATTTACTATTGGCAGGAAACAAACTCAGGATATTCTCCGTACTCGTGGCATTAACGAGTCCACACAAGATCTTTACGCCTTAGCTCTCGACTTTGAAGAACGCCATAGGGCATCATTACAAGAGCGGCAAAGAAAGCTTATTGAGAAACACAAGCTTCCCAAAGAAACTGGCCCTCAAGAGCTCCTGTCCTGGCTGAACCAGCATCACCCATTAGCCTCCACAGCACAGCAACCCAAGGACATCATAGCCCACTATCGACAAGAGGTGGAAAGAGTTTGCACATACATCGAAAACGTAAAACTTTTCCCTTTAACCAACACTGAAAATATTCGCATCGCTGAAACCCCTGACCATCTCAAACCCTGTATCCCGGCCGGCGCAATGGTCCCTCCTGCCCCACTCGGCTCGAAAACCCCGGAAAGCATTGTCTATCTAACCCTTACAAAGGAACAAATCCCTAACCACTCCCTACTTTCTGTGCCAACAATGATGATCCATGAATGCATCCCTGGCCATCATCTACAGCTTTCCTGGGCAGCGCTCCACCCTTCAAAAATAAGACGGATTTACGATGCGGCCGCTCATGCAGAGGGTTGGGCCACAATGCAAGAGGAATACATGCTTGAAAGTGGCTACGCGGGAGACCTCAGCGATGAAGCCTATTTTGTGATGGAAATTGACCGTGGGCGATTTGCAGCCCGAACCTGCATTGACCTGTTTTTTATGACTGGAGAGCATCACTACCTCGATATAGGTGCAAACAGCCCCAACCCCTGCCTCACGACCTTTGAAAATGCTGCAAATCTATTGCGCACCCTATGCGGATTTAACGAAGAGCGCATTCACGGCGAACTTAACTTTTACTCGAGAGAGCGCGGCTATCCATCCGCATATCTCATAGGCAACCACAAGGCGGAGAGGCTTCGAGAACAATGTCGGCGAAAAATGCAGTCAGACATTCGGGAAGCGGACCGGTTCTTTCATGACACCTACCTTAAATCAGGCAACATGTCCCTCGACCTCCTGGAAAAGGTTTTCGCAAAACACTGGGAGACAGGGAGCTGAACTTCCACAGAGGCGTTGCTCTTAAGTCAGTCTTTGCATTAGGATTAAGCGACCAACACAGGTTGCCAGAAGAATGAACATCTTAGGTCTATCAGCATTTTACCACGAAGCCTCAGCCTGCCTGCTGCGAGATGGCGGGATTGTCGCTGCTTTAAGCGAAGAGAGACTTTCCCGGGAAAAACATGACCCCGGGTTTCCATTAAAAAGCATTCGTGAATGTCTTCGAATTGCGGGCATCGGTGTTCATGACATCGATCATGTCGCCTGGTACGAGAACCCGCAAATGAAGCGCGAAAGACAACTTAGCCACGCCTCTGAAGACTTGTGGTTAAGTTCTCCACCGGAACTTCCTGAGCACAGCATACGCTACGCCCTGGGCTATGATGGAGAAATTGACTTCTTTCCCCATCATCTCTCACATGCTGCCAGCGCTTACTATTGCTCGGGCTATAGGGATGCGGCTGTGATGGTGGTCGATGGGGTTGGAGAATGGGCGACAACATCCCTTGGAACAGCCTCTCCAGAAGGCATCGAGTTTCTCGATGAAGTCCTCTTCCCTCACTCCATTGGACTTCTTTATAGCACCGTCACAAGCTTTCTCGGCTTTAAAGTAAATAATGGCGAATACAAAGTCATGGGACTAGCACCCTATGGGCAACCACGTTTTGCCGAACAATTCCGTACTCTCCTGAAGAACTCAGAGAGCGCTGACTTCACTCTTGACCTGAAATACTTTAATTTCAGCGGTAAAGGCAAAATGTTCACTAAGGAGTTCAGCGAGCTGTTTTCCCTACCACCGCGCCAAGCCAATGACACCCTGGAGCAAATGCATAAAGATATTGCTCGCTCTTTGCAGCTTGTCCTCGAAGAAACACTCTTACAAAAAACAAACTACCTGTATGCAAAAACGAACACTAAAAATCTCTGCTTCGCTGGAGGCGTAGCTCTGAACTGTGTTGCCAACGGCAGAATTTTGCGGGAAGGCCCATTTGAGTCGCTCTTTGTCCAGCCTGCGGCGGGAGATGCGGGTGGAGCTTTAGGTGCGGCACTATTGGCCGCCGCCAAGCACACTTCTGGCGCCTATACAGCCAACCCC
>CAXGWX010000206.1:0-6145 GCA_964013445.1 uncultured Bdellovibrionales bacterium | reverse complement strand
GAGAAATTGAAGGGCCGGAAATATTACGGAACATTTACAAAGCGAAAATTGATGAAACCCTGGCCATGATTTCGCTGGTCGAATCCATCGGGCAAAGTCAATTCAAGGAACTCAGCATCCAACTCTTTGGCCAACCAGACCCTCAGCTTCTAAGCACCGCAAAATCCATTCTCGAGAAGGTCGACTCGAACGTAGGACATGAACAAAACGTTCACGCTCCCCAACTCAAAGAAGTTTTCGACAGCAAAATCGATGACTATGCAGAGACACATCCGCACTTTACACCAGAGGTCATCGTTCGGGAAGACATCGACAGCATGCTGGTGTCTCGCACCAAGCTTTTTATAGGAGCAGGCTTTAGCACATCGTTGCAGCGAGCCCATGCTCTCTGTGCGCACGAGGTAGGCACACACCTTGTCACACATTTCAACGGTCTGCGCCAACCGGTCAAACTTTTTGCTTATGGTTTAGCCGGATACGATGAACTTCAGGAAGGCATTGCGGTGCTCAGTGAGTACTTGGTTGCCGGCTTAAGCAAACACCGAATGCGGATATTGGCAGGCAGAATCATCGCCGTTGATGCCATGCTTCAAGGCAGTTCCTTCATAGAACTCTTTAATCTTTTGTATGCACATTATGAGTTTGCAGCACTGGATGCTTTCGAAATGTGCTCCAGAGTTTTTCGTGGCGGTGCATTCACTAAGGATACAATTTATTTGCGCGGCATATTGCGTGTCAAAGAGATGCTGCACAATGGCAGCCCTCTTCTCCCACTTTACTTAGGCAAGATATCCTTCATGGAAGCAGAAAATATCGACGAGATGCAAAAGGCCGAGCTCAGCGTCAACCCCAGCATCACTCCGCACTTTGTTCAGAATGAGGACTTCGAGCAAAGGCTCGCTGCCCTAAACACAAAGTCTATCGAGGAACTGATAGACTAACGATAATTGCAATAACTGAGTTCCACACCAAAATCCTCGTCATTGAGGAATTTCTGCACATCCTGCAACATATCCCGAGACGGTGAAGTCACACGAACCTGATCACCCTGAATGGATGCCTGCACCTTCTTGAGTTTTTTGTCCTTGATGAACTTCACTATTTTCTTGGCCGTATCCGTTTCGATACCCTGCTGGATTTTGTATTTCTGTCGAACTGTGCCACCCGAGGCCGCTTCTATACCACTGCCTTGGAAGTTGCGGCTTGGCACATTACGTTTAACAAGCTTGCCATGGGTCACGTCCCATATTGCCGTAAGCTTGAAGTCATCAGGTGCCTCAATCAAAAGCTCATTGTCTTCACGCTTCAGGTCCAACGTAAAGTTTACGCCTCTGAAATCGTAACGTTGTGTCAATTCTTTGTTCGCCTGATTAATGGCGTTATCCACCTCCTGCATATCGCAGCCGGTGGTAATATCAAAGGATGCCTGCTGTGCCATCGTCTACTCCTTTAAAAAGTACTCACTGGCCTATGTGGCTATCGAAAACTTAGGAGCAAGTCCAGTATTTATGCTGCCACGGGCTGAAGGCGCACTTCATGCAAGAGCAATGCATATTCTGCTTTAGCAACAACAAGGCGCTGCTTTGCCTCTTTAATTTGTGCATGCCACTTTGTTTTTAAAAGTCGCCGCTCTCGCTTGGCCAAGGACTTTGCGGACTCAGCCCAAGCTTGATACCCTTCACGTTTCTCAACAAGCGCATCTACCGCATCGTGCCAGCGACTACGACACTCCTCCATCCTTGTTGAAAACGCTTTCGCCCATTCTTCTGGAAGGTTAGCAATGGGCTCCTCTGCTTGTAAGAGTGCGGTGCGCATCATTGCTCTCAATATTCGTTCATCGGATGTTCGATTGAGCCGCTTTGTTAAACTCACCCAGGACAAGGTGCGAATGAGCCATTTAGACGGATCCCAGTGATACCAACGAATACCGTTTCGGTAATCTCCCTGAAATGCATGGTGGTAATTATGATAGCCTTCACCGAAGCTAAGAAATGCTAGCCACCAAGAGTCCCGCGCTGTGTTCCTTAAGCTATAAGGTCGAGTACCGAAATAATGGGCTGCTGAATTAATAAGGAAGGTTGAATGGTGTACAAGCACAACCCGGAGAAGACCGCCAAAAAGAAAGAACTCAAAAGGTCTACCGACCATAAAACCGATGGCCAACGGCATAGCAAAACCGACCGCGATGGCAATTGGAAGATAAAAGCGGTGCTGCCAACAAACAAGTTTGTTTCTCATCAGGTCAGGTACCTTATCGAAATGTAGATCCGGCTCGCTGTCGTACAACACCCAACCCATGTGGGCCCAAAAGAAACCTTTGTTGATGTTATAAGGATCTTCCTCTTGGTCGACTTTCCGATGATGCACACGATGGTCTGACGCCCAATGCAAAACTGAGTTTTGCAGAGCCGCTGCACCAAAAAGCAAATAAAACATTTCAACGACCGGGGAACAATCATAGGTGTTATGGGCATAGAGCCTGTGGTAACCGGCTGTGATAGCCATCCCTGTCGCCATATACATCAACGCCAGGACTGCAAAATCAAGCCAGTGCCAGGAGCCATTAAAGCAATAAACAACAAACAAACCTATGGCCACAACAGGTGAGCCGCACAAGAAGATTGTATTTAGCCAAGAGAGTGGCCTTTGCTCTGAATTCTTTTTCACGGGATCATCGTCCTTTCAAAATAAGAACTTTTCGTAAGGGCTTGGCGCCTCGTACAATTATTCTGTAGTCCCGTCTAGTAAAAAAATCGACACAATGCGTTATGGCTTTGCAAAATATTCCGGTTCGTTTCCTTCACGCCACTTTATATTGCAGCCTAAGGAGGGTTTTTGTTCCCTTTCAGGCTCTTTGCCCACCAAAACCGCATCGATCGCCGCACGCAAATCTGTGCCGGTAACAGCAACATCGTTACCAGGTCGACTGCCATCCAACTGTCCCCGATAAGTCAGGGACTGCTCTGCATCGAAGACAAAAAAATCCGGCGTGCAGGCTGCACCATAGGCTTTTGCTACGTCTTGAGTCTCATCGTAGAGATAGGGAAAGACATAATCAAAATTCTCAACTTCATCTCGCATACGGTCCGGATGGTCATCCGGATATTTATCTACATCGTTAGAGTTGATTGCGATGATTGCGATGTCGGAGTTTTGATAATCCCGACCCATGCGGGAAAGTTCCTCACGCACGTGATGCACATAGGGGCAGTGATTACAAATAAACATCACGACAACCCCTTTGCTATGAGAATAGTCAGCCAAGGATACTGTTTCCCCATTGGTATTTGGCAGTGTAAAGGCTGGCGCTTTGGTTCCTAAAGTAAGCATGGTTGATTCGGTTCTGGCCATAAACTTTCCCTTTCTTTGCCCTTGCGTTTACCATATGAATGCAGCCACAAACAATCCTATGAGTACGGAAGCTAAAAAACTTTTTCGCGTCTACAAAAAGCTGAACAAGACAATTGCTTCGATGTCTTTCGCTGAACCAATCACCCACGTCTACAATCCACTCGAATACGCTTGGGCCGTCTTTGCGAACTACCTTGAGTCCTACGCACCCATGCGCCCGACCAACATTCTCCTGGGCATGAATCCAGGCCCCTGGGGCATGGCCCAAACCGGAATTCCCTTTGGCGAGATCTCTTTTGTGCGTGACTGGATGGGTCTCCGGGGGAAAATCAAACAGCCTCCCAACCCCCATCCTAAACGTCCTATCGAAGGCTTTGAGTGCTCCCGCTCTGAGGTAAGTGGCCGACGACTTTACGGCTGGGCCCAGGAACGCTACGGCAAGCCTGCAGCCTTCTTCAAAAACTTCCTGGTATTAAACTATTGCCCTCTTGTTTTCATGAAAGAAAGCGGTGCAAACTTTACTCCCGACAAGTTAACCAAAGAGCAAGCACAACCTCTCTTCGATGCCTGTGCAGATGCTCTAAGAAGTGCTGTAGATATTATTGAGCCAAAGAGAATCATCGGTGTAGGGAAATTTGCAGCCAAGCAGGCAAGCATCGATCTCGTAGGGACCGAACTCCCCATAGAAACAATTCTTCACCCTAGCCCCGCTTCACCAATGGCAAATCGCGGTTGGGCCCCACAGGCGGAGAAACAACTCCGCGCCATGGGAATCGAATTTTAAGCAAAGAGACCTGGCAAAACCTGGCCAAAAACTTCAAACTCAGCGCTCAAGAGATGGTCATGAATGCCCAAGGCCTGACGCAGACTGGCGTGAATATGCTTCGGTTCTAAGGTCAATCCACCTTCACTCACCACATTCAGGGTGGCAGGATCAATATTGAGGTGGTTAACCCCCCCGTCGGTGGCCCCCACAACCCTATTGCCTGTAATACCTGGGCCACTGGCCATCATTGAGGTCGTGCCCCAGTGATCTTTACCATTGCCCGCATTATAATAAGGGGTTCGACCAAAATCTGAGCCCACGACCACATACACCAAGTCACTTAATCCTTGCCGGTCAATTTCTTCATAAAGGTAATCAAGCCCCTGAAACAAACGCGAGAGTTGCAGGGTTTGGTTGTTGTTATGATTGCCATGGGTATCGAAGCCCCCTAAAACCGCATTCGCACTCACCGCAGCCCCCGACTTAAATGCAGCCATAATCACTTGCGCTTGCCGCTTAAACTGGCGCACCGTGTTGTCCGGGTCACTGGCCAACTCTTCGGGCAAATGAGTATTGAGTTCTTGTAAAATATTTTCACCTAAGCGAGCACCATGTAAGGACGCGCTTTGTGTGCGATGCTGGGGCAAGCCGTGCTTTTCCTGCACCCTCTCCAACCTCGAGAGAACAGCTTGCCGAATACGGCCATATGCATAGTCACTATGAAAGGTGCTCGAGTTCGTCGCTGAAATATGATTCGGCTGGGCCAGGAGACGCAGGTCTCCCACATCGCCAACCCGCGCTGGGCTAACCAACTCGCCACTTGAATCATAGCCGCCAAAGCTAAGGTAGGACATGGGCAGATTATTCGCTTGAATTGCCGCATAGAGGGCCGCGAGTGACGGATATTCCGTACGGTCCCCCCTACCGCTAAAGACCGTCTTGCGCCCAGTATCATGATTGTTGGTGCCCACATCTATACCATTCATAACCACTAAGCGCTGATGGTATTTCTCAAAAAAAGTCTGGTTATAACCAATAGGCGCGTAAGGAATATTTCCCGCGCTGACAATATCCCCACTGAAATAATTGGTATTCACCGGATTGAGTTCGGTCTCGCTTTGCATCCCCTTCGGATCGCAAAAGGAAGTTGGGTCCCAGCCTCCTATTGCATTCACCATAATAAGGTAGGGACCGGCGAAAGGCCCGGTAGATGCCATCAAGGGCTTGGGTAACATGGGCAGCCCTAAACCGATGCCACTGAGTACTGATAATTTGACAAAATCACGTCTGTTCATGGTCACCATCCTATTCGTAAAGATAAAAGTAATCGCTTAAAAGATAGGTTAAAACCGCCATCCAGGCTCTGATGCTATAGGTATCATCCCTCCTGATTTGCACCTCGCTCGGCAACTGATTATTGGTCGGGCGGTCCCAATATCCTCGACACGAATAAGGTACATCCCTTGAGTAGGTCTCATTCTCCAGTCCCTCTTGCCCATCTGACCATACATCATAAAAAAGCTCATAAGCCGACTCTATTTCCGGATCCGCCAGCGGCAAATCTTCACCAAGAAGTCGCCTGAACAGGTACTGGATGTTGGCTTTAGCCGCTGTACTAAAGAGCGGGTCAATCACCTCATCAATCATCGGCGCCTCATCACGTTCCACATAGGGAAAGAGCACCCGCTCAGAAGCCTCACGGGTAAAGTCATGGGCGGTTAAAGCACATGCCATTTCATTGGCCATACGTGTAGACACGCTGGCGATGATGCCATTCGACTCGGTCATACGTTTCGTAATTGTATTCGAGTTGATGCCGCCGTAAAAATAGAGAAAGTCTGATGTGCTTAAAAGCTTGGCGCGCTGATTATTAAAATGAACCCACGGAAAGCTCAAAGTTGCCTCCATCTTGCGATGCAACATTTCCGGCGTCAGCAACCTGGCGCTACCGGTCTGCCCATGTGCAAGTTCTAACTCGGGCAAAACATCATCATTTAAGCCCTGAGCTCTGAAGTATGGAGAAAGAAT
>CAXGWX010000205.1:0-6190 GCA_964013445.1 uncultured Bdellovibrionales bacterium | reverse complement strand
TATCCATTAATTAACTCGATGATTCCATCCGGAATTGTTCTCTTCGCCTCAAAGCCCGCCTCTCTAAGCCTCTGATTGGATACAATGTAATTTCGCTTGTCGGGATCGCTCCGCAGTTCAGAATAGTGGACGACCAGGTCGGGGATTTCGGTTCTTATAACATCACACAGTTCGGCTTTCGAATAGTTGGCTTCGTCTAAACCTACGTTATATGCTCTGCCAATCATATTTTTGCGATTGTGTATGCAGTGAATAAAGGCATCGGCAACGTCCCGAACATGGACATAATTGCGCTTGAAGTCTTTTTCAAAGAGAACAAGATATCCCTCAGTGAGCGCAAGGTAAACAAAGTGATTAACTAAGAGGTCGAGTCGCATTCGCGGAGATGCACCAAAGACAGTCGCAAGTCGAAGCGTTATGGTGTTAGGCGATTCTAATAGCAGTTTTTCACTCTCACATTTAAGTTGCCCATAGAGTGAAATCGGTTCGAGGGGAGTCTCTTCTGTGCAGAACACAGCGCCAGAGTTCGTACCATAACCACTGTTGGTGTTGGGGTAGATAATGAGTTGGTCTGGCGAGCGAAGGTCGTTGATGAGCTTAATTGCATCGACATTAATACTTTTGGCGGCTATGGGATCGTAATCGCAGGCTGCCATTCCAACAATTGCAGCCAAGGGGATGATGATATCAGCTTGGGGCAGTAGTGATTTCATAACGTTTTCGTCTCGTGCATCGGCACGGACAAATTCGAAATTGGGATCTGCGCAAAGATGAAAGAGTGACGGCTCTCCAGAGGAAAGATTATCTAATCCAATGACTTTAAAGCCGTTGTCGAGGAGATGTTCGCATAGTATCGAACCTAGATAACCGGCCGCACCGGTGACGAGAACACATTCTTTCTTTTTCATGGTTGCTTCCTAATGCAAGCATGATGCCAGCCAAGAGATAGCAAAGAAGCCAGGTGACCCTTAGCAATTACAGCTACTTATGCGAACAACAGTGTCTCTGGGAAAGGTGCCGGCGTCAGAGAGTTGGCGCTTGGCTTTGATACTCGTCAATAGTTTGCTTGAGTCCACGCGTTAATTCAATTCCAGGCTTCCAACCAAGCTCAGCGAGTATCGTATTGTCCAGAACTTTCTTTGGCATCCCATCGGGTTTGGTGTGATCCCATGTGATAGAGCCTTGAAAATCAACGAGTTTTGAAATGGTGTGGGTGAGTTGTTTGATGCTGGTGCCAACGCCTGTGCCAATATTAATAAAATCCTTGTCGGGTAGATTCGATTGTTTCATTAGAAAAAGACAGGCTTGTGCTAAATCATCAACATGCAAAAATTCTCTAATAGGCTTACCTGTTCCCCAGCATGTGACTTTGGGATGGTTGTTTTGCTGTGCTTCACAAAATTTTCGAATTAGTGCTGGAATCACATGGGCTTTTTCTAAGTCATACGTGTCATTAGGACCATATATACTTGCAGGCATGACCGTGATGAAATCGGCGTTGTGCTGTTTTCTGTATGCACTACAGAGTTTGAGCCCAGCAATCTTGGCCAGGGCGTAGCTTTCGTTTGTGGGCTCCAAAGGTCCAGTTAGAAGGGCATCCTCCTGCATTGGTTGATCGGCCTCTCGGGGGTATATGCAGGAGCTGGCAAAAAACATAAGTTTCTTAACGCCGTATGTATGGGCTGCATGGAGTACGTTATTCTGGATTTGTAGGTTTTCAAGAAGAAAGGATACGGGTAGGGTGCGGTTTGCTTCAATGCCGCCAACTTTTGCTGCTGCTAAAAATACATATTTGGGCTTGTGTTTGTCGAAGAACAAATCGACAGCATGCCTGTCTCTTAATTCGAGTTCTGCATGGGATGCGCCCAGAAGATTGGTGTAACCGGCACTGTGCAATGCGCGCCATAATCCATTGCCGACTAAACCATTATGCCCAGCGACATAAATCAATGCATCTTTATGCAAAATAACTCTTCCTCGCAAATTTGGTTTGCGCTATTTATGCTCTGTAGAACGCTGCGATCCTAGACAACTTTAGCGGAATTAGCAACAAGTTTTGCTTACAAGGAAACACGGACTATTTTTTGTGTATTAGAAATTTACATGTTGATAGATTACGTGCTTTGATAGAGAGAACTTCCTACCATGTTTAAGTTGCGAAAATGCACGGAGCCTGAATGGGCGAATTATATCCTAAACAGAATGGACTTATTTCTCCTCGACCACGCGGCCTGCGAGCGTAAAGCGGCGGCCACCGGAACTAAACTGGCGTTAAAGTACGCTGACCGCTCTGAGTTAGTTGAGGCTATGCAGGAGTTCGTTGCCGAGGAAACGCAGCATTTTAAACAGGTTTGTGCTCTTTTGGAATCTCGCGGTTTAAAGTTCCAAGGCAAAATTAAAGACCCCTACGCCATCGGATTACGTAAAATGTTGCGCAGCGGTGAGCCGGAGCAGTTCCTTGACCGCTTGCTTTTATGTGCAACCATTGAAGCGCGCTCCTGCGAGCGTTTTGAGCTTCTTTTGAGTGTTATGCAGGAAGGACCCATTAAAGAACTCTATCTTGAACTCACACGTTCAGAGGCCAGGCACCGAGGGCTCTTTGTGCGCTTGGCCAAGCTCTATTTTCCATCAAAGGATGTTGATGCGCGACTTGACGAATTTTTAGATTATGAGGCGAACTTAATAGAAACTCTGCCATTGCGCCCGGCTGTGCACTAAGTGTGGGATTGAACCCTGTAGAGATTTGGTTCTATGGTTTGTTTAAGCGCTTCTAACGAAAGTTCAGTCTCCAAAAAACGAGCCAGTTCTTGCAGCGTATGGGTTGGCCCCTCAATCAGTTGTGGATAATCACATTGCCAAAGCTCGATGTAACTTTGTTCAGAGGCCCAATTCAAGGTCTCATCAAGCTGCAGGGCAAAAGTCATCGCCAATTCTGCGCTGGCAGGAGCGATGTCGTCTCTCCCTAAGCCTGCGAGCATACGGTCCTGGGATTGCATCACCTCATTTAACGGGCGCTGCATGAAGATGACTTTATAGCGTAAAGTGTCAGGCAGAGATTTAAGCAGATGATAAAGCACTTTAAGCGCTTTACCTTGCGCTTGCTCGACCCAGGAATTGTCTGTAGCAAGACTCTTCACGGCCTCGTATTCAAAATAACCCCGGGGATTAAACGTGTCAGCAGCGCGCTTACCGTCGCAGACAAGCGGGATTCCTGCTGCTTGCAATAGCTGCATCATGAGTGAGGTGCCTGAGCGGGGCAGGCCGCTAACAATGATGATATCTTCTTGCTGCATGACAAAAAAAAGCCCCGCATATTGCGAGGCTTTTTAAATGAAGCGTAAGAGGTTAGAAGCCGGGAACGGTTTTGGCTTTCGCGTAGAGCCAGTAGCAAACGAGCCAGCCAACCAAGACAATAACACTGAGGTAAATCCAGCTTGCTGCCCATGTGGCATGCTGGGAAATCATTAAGAATACCAGCGGGATAGACATGTAGGTGTTGTGCTTTGACCGGAGCCCAGCAAGAGCGGCTAAGTCAGCATCAGGCTTCTCGCCATTTTTAATGGCGGTGATGATTTTTTGCTGTGCAGGCCAAATTCTAAACCACACATTAAAGGCCATATTGGTACCAAAGAAAGCGCCCAGGTGGATGGCGTATCCGCGGAAGCTAAATCCAGCTAACTCTTGGTAGCCATAGAGTAAGGCTGCTGACCCAAGAACGCCTAGAACAAAGCCGGCTTGGGGGTTCTTAACCTTTTTATAGATGAGGTCGTAGATGTGCACACCAGCAAAGGTAAGCGCAACCATTATCCCGGCTTCGGCGGTCCAAGCGGCAACGCCCCCTTCAAAAGCCATTTTCGAATGATAATAGACGATAAGGAGTAAGAATACACCTGTAAACCACGTGAAGGCGGCGCCCCAGCGGAACCAGTAGAGAGTTCGCGGTAAAAGCTCTGGAACGACTTTCTGTTTGGTTTCTCCATCCATTGTTGGAGCAAAGGCCGAATTGACCCAGTTGAAAAAGTACAAAAGACCGATCCAGGTAATGCCGGCTACCACGTGCACCCACCGGAACATTGATTCAACAATATTCATAACGTCCATAATGATCTAACTCCTTAAAAGAACGAAGACTAATTTTCGGGGACTATAACTGTACAGTTTAAGGGGAGCAAGAGTTTTGAAGGGTCTTTCTGGCCCTGAAAGTACATCGAAATAAGGGGTATTGCTACTGGTTGTGAAAGAAGTTGGACCATTTAAGCGGCCAGGTAATTCAGCGAGAAGGGAATGGTGGGCAGGAAAACATTTGGCCGGCGTTCATAGAGTATCACCGAGCCAGAAAGTGCCAAGTTCCATATATATTTTCTTTGAATAAGTCCGATAAAGAGTTGCCGATCGAGATGACAGACCAGTTCGTAGGGAGGGGGCTCTGTGGCGTCTTGAGCCAGGACGAATTGATGTAGAGGTTTGCACTCCTTGTCAATCTTACAATTGCTGTCCAGCTGCAGTTCTTCATAGAGATTGAAGGTCACTGACCATTTTATTTCGGTCGATGTGGATGCCAGTTTATTAAAATACTTTTCCTTGGCGCGCACAAACAAATCGTTTAATTGACTTTCGCTTTCATAAAGAGGTGCATCTTGATGGTAGTCGAAAACGCGATTACGGTTGTGTCCAATGGCTACGCTTTTCTCCGGTGCCGGTGGGCAGAGTGAATCATGGTCTTGCACCCAGTTTTGCTCAAGTTTTTCAAGGGTGCCGCCACCTTCAAGGTCGACAACCTTTGTTCGTTGTCCGTTTTGCTCCAGGAACTGACAGATTTGTTTGGTTGTGGGCTGAGCAATATATTGATTGAGTTCAGCGTATTTGCCCGGGATTAGATAAGTGCCACCAGCGAAGAAATAAATTTCTGGGTCGAGGATATCCAGCTGCCTTTTGAGTTTAATCAGCGAGGCGTCAATAATTCGTTCTTTCTCCGCACTTCTATCGATATCTACAAAGCATTGTGGGTACTCAGATGCCGCGCCAACCGCGATGCAGGCTATATCAATTTTCTCCGTTTTGCTTTGGGTTTTAGCGTACTCACGGACTTTTACAAAACCCTCGGTGGTCATAGGGCTGTCCACATTGTTGTAAAAAAGAGTGTCGTCGGCCAGGGAGCGAATCAGGATCGAGGTGTCTATATCGTAATCAATTGCATCTTCCAGATCGTCGCTGTTGGTGGCGTCTGTTGGGATGATGCTGATTTCTAAGTCATCGGATATTTTTGTTGCAGTCCATGGCTCAAGTTCGATGACATTTTCAAGGCCTAAGCTTTTAAGTCTGCGGCAAAGCAGGCCGTCCGCATAGTTTTTGATGTACACCGGTGTACTCGGGTCGATTCCGTTTTTGAGCATATTGAAATCCAGATGGTCTTGATGGATATGGGAAATATAGATGTGCGTCGGAGCAATTTGACGCAAGAGCTCTGGCCCATCAGACATAATAGGGTAGGATAGCCATCCACCATAATTACTCGTGCCAACCCACGGATCACAGACTAAAATAGTGTCGTTTTTCTGAACACCAATAAATGAGTTATTGAAGTGAGTAATTTTCATTTGTTGCGATGCTTTAGACGAGGTCCCAAGCCATAGGGGTACCTTTTTTAAGATCACGAGTTACTTTTTTCCCAAGAAGCTGGTCGTAATGTTTAGGGGCCAGACCGTGTCCAGGCCGAACAGAGCGTAGATTCTCTTTATTGAGTGCCTCACCAGCTTTGATATCTTGGGCAATGTAGAGGGAACGCCTGCCCTTGATTGATTCAGCCTCAGCTTTTGTTGGCCCATAGGAAATAGCACCTAAGGAATGCCAAGCACGCTCAGTCTCTTCGACCAGGGATGCAAGTTCGTGCGGCTCGATAGAAAACGCACTGTCTACACCACCATCGGCTCTGTTTAAGGTAAAATGCTTCTCGATGACTGTGGCTCCATGAGCAACCGCTGCAATGGCAGTGCCGATGCCCATGGTGTGATCGGATAACCCGACTTCGCAAGCAAACCTTTCACGCATGTCCGGAATCGTTAAAATATTGCTGTTTTCGGGGGTTGCTGGATAGGTGCTGGTACATTTGAGGAGAATAAGGTCTTCGCATCCGGCGTCTCTTGCAGCGCTGACACTTTCAGAAAGTTCATCCATGCTGGCCATTCCGGTG
>CAXGWX010000204.1:0-6192 GCA_964013445.1 uncultured Bdellovibrionales bacterium | reverse complement strand
GCGCATGAGCGCATCATCGATACGCCGCGCTTCACACCACGCGATAGCACCGGAATAGGAACCCAAGAAATGGATTAACTCATCCATATCGTGGCCAATATAGGCGATTCGGTCACAGCCCAATTCTAAACCCTGTCGCAGATTTTCCAGTTTGAGCCACTTTGGCTCCGCCGGACTTGGGGCGGTGGCAAGAATTCCAGGCAGCAGGGCCTCGCTGTTGAGGGCACCAATAAGAGGCAGGGCAGTGCTCCAGGGGCCGACAACCAGAATGTTGCGTTGTAGGTGTGCTGCGGTGTTGAGTACATCAGCGGAGATTTCGTTGAGCCAATTGTCTTCGATCAGCTCACTAAGGCCATCTTCTGCGTGGGGAATCGTTTGCATGACGAAGTAAGGGCCGTGGGGGGTAACGAGAACGTGTTCGAGTTCTACACTGTCTTCACCGAGTTGACCCATAGCATCTTTATGGGTTTTGGCTTTCCAGTCGACTTCGATTTCATGCATAGAGTCGGCGGTCTCAATGCACACCCGATTGGCTTGTGCCACTAAACGACTGGCTCCACTCTGATCGAGAATTTCAACAAGCGGTTGCAGAAGTTCTTTGAATTCTTTTTTTGTTTTGGCCATCGTGCCTTTATCCCTTTGAAGGTTTGACTAAGGTTATAATGAAAGGGAGGAAGAGTAAATCGCCGAAAAAGAGGAGAATATAAAGGGATTTTTAAGTGTGAGGACCTTGTTTTTACCGACATCTGAACTCTGGCATCCGATAGCCGTGCGAACCGTTAAGAGACTTAAGTTTTTTGCGTTTTGGAAGCAAAAAACTTGTAGTCGAATAGGTGTGCGAGCCGTTTACGGAGACTTGCTGCGAGTGCCCGATAAGGGATGGTCGCAGCTTAGTCGAGTGACCGATTTCCGACACGAGGGATAAAATCAAGCACCAGAGCAAAAGCATAAAATCCAACTTTGATACTCCAGGCAAATTCTGCTTTAGTGGCTCCAACAAGGAGAAGACATCAGGATGCTCGATATTAAAATTAAAAATGGCCTTATTGTTGATGGCACAGGCGCGGAAGCTTTTTCTGCGGACTTGGGTATCAAGGCAGGCCAGATTGTTCGCATCGGGTCGATTGATGAGGATGCGAGAGAAACGATTGATGCCAGCGGGATGATTGTCACCCCTGGCTTTATCGATCTGCATACCCACTATGATGGGCAAAATTCCTGGGATGAAACCGTGGCCCCCAGTGTTTATCACGGGATCACCACAGCGGTGACCGGCTCTTGTGGTGTGGGTTTTGCGCCCTGTCGGGAAGATGATCGGGAACGATTGATCCGTTTGATGGAAGGGGTTGAGGATATTCCGGGAACCGCCTTGTCTGAAGGCATCGTTTGGAACTGGGAGAGCTTTCCTGAATATATGGATGCGATGGATGGGATGCCCCATAGCATCGACTTGGCGGTGCAGGTGCCACATGATGCCCTGCGCGTCTATGTGATGGGGGAGCGGGCGGTTGCTCAGGAAGCGGCAAGTGCGCAGGATATTGCGCAGATGCAGAAACTCTTACGTGAAGCTTTGCAGGCAGGCGCCGCCGGTTTTAGCACGGGGCGCAGTGATGTGCATCGCAGCGCCGATGGAGATTGGACGCCGGCCTCGGAAGCGAGTCGGGAGGAATTGGTGGGGCTGGCAGAGGCCTTCGTTGGTTTGGACCATGGGGTGCTGCAAATGGTGAACGACTTTGATCTTGAACGGGACCCGAACCGCTTCGATGCGGAATTCGATATCCTCGAAGCTTTTGCCCGGGCCGGTGATGGACATAATATGAGTTTATCACTGATGCAGCGGGATATGGCGCCCAATCAGTGGTGCAAAATTCTGGAGCGGGTGGATGCGGCGAAGAATAATGATTTGACCATCCATGTACAGGTTGCGCCTCGGGGTATTGGTGTAATGGTTGGCTTAAGCTGTACCTTTCACCCCTTTATGGGTTTTCCTTCCTATAAAGCCATTGCGGACAAACCTCTCGAAGAGCGGGTCGCCATCATGCGAGATCCGGATTTCAAAGCGAAAATGCTTCAGGAAGAATCGGAGAATGTTTCGGGGGAAGGTAATTCCGTACCACCGCTTGTGGATATCTTTTTAAAAAATTTAGAGATGGTTTCCGCCAAGCTCTTTCGCCTGGGCGAGCAGCCCGATTATGAACAGCCCTTCGAGCAGTCGCTCTATATGCAGGCTAAGGCGGCGGAGATGCCCGTGCTTGAAGCGATATATGAGGCGGTTTTGGAAAATGATGGTCGGGCACTGCTCTATTTCCCCATCTACAACTATACTGAATTTGATTACGCCAATGTGCTCACCATGCTCAAGCATCCACACGCCATTCCCGGACTTTCCGATGGTGGAGCCCATGTGGGGACGGTCTGCGATGCGAGTTTTCCTACCTATACTTTAAGTCATTGGACACGGGACCGAACCCGGGGGGACAAAATTGAACTCAAGGATGCGGTGCATTTTATGACTGAGGTTCCTGCCCAATACATGGGCTTTTCTGATCGGGGTGTGCTTAAGGAAGGGGCGAAGGCGGATATCAATGTGATTGCACATGATAAGTTATGCCTGGAACATCCGGTGATGCTCAAGGATTTACCCGGCGGTGGGCAACGTTTGATGCAACGGGCTCGAGGCTACCGCGCTACGATTGTTTCAGGAGAGATTGTTGTTGAGAACGACCAGCTGACCAATGCCAGACCGGGAAGGTTGGTGCGATTGAATGAGCTCAGTTCTGCAGCAAGGATATAGAAACCTTGCAAGGCGCACCATTTTGCTGGTGCGCCCTGATTAAGATTTGTTCAAGGTTCTGAATGAGGTTGCGGTGGCTATGTCCTTAGTCGTTTGGTCCAAAGCCCGCATCTTTGATGCCCTGGGCGGCGACTTTTAAGCCCTGGCTGCGGGAATCAAGCAGGTTGTTGAAGTTGCTCACATTCAGATAGCCTTTATGGGTTTGGATTGTTTTTGGCACCGGCTTACCGTTCTTGTTTTCTAAGGTGAGAATATAAACGGAAGGATAGGCGCGAACCCCCAGTTCCTTGGCGATTTTATCTGCCTTTGCCTGAGTTGCCCGATCATCTCCGCGGCCATCGATTTCGATACTGACGAAGGTGGCTTCCTTTTCCAGTCGTTTTTGTAGATCTGGATTTTTCAACACCTTCTCATTCATGGCGTGACAGGGTCCACACCAGCTGGCGCCGACTTTCACCACCAATGGCTTGCCGGTTGCAGCAGCGTGGGCAATCGCCTTATCCCAATTTTTGTGGCTGAACTCGACCGTTGGTGCCGGTGCTCCTGGTCCATTTGTGACGAAGCTTGCATTCGTTGCCGCAAGGCCGATCCCTTGGAATCGAGGTAGCTGCAAGTTTTCAGGCAGAGGCAATGGTTGGCTGTTTGGGATAGATGGATTCGCATCAAAAGCATCTTTGGGCAGGACGCTTTGCAGCAGCTTTTCTGGATTTTTCTGCACGGATTCAAGTGCTTCTTTTTGAATTTCAAGATTAAGTTTGTTGATCTGCTTGATGGAAGTTGACGACATAATAAGCTCCTTGGCGCCTTTTCTGGCGACGTTATTGTAGGTTTAGTGGTATTTTTTGTGCACTTTAGGTGGGATCTTTTCAGGCTAAAGTGTTCACGCAAACATGGTGGGACCATGCGATGGTTGCGATTACCTGGACATACACCGGAGGAAAAGCTTTGGGTTTATTTTTGTGAGAGATCACAGATCTTTATGTCGCTCCTGGCACTTTCTCGTGGCCAGAGGTCTGTCCAGGGGAAATGGCGCCGCAACAGCCCTAAGAGGCTGTTATTATGTGCTTTTTGCTCTCCGTATTGGCATCTTTTCACCGGTCAATCAGGGGCAACATCATTGCTTCATATCTTGTGGCTTTATAGGGCGACTTGACAAGTGTAGGGTTTGCTTTTAATCAGCGACTGGACCAGCGAGCTTAAGACCCCATCGCTCACCCCATCATGGTCAACGCAGAATGAAGACATTTTAGGCAAGCGCGCAAAACAAGATTGCGCCATCGATTTTGCTTAGAGAAACATTCGCAAGAGACATACGCCCCAAGACAAGAGAAAAACCATGGAAGAAATACGTGTTCTCTCACCCACCGCCATCCTCGGTTATGGCTTCCCACAAGCATCCCTCGACGAAGGCATGCGGCGCAAGCCACATGTGATTGCGGTCGATGGCGGGTCAACCGATGCGGGACCCTACTATTTAGGCTTCGAACCAGGTCAAAATGAAAGCGGTCAATCCGGCGCCTTTCTTGAATCCTTGAGCCGGGATACGGAGCCCTTGCTGCTGGCCGCCTTAGAAGCAAAAATCCCTTTAATCATTGGCAGTGCCGGTTTTGCCGGCGGCAATATTCATCTCATGGGTATGCTTAGCGTGATTCAAACCATCGCCGCCAAGCATGGGTTGCATTTTAAAATGGCGACCATCACTGCTGAAGTCGATAAAGCGCACGTGCATCAACGCCTTCAAGAAAATCGTGTGCGCCCTTTGGGCCCCGTCGACCAACTCCAACCTGAAGACATCGATGCTTCGATACGCATCGTTGGACAAATGGGGGTAGAGCCTTTTATCGATGCACTTGAACAAGGTGCCCAGGTCATTGTCGCTGGGCGTGCCAACGATCCGAGCATGTTTGCGGCCTTGCCCATCCTGCACGGTTTTGATCGTGGCTTGGCTTTGCATATGGCCAAGATTCTTGAATGTGGCGCCATTGCCGCCGAGCCCGGCAGCGGCAGCGATGCCTTATTAGGCACGATTCGCCACGACTCTTTCATCCTTGAACCACTCAACCCAGAGAGGCGTTGCACCCGAACCTCCGTCGCCGCCCACTCCCTCTATGAAAAATCGGATCCCTACAAGCTTTTGGGACCTGGTGGCTATGTGGACCTTTCTGCAAGTCGATTCGAAGAAATCAATGAGCGCTCTGTGATGGTCAATGGCAGTCGTTTTGTCAAAGATCCCGAGTGCTGGATTAAACTCGAAGGCGCAAGCTTGGTGGGCTATAGAACAATTGCGGTTAGTGGTATTCACGATCCGGTTGGACTTACACAGATTGACCATTTTATCGAAAGTGCCCACGAGGCGGTGAACGACAAATTTAGCGATCTCCGGGGTAAATTCCAACTTCACTTTCATGTCTATGGTCGCAACGGTGTGATGCCCGAGTTTGACGCCAGCGTCATCCCACAAAACGAAGTCGGTATCGTCATTGAAGCGGTTGCGGAATCGCAGGCCCAAGCCACCAGCATTTGCGCGCACGCACGCACGGTGATCTTACATTTGGGGTTTCCAGGTCGCGTTTCTACCGCCGGTAATTTGGCGTTTCCGTTTTCGCCTCTCGATATCCCCGCAGGCCCAGTCTATCGTTTTAACATGTATCATCTTATCCAAGAGGACGATCCCTGCGCCCTTTTTAACACCAACGTTTTCGAGGTTTAAAGAACATGGCCACAGCACTTAAAAATATAGCCCAGATTATTCGTTCCAAAAATGCCGGCCCCTTTGAGCTGACCCTGGATGTTTTATTCTCCAACCGGGAAGATTTTGAACGCGCCCAGAAAAGTGGCGTTCTCTCTGCGCAGACCATTGCGGAACTCTATCAGGTAGAGATCGAAGATGTCTTGTCTGTGCATTTTTTTGCGCCCGCTTGGGCTTTCAAAGCCACCATCGTGCGTAAAATATCTTCCGGTACCGCCGGTGATTTTGATGTCTTTGGCGCGCAGCAGCATGCGCCATTGCTGGACCTGGAAATCCCTGCATTGGACCATGCGCCTGATAAAATGTGATAGACCCTTATCTTTAAAGTATGCGGGATTCTGCTGCTATGGCTAGAGCAGATTCCTCTTGACCTGATCGGTTTTCTACCATCGGTCGTCGACCATCGATATCGACCATCGACCATCGATATCGGCAACCGATACCGACCATCGACATCCCTTTCCTAAAAAACCTGGTCTTCCTTTATGGAACCAGCTTTTTTAGAAAAAGGAGTGTATTGATGCAATTTTCTCAAACAAGAATTTATCAAAAAGCAATGGCTTTGGTTGTTTTGAATCGAATCATTCTCGCCGATTTACCGGTGGGCTACGGGTTTTTAGCGGACCAATTACGGCGCGCAACAACGAGC
>CAXGWX010000203.1:0-6219 GCA_964013445.1 uncultured Bdellovibrionales bacterium | reverse complement strand
CGCGCCTGTAAGAGCGGCACAATCACCTTGTCTGAAGAGTCAACTCCGCACTCCTCAAGAAAAGTTTTTACAATTTCTTCCGTCTCGTACTGCTCCGGCAGCATAGCAAATTCAACCGTGCGTTTGGTTAAGGACTCACTCAAATGCAAACGTCCACCAACCGCTTTAGAAGCCGTTGACACCTCCATGTCATTGCCATCATTCTCTTTCTCTACCGAACCGGTCCATTTAGAAAAAAAGTCCCTGAGCGCCATCTGATCCCACCCTCCAATGTATATTACTTATTTTTCTTTGCTTTTTTGCGTTGCCCATACACATCGGATAAAAGCTGAAGAACTTTAGCAACTTAAATGCTTGCGCGCCTGAGTCTCTTTGTCTAAAATCACCCCATGCGAACTCTGATTTTTGCCCTTTTAGGCCTTATAGGCCAACAGGCCATGGCCACCACCATGGTTCCACTGAACTTAAATCAATTAACAAAAAGTGCGGATTTGATCGTTCGGGTAACCATCGAAACTAAGACTTCTGCCTGGGACAACCAACGCATCTACACCTATTCTCAAGCTAAAGTCACTGAAACCCTTAAAGACAAGAACCCGCTGCGCCCCAAAACGATTACCATTAAGTCTCTTGGCGGCGTGGTTGGAGATATTGGCCAGCAAGTGCATGGCTCACCTCAGCTCATCACAGGGAAAGAATATATTCTGTTTCTGATTGAACCGGAGCCTGGAACCTATTTCGTCTTTGGTATGGAGCAAGGCGTCGTAGCGCTGAGTAAAGATGAAGATGGAAAGATCAATGCAACGCCAGGCCATCATGAGCTTACGGGCAAGCCAACAATCAGAGTGAACGAGTTTAAAAACAATATCCTTGGTTTGGTGGGCAATGTTTCGAAATAATTATAGCGTGCATCGGCTTGCCTTGGCCGCCTTTTTTGTTACTTCTCTGGCTGGAACAAAAGTCGAAGCCTATGTCTGTTCACGGGTCCCTGACTCCACAGGCAGCGAAACAGGGCCGTCTCTGTCCTGGTACGAGCGTTCTTTAGGCTACAGCATCGCCGCAGATGGACTGCCGCAAAACCAGATCACTGCTATTGAACAAATTGTTGCCTCCTCCTTTGCCGCTTGGAGCGAGGCTCTCAGCTGCGATACGGAAGGCACAACGGACCTTCGCTTTGCCACCGAGACCTGCTGCTCAAGCTCCGCAGCCATCGGTTACAACTTCCTAACCCCCGCGGAAAATGAAAATCTATTTATCTACAGAAAGCAATGGCCCCATCCACATCAGGCGGGCAACGTTATAGCACTTACCACAACCACCTATAATTCTTTATCTGGTGAAATTTTTGACGCTGATATTGAGTTTAATGATGAAGATTTCAATTTTACCCTCACGGATACTAATCCAGATACGGATCTCATGAATACGGCCGTCCACGAAATTGGACATTTTCTCGGCCTCGGCCACACCACGGTAAGCAACGCTACGATGCAAGCGGATGCAACTTCAGGGGAGACGAAAAAGCGTGATCTGGAATGTGACGACAGAGATGCCATCACCTTCAAATACCCGGAAGATGCCGGAAATGACTACTGCGAGCTGGATGAGACCGACTGTAACCCCACATGCGCCCCACCTGGAATTCTTGACAGAAGCGTCGTCATTGAAGTCGCCGGCTACGATGATGGTATTGATGAAGGTATAGGTTGCAATGCGACAGGCAGAGGTTTCTGGCTTGGCTTGGTGCTTCTTGGCTTTGCACTCCTGGCTCGTAAGCGCACAAGGCTGAACTCAAAAATCTAATCCGTCTTTCTGCTCTTATCTGCATCTTCAAAATAGAACCCGGGATCGGTCCTTCCCTCCGTGGGCTCCTCTTCCATTGTCTCCACACTCATTTCCGTCGAACGCCGGGCAGTGTGTACCTGTGAAGCCTTCATAAAGACCTTAACGCAGCAGACAAAAACAAGGCTTGCTATACAGGTCCCTGCGAAAAGAGGCAGGTAAAGGTGTTCCTGCTTTTCGAAAAAGAGCAGAAAGGCATTGCCCAGCAGCGCGGCACAAGCAATCAGTCCTGCTGACTTTTGCACCACACTCGACTCACTTGCATGTAATCGTAGTATGGAATTCATCCCATCTGCCCGGCAATAGCGCCAAAGAAAACGTGGTGCCAAAGCAACAATGCAAATCCCCACACACTGACATAGCCACAGAGCAAAGAGCAGAAACAAAGCCTTAAACGACGCCCACAGTTCTAATTCAAACGCCGCAAAATAGAGAATAGGCAAAACGAATGCGGTCAGAAGCAGCCGAGCTTCGCCGGTCGAGCCCCTGCTCTGATATGCTTTGATGGCCTGCTGCGGCGCAAAAAACACATGTAAAGGCATGAGCAGCAATAAGGCGTTTATCTCGAGGGCTAAGGCTATACAACCGCCGATAACACCGCCGAAAGCTGCGCTTTGTGCAACAATACCGCCACTCAGGCTCCCCTCTTCTGGGGAAGACACACCTGTGATCACTGCTGCACCAAGAAGAAAGGCTACACCCAAAAGGCAGTAGCCTAGCGGTAAGTATGTGAAAAATCTTGCCCTCAACTCATCATTTACTCGCACTAAACCGTGACCGTAGTACTTGCTCCACTCCAAGGAGCTCAACCACAATGGCAGAGTCAGCAAAACAACAAGGGCAGAATTGTTCCAGTCTAATCCCGAACCAGAAAGCCTCATCCCACTTAATATTGATATTTTCTGTTCTATGCCGACTCGAAAAGCAAAAATGACCAAGCCAAGAAACAAAATATTAAGCGAAGAAAAAAGGTATAAATAATTGCGAAAGATCTTACCTAAACCATCCCGACTGAGCTTATAACAAAGGGCAATAAGAAGAAGACCGACACCGGCAAAAATCACCTTACCCGATGGGGCACCTTGTAGAGGTCCACTTAGAACTTCCCACAAGCGCTCGCCCCACAACAAAACGTGGCGCAACCAAAACACTGCAAACAAAAGTGTCACGCCCCAGCGCGCTTCAACAATGACCCGTCCGAGCAACGCTCCAAAAACGAGTTTCGATGCTCCACCAAAGCCAAGCCCAAGAGCAGCATGTCTCCCCATCAACAAGGCTGAAAGAAAAGCGACGAAAATAAAACCAAGGGTAAGAGAAATTAAACTCTGTGAATTTGCTGGAAGGTCGCCACTCCACATTGGCCAAAGAGCAAAAGGAAGAGCGCAGCCAAACCAGAAGATTCTCCAACGCCAAGATGCTAAGGTGCGCCCTGCATTTGGCACAAAGGGCACCACACTTTCATCCGCAGCATCTTGTTCAGCGTCAGACAATTTCTTTGCACCCTAAGCGCCGCTAATCCAATCCAAGCTACCCGAGCCCTCCCTAACCACGTTCGGCGTATCTCCGGTTAGGTCAACAATCGTCGTCGGCTCGCCATAAAGGGGTCCCGCGTCCAGAAACACTTCGGCGGAGCGCTGAAAATATTGCACTATTTCGGTTGGGTCGTTGGTGTAATCGGTCAGCCCACCACTTTGGCGCGACACAGTTGTGTTAATAATTGGATGCCCCAAAGAACGAACCAACTCTAAGCATGCGGGGTTTTCTGGAATACGTATGCCTATGGTGCGTGCGCTTGTCTGTAGGACTCTGGGCACCTCCCGAGTCGCCGGCAAAATGAACGTGTATTTCCCTGGAAAATGTCGCCTTAATATCTTGTAATTATGATTTTCAACAATCGCGTAGCGAGCAACCTCCGCTAAATCAGAACAAATAAAGCTAAACCGCCGCTCTTTGATGCTCACGCCCTTGAGTTCATAAAGACGATCAATGGTGCGCTTGGCATAGATATCGCATCCTAAGCCATAGGTTGTATCTGTAGGGTAAATTGCCAACCCGCCTGAGCGCAGGACTTCTGTTGCACGAGAAATAGGTCTCGGCTGCGGATGATCCATTTTGACGTGTAATCTTAACATCTTATTACCTTCGTTACCCTATGCGTAATCCCGATAATTGCCAACAACAAAACGTTGACTTCGAGCAGCACTAAAACGATAATCTGATTTAGTGTCAAATACTTAACAAATCTATGGGTAATTCAGATCATCATAATACTCGAGGCATCGCCTTGGCTGATCGCGGCTGGCTTGAAGAGGCGGCAAAGGAATTCAAAAAAGCCATTGCGGCGAATCCTGACTCCTCACACGCCCACGACAACCTCGCCACCGTTCTCGCCGAACAAGGGGATCTCCTCGCTGCACTCATCGAATATGTTGAAGCGGTGAAAGCTGATCCTACTTGTCCAACCGCACACCACTGCTTGGCAAGTTTTCTCGCCGGTCAGGGACCAGAGCTTGCCATAACCCAATACCATAAAGCATTGGAGCTGGAGGATGATTTTCCCGACGCCCACCTAAATCTGGCCATGGCCTTAGCGGAGAAAGGCGATTTCCTCAAAGCCCTGAATGAACTTAATATCGCCCACGCCCAAGCACCTGAAGACATCGTGATTCACCACGAGCTGGCCTGTTGCCTCATTGATTTGCGCCAGTATCCAGGAGCCATTGATCATTTAAAATCCATCTTACTTAGGGAGCCTGAGCACCTTGAAGCGACCATGGATCTAGGTATCGCCTATACCGCTCAAGGCCTCTATACGGAGGCTGAAAAGACCCTGCTCAACGCCATCACCCTTGAGCAGGAGAATGCGGCAGCCCACTACCATCTTGCATCACTTTACGCTGCTTGGGAGCGCTATGAACCGGCTGTTGAGTGTCTGGAGGTTGCGGCGAAAATTGATGCCAAGCTCATCTATACCTGGTTGCAACACGACTCTCTATTTATACCCTTGCAAAATAGCTCACGATATATAGACTTAGTCCGGCAACTAGAAAATGACGAATCCAAATAATCCAAACTCTAATCCCCCCGCACCGACTTTTTTTGAAGCCGAAGGTTCGATCAAAGGCAATCAAACCATGCTGGCGGAAGCCGCTGCTACTTTTCGTCGGGTTGTCGCCAATGACGAGCCAGATGCGGATGGACTTAAAACCATTTGGCACCGTGGCAAACTCCGATCCGAACTCCTTTCCTGGGAAACCAGCACCGGAATGATTGAAAAGCAGGAATTTACCTTTGCGGGCATGGCCATTGTTATCAACAAAGCCAAAGGGGTGTTCACCGGCTGTGTGGAAAGAACAGAAACCGATCCAGGCCGCAATCGTCTTAACGACACGTCGATTCGCCTCCTACAAATGGACAATATCATTAACCTCTCAACTCTTGAATACGCGGCACACTTCCTGAAACACTTGCCCAAACGTGATTTTTACACCCAACACCTGCTCAAGGAAATCAATGACGCCATTTCCTCCTCAGGTTTTGACGAATCCCGAACCAATGTTTCATCCCTGAGTGATTTCTCTAAAAGTTTCTCTAAGAAATTTGAAGTGCCAGAAGGCATTCGCATGACCAGCGAGCCCGAGGAAGAGAAGGCTGGAAACTCGAATCTGATTATCTTATGTTTCGCCGCGGGCATTGTTATCGCCGCGCTCCTGGCGTTCTTCCTCTCCTAAGGCTCCACACTTACCCTATACTCGTATTCGTTGCCAAAAGTGGCCAAAAAAAAAGCCCACATTCACAAGGAATGCAGGCTTTTTTAAAAATCCGGCAGCGCCCTACTCTTCCACACTAACGTGCAGTACCATCGGCGCAGGTGGGCTTAACGACCGAGTTCGAAATGGGATCGGGTGTGGCCCCACCGCTGTGACCACCGAAAACTTGAATTCTAGCGAGTTGTAATTTTCTTGCCTGACTAAAATTTTGGGCAAATCTTCGAACCGAATCACGGTTCAAAGCTATATGATCAACACTAGCTTTAATCTCTCAAAAGTAGTGTCTAAGTCACTCGACCAATTAGTACCAGTCAGCTTCACACATTACTGCGCTTCCACCCCTGGCCTATCAACGTCCTAGTCTAGAACGGGTCTTGTGGGGAACATAAAGTTCCACGGGAGAATTAGTCTCAGAGGAGGCTTCCCGCTTAGATGCTTTCAGCGGTTATCCGTTCCGAACGTAGCTACCCGGCGATGCTTCTGGCGAAACAACCGGAACACCAGCGGTTCGTCCAACCCGGTCCTCTCGTACTAAGGTCAGCTCTCTTCAATTCTCCTACGCCCACAGCAGATAGGGACCGAACTGTCTCACGACGTTCTGAACCCA
>CAXGWX010000202.1:0-6271 GCA_964013445.1 uncultured Bdellovibrionales bacterium | reverse complement strand
CACTTCGCACTTTTGGAATCTCTGCGGCCTGCAAATAGCAACGTAATCCAGGCTTAGAAACTCTCTCCAGTCCAGAAATAAGCCCCTTGCTCTGCTTATCGTAACGCAAAGCAACTTCCAGGTGCTTGTGTGGCTTACCACGAACTTCATGATAGTCCTCAATAAAGCCCTCTTGTTTGAGGACCTTTGAAAGCTCCACCTTCATTTTGGATTGTGGCACTAAAACAGTCTCGTGCCCTGCCAAACTGGCATTACGTAAACGTGTTAAAAAATCTGCAATAGGATCACTGTGCATAATTCTCTCCTTCGACCTACCAGCTGGCCTTAACCACACCGGGGATTTCGCCGTTCAGTGCGCGTGTCCGAAAACAAATACGACACATTTTAAACTTTCGTAAAAACGCTTTGGGACGGCCACAAAGTGGGCATCGGTTATAACCCCGAACCTTAAACTTTGGTGTCCGCGCTGCGGATACAATCTTCGATCTCTTAGCCATTGCTCAAATTCTCCTTCATTAATTCCTAAACGGCATCCCTAAATGCTTTAACAGGGATTTGCCTTCTTCATTTGTGTCGGCAGAAGTAACGATAGTGATATTCATCCCCTTAATCTCATCAACGCGGTCGTAATTGATTTCGGGAAAGATGATCTGCTCTTTCAAACCAAGGTTGTAGTTACCCCGACCGTCAAATGCTTTTGGGCTAATGCCCTTAAAGTCACGAATTCGAGGCATAGCCACCGAAATCAGTCGATCGAGAAATTCCCACATATGCCGTTTACGAAGAGTAACACTCACACCAATAGGCATACCTTCACGTAACTTAAAGTTAGAGATGGATTGCTTTGCGCGACAAACGATAGCCTTTTGTCCCGTAATCTGAGTCAACTCTTCAACCGCTGTTTTGATCAAGTTCGGATTGGCAACCGCATCGCCAAGCCCCATATTAATCGTTATCTTTTTCAACCCAGGAACGGCCATCTTATTTTTGTAGCCAAATTCTTCCTGTAGCTTCGGTACAATAGTCGCTTTGTACTCTTCATGAAGCCGTGGCTTATATGTATTCTCTGTTCCAGACATTTTTTACCTCACATGCGGTTCTACGCTTCAGAACTCGCCAAAATATCTCCGCTGCTTTTTGCAAAGCGAACTTTTTTTCCATCCTCTAAGAACTTGTATCCAACACGAGTTCCTTTGCCGGTCGCCGGATCAACGGGCAATACATTAGAAATATGTATGCTGCCTGTCTTGTCGATAATTCCACCCTCAGGCAGCTTTGGATCTGCTCCTGGACGAAGATGACGCTTCACATTAGCTATCCCTTCGACGCGAACTCGGTCCTTATCCGTCATAACCTCAAGGACCTTGCCTTGCTGTCCTTTATACTTACCTGCAAGAACGACTACGTTGTCGCCTTTTTTCACATGTCTCGCCATTAGAGCACCTCCGGTGCAAGAGAGATAATTTTCATATAACGCTTGGCTCGCAGCTCTCGAGCAACGGGCCCAAAAATACGAGTACCGATAGGCTCACCCTGATTTGAAATCAAAACCGCTGAGTTGTCGTCAAAGCGAATTAAACTACCATCAGGACGCTTAACCTCTTTTGCCGTGCGAACAATGACCGCCTTAGCAACATCACCCTTTTTTACCTTGGAATTGGGCATTGCTTCACGAATCGAGCAGACAATGATATCCCCGATCGTGGCATAACGCCGGCGTGAGCCTCCCAAAACCTTGATACACATAAGCTTTCGAGCGCCTGAATTATCTGCAACATCAAGTACTGTTTGTGCCTGTATCATAACAAACTCCCAATATTCTTAGACGGCCTTAACCGTAACTTCCTTTACTCGCCAACGCTTCGTCTTCGATAGAGGACGTGACTCCTCAAGAATAACCTCGTCACCGATTTGACAAACATTTGTTTCATCGTGGGCACTGTAACGTGCTCGCTTATTAATGAACTTCTTATATTTAGGATGCTGAACACGACGTAATGTCTCTACAACAACAGACTTGTTCATCGCATTCTTAATAACGACACCCTGCAATGTTCTCTTGCTTCCTAATGTTTCTTTCGCACTCATAAATTACTCCTGAACCTGCTGAGCTTGCTCGTTCAATACGGTCTTCAACCGTGACACATCTTTACGCAAAGAGCTGATGACATGTGTATTCTGCAGTTGTCCCAGCGCATGTTTGAAACTGGTCTTCTGCAATTCATCTTCTTTAGCCGCAAGAAGCGAACGCAGCTCTCCAGCACTTCGCTCTCTCAACTCTTTCGCACTTAATCTATCTTCATTCGAAGCCATAGCTGTCTTCTCCTCGTTCCTTAAAGAATATCCCGCTTAACAAAGCGTGATTTAATCGGTAGTTTGTGCGCTGCTAAACGAAATGCTTCACGGGCGGTTTCTTCATCCACACCCTGCATTTCGTACATAATGCGTCCAGGCTTAACAACCGCAACCCAACCTTCAGGTGAACCTTTACCTTTACCCATACGAACTTCGGCGGGCTTCTTGGTAATAGGCTTGTCTGGAAACATACGAATCCAAATCTTACCACCCCGCTTGACGTATCGTGTCATTGCAATACGAGCAGCCTCGATTTGTCGCTGTGTAATCCAAGCCATTTCATCGGCCTGCAAGCCGTAATCGCCAAAGGCGACCTGCGCACCGCGCTGTGCTTTTCCTTTAGTGCGTCCTTTTTGACGCTTTCGATACTTAATTTTTGCTGGTGACAACATAACTATTCAAACCTTTCCGTCAGGAAACTAACCTCTTTCGGGTAGAATCTCCCCTTTAAAGATCCAGCACTTCACACCAATGATACCGTAAGTGGTTTTCGCCTCGGCAAAGCCATAATCGATATCTGCTCGCAGCGTATGCAAAGGCACACGACCTTCGCGATACCACTCATGACGAGCCATCTCAGCACCACCAAGACGCCCCTTACAAGCCAAGCGTACGCCTTTAGCGCCAAATTTTTGAGCAGTCTGTACAGCTTTTTTCATCGCACGACGAAAAGCCACACGACGAACCAACTGCACTGCAACATTTTCTGCCACAAGCTGAGCATCAATTTCGGCCTTACGAACTTCATGGATATTCACGAAAACTTCGTTGCCCGATAGCTTTTGCAAATCGGTTTTCAGCGCTTCAATGCCTGCACCTTTTTTACCGATAACAATACCGGGTCGCGGCGTATAAACGTTTACCTTTACCTTATTGGCTGCACGCTCAATCTCAACACGACTGATACCGGCGCTCGCCAAACGTTGCTTTACGAATTCACGAAGATGAATATCTTCATGTAACCAAGCAGCATAGCTTTTTTCTTCGTACCAGTTGGATTCCCAACCGCGAATAACGCCTAGTCTAAAACCTACTGGATGCGTTTTTTGTCCCATCATTTACCTCGTTTAACTTTTTTGGCCCAAAACCAAGGTTACATGGCTTGTTCGTTTGCGAATTCGAGTGGCTCGTCCCATAGCGCGCGGCAACCACCGTCGCCATGTCGGGCCTTCATCCACATAAGCTGTTTCAACGAAAAGCTTATCGATATCATATTCATCTTTACCATCCGCATTTGCGACGGCTGAACGCAAAAGCTTAGCGACTGGCTCTGCAGCTGCCTTGTCCGAAAAAGTCAAAACGTTTAATGCTTCTTCAACATGCTTACCGCGAATCAAATCCACGACTAAGCGCACCTTACGCGGTGACATACGAAGCCAGCGCAGCTTTGCGCTTGGCCCCATGGCCTTGCGCTTGGCCCTGCGAACCTCTGCTTTTTGACGTTGACGTGTTGCCATAATCCAAATCCTCCTAAGCCCTAGCGACCTTCTTTTTTCTTCAAACCGGGATGGGCATGAAAGGTTCGTGTAGGAGAAAATTCTCCAAGTTTGTGGTCAATCATGTTTTCCGTAACAAAAACCGGAACGAACTTGCGACCATTGTGCACCGCAAATGTATGACCAACGAAATCAGGTAAGATTGTAGAACGACGCGACCAAGTTTTAATTGCGCGCTTGCTACCCGACTTATTCATTTCATCCACCTTCTTGGTGAGGTGGCCATCCACAAAGGGTCCCTTCTTTACACTTCTTGGCATCCCTTATCTCCTGTTCTTACGCGAACCGCGCTTTACAATATATTTGTCGGTCGCTTTATTGTTACGTGTCTTTGCACCACGGGTTGGCTTACCCCAAGGTGAAACAGGGTGACGTCCACCACTGGTTCGACCTTCACCACCACCGTGTGGGTGATCAACTGGGTTCATAGTAACCCCACGGTTGTGAGGTCGACGTCCAGCCCAACGTGTACGCCCAGCTTTACCCAGGTCAATATTCTCATGCTCGATATTACCAACCTGGCCAATCGTAGCGCGGCAAGTTTCCAGAATCTTACGCTGCTCACCCGATGGCATCTTGAGCAGACAATAGCCTGACTCACGCGCCATAATCTGAGCCACACCGCCAGCAGAGCGAACCATTTGTGCACCCTTACCAGGCTTCATTTCAATGGCATGCACCAATGTACCCAAGGGCATATTCTTCATCGGCATTGCATTGCCGGGCTTAATATCCGCTTCTGGGCTCGACAAAACTTCCATGCCTTTTTCCAGGCCTACTGGACAAAGGATGTATGCTTTCTCACCATCAAGATAATGCAAGAGAGCAATTCGTGCTGAGCGATTAGGATCATACTCAATGGACGCCACTTTTGCTGGCACGCCCTCTTTATTTCGCTTGAAATCAATCAAACGATAGCGTTGCTTGTGACCACCTCCACGAAAACGTACAGATGTTCGTCCTTGATTGTTACGGCCACCCTTACGGGTTTTCTTTACTACCAAAGAACGCAGTGGTTTGTTTTCTTTTGAGGTCAAAGACTCAAAATCCGAAACCATCATTGTTCGACGACTTGGTGTCGTAGGTCTAAATTTTCGAGTACCCATTTGCTTTACTCCGTAGCAAAAAAGTCAATAACGTCACCCTCTTTAAGAGTAACGATAGCCTTCTTCCAGCTAGGTCTACGACCAATGCTGGAACCCCGGCGTTTTAGTTTGCCCTGATAGATAGAGGTATGTACCTTCTCTACCTGCACCCCATACATGCTCTCAACAGCATCTTTGATGTGATACTTGTTGGCTTTGCGAGCGACTTCAAACGAAACTTGATTGTATCGTTCCGCAATCTGTGTCGCCTGCTCAGTAATAATGGGTCGAATTAAAATATTATTCGTTTCCATCGGTGGCCTCCTTGCCTGTGCTATTCAGCCCCAAGGCCTTGTTGGTCACAACCTCAAGTGCAGCCTGCGTAATAACCAATTTCTCATGATTCAAAATATCATAAACATTGATTGCGCTTGCGCTAACATACTTGCACTTTGGAATGTTTCGCATCGAACGGCCCAAGCTCTCATTAGAGCTATCAACCACCAAGGCACTCTTGCTTCCTAACTTGTTAAGAAACCCCAGAGCAGTTTTGGTCTTCGGTGCGTCCATCGTGAACTGGTCAAGAACGGTCAACGCTTCTTCCTTCACTCGCAAAGAAAGAGCTGAACGTAATGCTGCACGTCGTGCCGACCGAGGCAAGCGATAAGAGTAATCTCTTGGACGCGGCCCCATTGAAACACCACCACCAACATGCTGCACGGAACGCATTGAACCCTGTCGTGCACGACCTCCACCCTTTTGCTTAAAAGGCTTCGCACCTGTTCCAGATACCTCGCTCACACGTTTCGTTGAATGGGTACCGGCACGCCAGCTTGCACGCTGAGCCTTAACCTGCTCCCAAAGTAAAGCCTCGCTAACTTCAGCGGCAAAAACCGCATCGGCCAATTCGACGGCGCCTACCTTTTCCACATCTTTATTGTAAAGCTGTACTTCCATTGTCGCACCCTCTAGCTTTTGATCTCAACATCAACGCCAGCAGCCAAATCAAGCTTCATCAACGCATCCAACGTCTGTTGGGTCGGCTCGATGATATCCATCAAGCGCTTATGCGTGCGAATCTCAAACTGCTCGCGTGATTTTTTGTTAACGTGAGGACCGCGCAATACAGTGTACCGATGAATTTTCGTCGGCAACGGAATGGGTCCCGCCACGGATGCACCAGTACGACGAGCGGTATCAAGGATCTCACGCGCCGATTGGTCCAACACTTTACTATCGTACGCCTTAAGGCGTATTCGAATCTTTGTTTGAGTCATCCGAATTTACTCCACAATCTCGGTTACAACACCTGCACCTACCGTGCGACCACCTTCA
>CAXGWX010000201.1:0-6334 GCA_964013445.1 uncultured Bdellovibrionales bacterium | reverse complement strand
CTATTTGGAAAAGCTTCTTGAGCCGGAACTTATGGAGGCCAATCATGTTGGCTTGGAATTTCAATTGCCAGGTTCAAGCCGGGTGATTTGGGCCGTAGGCTCAATCCTTCGCGATGAGAATCCAGAGAACGTAGCTGATGGCACTGCCATCCAGTTCTTGCGCTTAAGCGCTCAGGACAAGGAATACATTCGCCAGTACGTGGAAAAACAAGGGGAGTAGGGCACGCCTACCCAGCTTGACCACCTTTGGCTCCAAGAGCCACAAATCCATGTTTTCTCGCTTCTTCATACTCAATCGGTAGGGCATCCACCTGCAGGCATACGTTAGAGCCATCTTCCGCAACAAAGGATAATTCACCGGTCCAGCCATGGCCCAGGCTGGCGAAGCGCAAGAGTTCAATAAGGGTCCGTCGCTCCTGCGTATCACCCGCCGCAAAGAGATCAGCAAAGCGTTGACCAATAAGAATCTCCGGGTCGTGCTTCATCAGCTCTTGCCCTAATGCACTTAACCAAAGAACCATTCCTTCCCGATCGAGTAAAATCAGAAATCGGCTTTCCGGGTTGGCTGTGAATTGCAGCAGGGTTTCCTGGACCATTGGCGCCAGGGTTTGCTGATCACGGCGCAGAGTCAATTCGACCCCGAGTAAAAGATAGAGCAGAATTCCCAGAACCAAAGCCGCGATAAAAAGGGTCTCAAGTCGGCCAAAAATGAAATAAATAACGCCACCACCAATGCAGGTGAGACCAGTGAGGATCCACATTCGTGGCCGGGCGCCTGGCGGTAAGTCGGGAGTAAAAGCCATTGAAATATATTATGTAAACTCTTTATAGCCAGTAAAGCATCCAGAAGACGACAACACCACTTACGGAAGAAAACACCCAAATCGGTAGTGTGATGCGGGCAATCTTTGCGTGGGCGGCGAACTGATAGGTCCAGGCACGATAAATGGTCGCCAGCGCAATCGGAATGACCACGGCAGCGAGAATAATATGGGGGATGAGAAAGGAAAAGTAGATCACACGGATAACGCCTTGCCCAGTGAAAGGCACGGAGCCGGCCTGAGCATGATGCATTAGATAGGTGACCAAAAATATCGCAGAAACAACAAATGCGGCGAGCATACAGAACTTATGGGCCCGGATATCCTGGCGCTTGACGAAGAAATAACCCAGCACCAAAAAAATACCCGAGAGTCCGTTCAGCGCCGCATTAATGGTCGGCAGAATCATACTGCGCCCAGCGTCGCCCGCATAGCTCGGATTGGACGGTATAAGAAAGATAACCGCGGACACAGCACCAAAGACCACCAGGGTCAGCAACGCAATGATAATCCGCACTTTGGTCGATTCTGGGTTGGCCTCAACGACCTCGGTCTGACTAACTTCACTCATCGTTAAATATCCTTTGGTATTTCCAGGCCGAAGCAATCCCGACAACAGGGTCTGGGGCCTCAGCGCAAAAATCCTTTAGTCCAAAGGTCACGAAGACACCAAGTAAAAAGCACAGGGCGGAGAATCTTTTAGCCCCGCCGCAGGCCTGCTTGTCTGATAATATATATTATGTAAACTATGGATTTATATCCAAGGGAACGCCTATCTGGCGCACCACCGGACCCACTCCATTTGCGGGCTATGATGCAAATGCTCTCTCGGTCCAGTGGTGCAATATGATTTCTATTATGGTGAAGCGCCTCTCTCGTCTCGAGCGTGTTACTAGTCCTCCTTGCGCCAGCGAATACTATGCTGCTTGCCCTCCTGATCCTTGAATTCGATTGTATATGGTTTACGTGGTGTGCCCACGCCCTTAACCTGGGCCAGAATTCCTTCTTCAGGCAGGTGCTTGTCCTTCACCCGTCCGTAGATTCGCGCCTTGTCGCCCTTTATCTTGATGCTCGCATGCAGATCATTGTTTTGTGCATCATTATCGCCAACGTTAACCTCGAGGACAAATTCGGTCGGGTTGTTTTTGCGTACGCGAAAGCGTCCGTTATGCCAGAGTGGTCCATCGACAAGCCCCTCCACATTCGCTTCCCCCACATTTTTATCCGGCACAAAATCAAAATCGTGGCCGTCAATATCCACATCCATTTCGCAAGAGCTGTCCCAGTACTTGGATTGTAGGCCTTCAATTTCTTCGCCCAAGCCAACCGCCTTTAAACTCGCCTGGCTGAGGCTACGCTCTGCCTTTTGAGTTGGTGGCTGCAAGCCATTGATGATGAACATATGAGGCGCCTGAGGATGACGAAACATACTGTGGATGGTCGGTTCCTTATGTGCCTGCTCTAAGCGTTGTTGGATATCCTCGGCTCTCGGTTCCGTCGTGGATTCACCGGCCACCACAGGTATGCCATCTTGCTGGTTGTTATTTTTTTCGTTAGCTTCTTTGAGCTGGACTGGTGCTGCAGTGGCTTTGAGGGGCCCCATAGTTCTCTCTCCTGTGTATCTATAAAAAACCAACACGTCCTTGATAAAGGCCTTGCGACAAACCTCTACGGCTTGGCAGAACCTTTAAGGCTGCGTTGAATTTCTATCAAAATATAAGAAGAACTTTTCTAAGGGTATTGGAACATACACGAAGGGTTGTGGATCCGGTTTTAAAAAACCATTTTAGATGTTTTTGAATATATCGACGGGCACTTGCTGGGCTTTCATAGGCTCGAGAAAGTGCCGCTCATACCATTGGGCGTGTGGCCCTTCTGGCCTCGCCCTTGCTGTGCGATTGAGTCCTTCCTGAACCAATTGGGAAAAGAATTTTAAATCCGCCCTATCCCAACCTCCAGTTTTCACCGAATCCGCAACTTGAACCGCCAACTTCTCCAGGTGGCCGAGCATGGCGCGGGTCTTGGCTTGGTTTGGCGGCGCATGCTGCACACCGACTTGCAGATAAGCCAGCGCCTTTTCCGCACGCTCCTTAGGGGATGTGCCTTGGGGATGCTTGCGTTGCATTTGCCCGCTGATGTCGGTGACAGCAGCATCCGGCACCAGGCTTTCATTGGACGGTTTGCCCGAGGGTCGTCGTGGTCCGGAAAAGCTCACACCGCTGGCGCTCGGTTCACTTGGGACTGGGCTTGTAGTACGTCGCCGGGCTTGTGGTTGTGGTAGCTCGGGTGCAGATGCATCCAATGCAACTCCAGCTTTTTGCCCTGCTTCTGCCTTTTCATCGCGTCGGGCTTGCACCTGCGCTGGCACCGGGCTGGGTCTGATCTGTCGAACCATCTCTTTGTTGTATCAGGCCAGAGCCGCTCTTGTAAATGCCGTGTACCTACCTGGATAAATTCCAATTCATCTTCTGCGTTTGACCGGACTCAATATTGACCACTTTCTTTTACCGGATGCCTTCGGCTTCGTTCACCAGCAGAACCTCGTGTGCCCCTGGGCTCAGCTTTAATTTGAAAAGCGGTGCTTAACCGACGTGGTTCTCACCCACTACAGAGAAGAAAAGAAAAAACATCTGCGGGTTGTTGGCTAGCTGCAAATTAACAAGGTCAATCCTCTCTGGAATGCCAATAAGCCAAGCCTATAAAAAGAAATTGTAGAGGTAGACGCACCCAAGATGCCATGAAGGCACTAACCCCGAGAGCTTGCTGCGGCGCTTCGTTAAAAGCCAAATAGATATTTGCCGGGTAGACGGCAATAAGCAGCAGAATGATCCCCCAGGCCGCCATTCGTCGTGTCTTCTTCCAGAGCAGCAAGGCTCCCAGAACAATCTCGACAAAACCACTCAAATAGACAAGCTCAAGATGCCAGGGCAGAGACGGCGGCATGATCAACATAAACCAATCCGGATTAAGAAAATGACTAACGCCCGCGCCCATATAAAAGAGGCTCATGATGATAATTGTAAGACGCTTCATTTGTCGCACACTGCCCTGACCCGGTTTTTAGATGCATATCCTTAGCGCAAAAGGCTGACTGAAGGCAAAGACATACACAAAAAGCTATCCACCACGACGCGGATCAGGTGACGAATGCATAAAAATGAGATAGGATTTGTCAGGGGATTGGCAATGCATTCTGAACTTCAAGAGAGCGAGGCTGAGGAAAAGAGCCTGCTTGGTGACATTGAGACCAGAGAGGCAGAACGTCATTCTCTACGGATAAAAGCCCTAAAGCGCCTGGTCGGTATCCCCATCTTTTTGTGGATTGGCTACCAGGTCGTCGCCACAGCCGACGCTGGCTTGCTGGAATTCTTCTTGGTGATTGCTTTTTATTCATCTTTACCGACCATCGTTGCCTTAGTCGAGTTTATCACAGGCCGCCCGTTCGCCGAGTTGGAAAAAAGTTGGCAAAAGATTCCTCCCTTCGGGCGTCGAATCTTGGGTGGCATTTTCATTTTTACGGTTTTTTGCGTAATGATGTATGGCTTTGCCCGTTTCATGACATGGTACAACCCCTGAGGTTAGCGCTGGCATGTTCCCTGGGGGACGCGCGAAAAACTTTCCACATAAACTTGCACCTTAGGCTTTTCCACGGCATCGTCTGAGCATGAAGGACGATGAGGCGCTTCAATCAAGCTTGGCATTGGGTCTCAGCCATCAGCAGGCTGGTCGTGTTGCGGAGGCCAAAGATGTCTACGAGCAGCTTCTTGCCAAGGATCGCAAACAGCCCGATGTACTGCATATGCTCGGTGTCATCTACTCCTCAGAGGACAATGGTGCGGCAGCGGCAGAACTGATCTTAGAAGCGATTGACCTCGACCCTGAGCGCGCCCCCTTTCATCACAATTTGGGCCAGGCCTATCGACGACAAAACAAGCTCAAAGAAGCACTGACGGCCTATCAGCAAGCGGTGCGCTTAAACCCTGAGGAGGCGGAAAGCCATTTTTGTTTGGGCAACACCCATCTTGACCTGGGTGACACCAAAGAGGCCTTGGGCGCTTTCCAGGAAGCCTTAGAGCGGGCACCGAACCGCATGGAAATATGGTCAAACCTTGCCTCTACTTTTCTGAAGATGGGCGAAATCGATCAGGCCATCATGGTTTTTCAGCGGGCTCTGGCGCTGGCGCCAAGGGATGCGGACATGCATTATAATTTAGGCACCGCGCTTTTGCACAAGGACCTCTATGAGGAGGCGCTTCTGACCATGCGTACGGTGCTCGACATCAAACCCAATCACCACTTAGCCTGGTGTAATATTGGCACCGCACTGAAAAATCTGGGGCAAGCCGATGGAGCGGCGGAAGCATTCAAACAGGCTATCAGCCTCTCCCCTGAGTATGCAGACGCCCACTGGAACCTCGCTTTACTCTTGTTGGCTCAAGGTCATTTTACTCAAGGCTGGGAAGAATACGAATGGCGGCGAAAAATCCCAAGCCTTAGAATTCGCCATCAGCAGCAAACGCCTTGGCAAGGGGAAGACATCAAGGATAAGACCGTGCTGGTCCATGCGGAGCAAGGCTTAGGCGACACATTTCAGTTCCTGCGGTATCTGCGGCCATTAAAGGCCCGGGGCTGTCGAGTGGTCTTTGAATGCCCTCCCCCTTTAAGAAAAATCTTAGGAGAGAGCTTGAGCATCGATGCCTTGGTTTCTATCGGCGAAGAACTCCCGGCCTACGATGTCCAGGTGCCACTCATGAGTCTGCCTTATCTATTAAACCCAGAAGAAATGGACTTCGTCACAGACGCGCTATGGCTTACCGCCCCAGAAGAACGGATTCAGTATTGGGATGAGCGTCTCGAGAGCTGCACGGGTAAGCGCATCGCCTTAGTTTGGCAAGGCAACCCAAACTATCGCGCCGACAAAGCACGCTCCCTGGCCTTAAAAAACTTTCAGCCGGTTCTGGAACTCAAAGAGCACGCATTCTATTCACTGCAGAGAGATTTTGGCAGCGAGCAACTTGTAGACCTGGCCAAGGATGTAAAGATTCACGACTTTGGGGATAGCCTGGATCGGGAGGCAGGTGCCTTTATGGACAGCGCTGCCCTTCTTAGCCAACTCGACCTCCTCATCACATCGGATACGGCCATCGCACACCTGGCCGGCGCTTTAGGCACACAAGTTTATCTTCTTTTGCCCCATCAGCCCGATTGGCGCTGGGGTCTGAATGGCGAACACGTCACTAAATGGTACCCAAACATGCGCCCCTTTGTGCAGGCAAAGGCCGGTGATTGGAGCAGTGTTTTTAAAGAGGTGCAGACCGCCCTTAGTGAATAGAAAAAGGATGGGTGTAGGCCCAAACCTGCTTTTGCTCCACTCCAACCGCAACCCAGCTCGCCGCGGAAAAATAGACCACACCGGGCAAATGCACAAAACCCTGGGGGCCATAAGAATAGTCCCCATGGAAAAAGTTCTCAGGGCTCAGCTGAAAGGTCGTCCCTTTTTCAATATCATGCAT
>CAXGWX010000200.1:0-6380 GCA_964013445.1 uncultured Bdellovibrionales bacterium | reverse complement strand
TTGGATGCTTCTACAGTGGAGATGCTCCTATGAAAGTAACTATTAACATTCTTCTTAGCTTTGCTTTGCTTGCGTTGAGCGCATGTGGGGCAGGGCATATTACACCATATACGCCCAAAGAACGTGCGTATCAGGCGCCACGCTATGCGGCCCAGGATGCACAGCGCAGTCGAGGTTCAATTTGGAGTGAGGCGAGCAATGGCCTGTTTGAGGACGCTCGAGGGCGTCGAGTCGGTGATATCATTACGGTCGTTGTCGAAGAAAAAGCAGATGCGAGCCGAGATGCAACAACAAAAACCAAGCGCAAGAGCGAGGCGGACTTTGGTGTGTCGAATCTTTTTACCCTGATGGATAAAGTGGCCAGTCGTAATCCTGGTTTGGATACGACCGAACTCATTAAGGCTGCCATGGAGACGGATTTTGAAGGAAGTGGAAGCACAACCAGAAAGGGTGCACTGGAAGCAGTTTTACCAGTTCATATTAAGCAAAAGTTGCCTAATGGTGATTTCTTTGTCGAAGGTACAAAGGTTCTTTTAGTTAATGACGAAGAAACACATTTGTATTTAAGCGGTGTCGTGCGGCCTATCGATATTCAGCCGGACAACACGGTCTCTTCATATCGGCTGGCAGATGTGCAGGTCGAGTATACGGGCCGAGGTGTACTTGCGGGCAGCAATTCCCGTGGCTGGTTGGCGAAGGCATTAGACCAAGTGTGGCCTTTTTAGGATTTGTTTGGAGTAATCGATGCGATTTAAGTTTTTATCTCTACTGAGCATTTTATTGCTGACTTCCACTCTGAAGGCGGAACGTCTTAAGGGGCTCGCCGATTTGGAGGGCGTTCGTCCAAACCAATTGATTGGCTACGGCTTGGTCGTTGGTTTACAAGGCAGCGGTGATGATGTCTCTGCTAAGTTTAGCACCCAGTCTATCGTTAATATGCTTAAGCGTTTAGGGGTACAGGCAGATGCGGATACGCTACGACTCAAGAATATTGCGGCGGTTGTTGTCACTGCGAAGCTTCCGGCTTTTGTGCGGCCAGGACACTGTTTGGATGTTACGGTTTCGTCCATCGGTAATGCCAAGAGTCTTGAAGGTGGAACACTGCTTTCCGCTCCTTTGAAAGGTGCGGACTTAGAGGTATATGCGGTGGCCCAAGGCTCCCTAACTGTTGGTGGTTATAATGTCACCGGTTCGAGTGGGAGTTCATCACAAAGCAATTATACGAATGTGGGACGTATTCCCTGCGGTGCTTTGGTAGAGCGGTCCGTGAAGACCGATTTGTCCGGTGACGATATGCTCCGTATTGCTTTGAAGCGCCCAGACTTTACAACAGCCGTGCGCGTGGCAACGAAAATTGAGTCCTATCTCGGAGCGAAGCTCAAACCGGCCAAACCTCGGATTGATTTAAGTGAAGTCGATAAAATCGACGCTGAAATGGCCGCCACAAGGCGTTTATCGAAGCGTAAGCGGGCAGAAATGGAAGCACTGAAGGCAAGTGCCAGAGAAAAGGCTGACGCGGCTCTCAAGGCGAAAATGCAGGCCTATAACCAGGTTGTCACCGAGATTAAGGAATCCTTGAATGTTGTCACCCGGGATCCGGGAACTGTGACGGTCAATGTACCAGAGGCCTATAAAGGGCGCATTCCGATTTTGATGGCCGAACTCGAGATTCTGGACGTAAATCCGGATATTCCCACCCGCGTTGTTGTCAACGAGCGCACCGGTACGGTTGTTCTGGGGGATGGGGTACGTATTTCGCCAGTGGCTATCGCCCACGGTGGGTTGACCCTCGAGGTTCAGGAGGACTTAATTCCTTCGCAGCCGGCACCATTTTCCGAGGGTGGCGAAACAGTTATTGTTCCGCAGACCCGTATTGAAGTCGAAGAAGAGCAGGGAGCTCTACATGAAGTGGCGCCCGGGGCCGCTTTAGGTGACGTGGTCGAGGCGTTAAATGCCTTAGGGGTGAGTCCTCGAGACTTGGTAACAATCTTGCAGACACTTAAAGCATCAGGAGCATTACGAGCAGAGCTTGAAGTATTATGAGACTAGACCAGCACATAGGCGCCCTTGAGCGGAGTCGATTTGGCACGACGAAAGCGTCCATTCAAAAAGTGGCGCAGGAGTTCGAAGGCCTCTTAATCACTCAGCTTTTAAAGGTGATGCGCAAGTCGATCCCGGAATCAGGGATGCTTGGCGGTGGTGCTGGTAAGTCAATTTATCAAAGTATGTTCGATGAACAGATCGCAAAATCAGCTTCTGAAGGACGCGGATTTGGCCTCAAAGAAGTCATTTCTGAGTCACTTGGTGTCAAAAACTCGACAGGCCCAAGCCTGAATATTCACGAACGTCTTCTCGATGGCAGCTGGCAAGCGCCAGTTAGTGAAGTACCGGAACTATATTCCGAGGGGCAGCGTTTTGGGGCAGATCGGGCCGGTTTAAGGCCCGACGAATGCTTTGGCGGCCACTGCGGTCTTGATTTGGCTAAACAGACAGGCACGCCAGTAGCGGCAGCCAATATGGGGATGGTAAGCCATATATCGAAAAACCTTAATAGTCGTGCGGGCTTATGGGTTGAAATTGATCACGGTGCGGGTATTAAATCCCGCTATATGCACTTGGATTCAATTCGTTCCGGTATCCAGGTAGGCACCCGAGTGGCAGCCGGAGAAAACATTGGTACGGTCGGAAATACGGGAACCGCTTCGAAGGGGGCCCACTTGCACTTTGAATTACGGGTGCAGGAGCCTGGAAAGCGGGTTGAACATATTGATCCTGAAGATTATTTGCAAATCTGGTCTAATCCAGGGGGTGCAATAAAAAATTCGCTTTCGGCTCTAAATTCCCCTAAAGTTTTCGAGCAAAGCGTCGATGTGCCTATACAGAAAAGAAAAATGGGATTATTAAAATACAGTAGGCAAATGGATACACGAGGATTGAGAAGCGGAACAGGAGGCCATAGCCATGAAGATCACTAACCTATTTGCAAATAACGTTCGTTCAAAGGGACGTTCAGGTTATGTCGATGGAGCGGTAAACGGTGGTGGTGGTAAAGAATCGCGCAAAGCTGGTCCGGCAGATTCGTCGGATCGAGTTGAAGTAAGTACCTCGGCGGTAGGCCTAGCAGCTGCTATTCGCGAAGCGGCTTCTGAGGTGGTTGAACCGGCGAGTCCGGCCAGGATAGAAGCTCTTAAGGAAGCTATCCGAAATGGGGAATTACAAATTGATACCCATGCCTTGGCCAAGGCAATTTTGAAAGAAGAAGGTCCTGTTAGCGAGGTTTTTGCTGGCGAGGAATAAATTGTAACTGCCTAATTAAAGGCCTTTTTTGAGAAAATATGTCCTTTCGTCTAAACAATGCCAGTGACCTGGAGCGTCTACTGGTCCGTGCTAAACGTGCCGCCGTCCAGTTGGATGTCGAGCAGATGCACGTCTGTGCTTCGTTGCTCAACGATGCACTGCCTTTCCTTACCAAACTTTCCATACAAGAGCGAAAAGACTTACGAATGACCTTATTGCGTTATCGCGATGTTTGCGCCTTCGTTAATGAAACACTCGAAGAGATATTAAACCAGGGGCAGGGCGGTTTTCAGGAGAAATTCGCCTATGGCCAGGCGGGTCGGTTAAAGGATCAGCGCAAGAGTCCTGCAATGATGATGGAGGGCTATTCCTAATGTCAGGCCTATATTCATCTTTAGGTGTTATCAGTGGCGCGCTTATGACCCATCAACGCGCGTTGCAGGTGCATGGGCATAATATTGTAAATGCGGTCACCCCAGGCTACCATCGCCAGGAAGCACAGCTCGAAGCAGTTGGACCACAGAACTACGGGGTTCGGTTTGCAGGGGTTAAACGGGTAATTGACCAGCAGCTCCTACGAAGGATTGAGCGGCAAATAGGTGAACATTCATCTGCGGAGGCTCGTTCTGGCTACCTCCGTGGCCTCGATACGATTATTGGTGATTTGAGCGAGAACGGCATTGCCGGATCCCTGGATAAATTCTTCTCCGCATGGCGTGAATTGACCGCATCCCCCGACGAGGCGGGGACGCGTTTATCGGCCATCAAGGCCAGTGAGGATTTGTCCTCTACGGTGCGTCAGGCAGCTCTTGAGCTCGAAGAGACGCGTCGCGATGCGAACGAAGAGATTATTCTACGGGTTGATAGGGTTAATGCGCTTCTTGATGAGGTACGCCTTTTTAACCGTCAAATCGTTGAAATTGAATCCACCGGACAGCCGGCCATGGATATGCGTGACCAGCGGGATATTGTTGTTCAGGAGCTTTCAGACTTGGTTGGTGCGGAGAGCTTCGAGGATGACAGTGGTTATATGACCGTTATGATTGCGGGCGGCATAGTTGTGGCTCAGCAGGATACGGCTCGATACTTCAAAGCGACTTTTGATAATGATGGCACATCACCAACTTTTGGCCTGCATAATCTCTCCCTTGAGGGGGCCAGTAAAGTGCCCTTAGATGCTCGGCTGCGCGAGGGTAAAATTGGCGGTTTACTTCAGATCCGAGATGAGGATATCCCCGGATTCACCCAGAAACTCGACGAATTTGCCGATACGTTTGTGCAGGAAATAAATGCGGTGCACAGTGCAAATTTTGGTTTGGACGATGTCGATGGGCGGGACCTTTTCCAGGATACTCTTGACGGAAGTGCATTGAAGGCGGCCAATATGACCGTTGTTCTGGACATAGATCCGGATCATATTGCAGCGAGCGATGCGCTTAATGGCGGTGCGGGTAATGCGGAAGGTGCCAAGGCAATCCTCGCTCTTGAGGATGTGGAAACGATGGGTGACGATGGTGCCGGCAATCCGAATAAGACCTTTGCCCAAGGGCTCAATGGCTTTTATGTCGATTTGGGCCACAATACCCGGGTGGCCGAGGACCACAAAAATAGATCGAATGACAGGCTCGAATACCTCAATACCTTGAGTGAGGAAAACAGTGGGGTTTCGATTGAAGAAGAAATGGTTAACTTAAACATGATGCAGCGGTCTTATCAGGCTTCTGCACGCGTTTTGAACGTCATTGAGAAGATGCTCGATTCGCTCATCAACATGGCATAGAAAACAATGGGTCGTATTAGTGAAAATATGTACTTTCGCACGATGCTGCAGGGTGTCCAGAAGGCGGAAGAGCGTCTCTACAAGGTCGAACGCAAGGCCCAAACGGGCTTAAAGGTCGAAAAGCCCTCTGATGATCCTTCGGCAGTGGCCCGAGGTAATCTGATCAAACGAAATATTGCGCGTGTTGAAGCCATGGAGAAAGTAGCTGACCGTGCGTCAATTATGACCTCCGCTGCCGAGTCAGCACTGGGAGATGCCCAAACTATCATTTCCAGGGCTCGTGAATTGGCGGTTGCTGCTTCATCTCAGGATACGATCAGTCCGGATGAGCGGGAGACACTGGCAGTTGAGATCGATGCTCTGAATTCCGAGCTTCTTTCTATTGCCAACAGGGAGGTAGCAGGAGTGTATCTCTTTGCTGGCTTTAAATCCGATGCGCCACCGTACAATAATGACCTGAATGATGTGGAGTTTGGCGTCTATTTGGGTGACGACAACCGACGTTCTGTGGAGGTCGCGCCTAATGTTGAAGTCGATATGAATATTAGTGGCAATGATGCCTTTCGTTTGAGTGATAGCGGAACGGTTGATGCCTCTGATGACCACAATATCTTTCATGTTTTAAAGGACTTAAGTGACGACCTGCGAAGTGATAACTTAAGTGGAATTCACAGTAGAATTGATGAGTTGGATGACTCACATAACCTCCTCTCAAGAGCGCAGCTGGAGGTAGGGCTTAATTATGCGTCTTTGTTGAACGCAGAGCCGGTTCGGGAAACATTGATGGAAAACTTCGCTGAAGCGCGTACGAAGCTCCTGGAGGCTGATTTAACCGAGTCATACAGTGAGTTAATGCAGGCAAGAATGGCCTTGCAGTCGGCAATTATGCAGACAAGCAATATATTATCGACATTACAGCAAACAACAATGTTCTAAGTCAAAAATATGACTAGAGGATGAGTTGTCACGTCAAAATATGAACGATCTGTTTGGCGTTATGAGAAGAGAGAATGGACTTTCTTTCACAAAACGAGGACACAATGGCGAGCATGGAAGAAAAATTTGTCTTTAAAAGCAAGTGTTTGTGGCGATTTCCTGATATGGAAAGTCAGGTTTGGCCTCTTTGCGTGATGTGTCTAATAATTGGCACAAGGCTTGCTTAAGTCTATTGCATAACATTGATTGGAGGTAGACATGGCCGATTCAGTAGCACTAGATGAGATTTTGGATTTACAGGATCCGGGACCTGAACTAGAGGAAGTAAATTTAAAGAGAGGCTCTTCGAAGAGTAATTTTTACTACA
>CAXGWX010000199.1:0-6506 GCA_964013445.1 uncultured Bdellovibrionales bacterium | reverse complement strand
AAGCCTAGCCCAGCAAAAACGCCATCAGTGCCTTCTGCGCGTGCATGCGGTTTTCCGCCTGGTCAAAAATCACACTGGCAGGACCATCGATCACTTCCGCACTCACCTCTTCACCCCGGTGGGCGGGCAAACAGTGCATAAAAATCGCATCGTTCTTGGCGCGACCAAAGAGGGCCTTATCGACCTGATAGCCTTCGAAATCCTTGAGACGTTGCTTCGCCTCTTCTTCCTGGCCCATGGATGCCCAAACATCCGAATAAACAATGTCTGCCCCTTCGATGCCAGCCAAATCGCTGGTCGCCTCCATGCAGGCACCAGAACTCGCCGCTGCACTGGCTTCTTCCAGGACCTTGGTTTCCGGCAAATAGCCTTCGGGTGCCACCACCCGTACATTTAACCCCGCCAAAGCACCTGCAAAATAAAGGGAGTTGGCCACATTATTACCGTCGCCCACATAAACAAGCTGCTTACCTGCCACCTCACCCTTACGCTCTTTGATGGTAAGTAAATCCGCCAAAGCCTGACAGGGGTGCAAATAGTCATCGAGTCCATTGATCACCGGCACACTCGAAGCCGCCGCCAAAGCCTGCACATCCGCGTGGGCAAAGGCGCGAAACATGATCACATCCAGATAGCGGGATAAAACCTCTCCCGTATCGCTGATCGGCTCACCGCGGCCAATTTGAATATCGCGGGAGGAAAGAAAAATCGCGCTGCCACCAAGCTGAATCATCCCCGCCTCAAAGGAAACCCGGGTGCGGGTTGAACTCTTCATAAAAATCATACCTAAGACCTTACCGGCCAAGGTCTGGCGAAATTCATCGGGTGTAGCCTTCATCTTTAAGGCCAGATCAAGAATTTGCGACTGCTCTGCCGCGCTTAAATCGAAATCATGTAAAAAATGGCGCATGGCTTTTTCCTCGTGTTTAGGCAGCCCTCATGCCTTTTTTCACCCCCGCAAGCAACTCTTTTTGCACCCACACAAACCTATTCCAAAGGTAGACAAATCTGTAGAGCCCCGCACTTTTCAAGGCAAAAGAGGTTGCAACCCTGGATGCGGCCCATTAGGTAGGCCTTCATGGGTGCAAAAGCAAATCTCGATCTCTTTACCGCCGCGGCGAGCAAGAACCCGACCTTCATGCCGCTGGCGGAACGTTTGCGCCCAACAAGTTTAGAAGAAATGGTCGGACAGCAAAAAATTCTTGGCCAGGGGCACGCCCTCGAACAGCTGCTCCATTCCGGACACTTGCCCTCCATGATTCTTTGGGGCCCGCCCGGCTGCGGCAAAACAACTTTTGCACGCCTCGTGTCCAAACACGTGGACGCCAATTTCGAAGCCCTCTCGGCGGTCATGAGTGGGGTCAAAGACTTACGGGCAACGGTCGCCACCGCGCAAGACCGCCGCGCCTTCCAGGGCAAAAACACCGTGCTCTTTATTGATGAAATCCATCGCTTTAACAAAGCCCAACAGGATGCGCTTCTGCCCCATGTGGAGTCGGGCCTGCTTACCCTTATCGGCGCCACCACCGAAAACCCATCCTTCGAAGTCAACTCTCCCCTGCTTTCGCGCTGTCGGGTTTTTGTTTTTGAAAAACTCTCCAACGATAATCTTGTTGCCCTGCTGCAGCGGGCCTTAAGCGATGAGAAGCGCGGCTTAGGCAAAGACGCCTTAAGCGTCGAAGATGAGATCCTGCAAAGCATTGCCATCGGTGCCCAGGGTGATGCACGACGGGCCTTAAACACCTTAGAGATCGCCAGCGATCTTGCTCGCCACAAAAAACAAGCGACTATTTTACTCGACGATGTGGAAGAAGCCCTGCAACATAAAGCCCTGCTCTACGACAAGAATGGTGAAGAACATTATAATATCATCTCCGCCTTCATTAAGAGCATGCGTGGTTCCGATGCGGACGCCTCGGTCTATTGGCTGATGCGCATGCTCGAAAGTGGTGAAGAACCACGGTTTATTTTACGTCGCATGGTTATTTTTGCATCCGAAGACATAGGTAATGCGGATCCCCGCGCCCTTGAAGTCGCCACCTCAGCCCTCAAGGCCTTTGATTTTGTCGGGCTGCCGGAAGGCTCCTTGCCCATGACCCAGGCAGTCCTTTATTTGGCCAACGCCCCGAAAAGCAATGCGGTGATTAAAGCCCGCAACAGTGCCCAGAGTTGTGTTCGCGAAACCGGCCCATTGGACGTGCCTAAGCACTTACGCAACGCCCCAACCCAATTGATGAAGAATCAAGGCTACGGTAAGGACTATAAATACCCACACAATTATGCCGGTCACCAGATCGACGAAAATTATCTCCCCGAAACACTCCAAGGGGTTTCCTTTTATCAACCTTCCAATCAAGGGGAAGAAAAGGCGCTCCAGGACACATTAAACGAAGGCAAAAGTAAAACATGAAACGTGCACTCCTTATTGGCAACTCCGATGGCATCGGCTTGGCCCTCACAGAAGCTTTGCTCGCTCAAGACTGGCAAGTCACCGGTATTTCCCGCTCTCCAAGCCCCTTGGATCAAGAGACACAATATCAACATATCATTCAGGATGTACTCTCGGAGGAGTTCCCAGAAAGTTTGCAAAAGGCTGCCAGCGACCATGGCCCATTTGACGTGATTGTTTTTTGTGTCGGCATCGCACCACGCCTGCACCTGGGGCATATGGAAACAGAGGTCAAAGTTTTTGAAGTTAATCTCATGGGCGCCCTTAAAACCCTCGAAGTCATGTTGCCAAAGCTGATTGAGCAAGGGGCGGGCCATATCATCATGCTCTCATCGATTGCGGACAATGTGGTTTCGAATTTCAACCCGGCCTACTGCGCTTCAAAGGCAGGGATGACCTCTTATCTGCGGGGCTTAGGGTTGGCCTTAAAAGAAAAAGGCGTCACCTTAACCAACATTCGTTTTGGTTTTGTCGATACGAAAATGGCCAAAGCCCCTTTTAAGCCCTTTCAAATCACTCCGGATAAAGCCGCGAAGGTTATTATGAAGGCCATCGACAAAAAACCTCTACAAGTCACCCATCCGAAAGTCATGGGCATGGCGGTGCAGATGATGAAACTGACGAGTACATTTAAAATCTGGGCAGGCTAAATTCTTCGATGCGCTTTACCATCATCTCCCACGCCTGCTTGCTCATTGAACATGCGGACAAAAAATTGCTTATCGATCCCTGGCTGAGCGGCTCCTGCTATTGGCGCTCCTGGTGGCATTTTCCTCCGGCCCATAACATTGATGGGATCTTAGAAGAAATTGATTTCATCTATCTAACCCACGAGCACTTTGATCACTTCCACTATCCCTCCATGCGGCGTTTTCCAAAAGACATTCCCATCTATGTGGCAGACTTTCCCACCAAGGGCATGGTCAGTGGCCTTGAGTCCTTAGGCTTTAAACATATCTATCCACTGGCTCACGGTGAAACCACGAATCTCGCTGCCGATCTGCAACTTACTTCCTATCAATCGCGCTGGCTCGATGATTCGGCTCTCGTCGTTGAAGGGGGGGAAACCACCCTCTTTGACTTAAACGATGGAAAATTTCCCGACGGTGTTCTCAGAAAACTGGCTCAAAAACATGGAGGCATCGACTTCATGTTCAAATCCCACTCCTCCGCCCAGGCCTATCCGCACCGCTACAGCTCAAGTGATCCTAAGGATTTGAGCTACCGACCCAAGGAATCCTATGTGCAGGAGTTCCTTCACACCGCCCAAGCTCTGGAGACAGCTTACGCTATTCCTTTTGCCTCGAATGTCTGTTTTCTCCACCCGGAAACCTTCGACCAAAACGCCCACATCATGAACCCGGCAAGCATCGAAAACTTCTATGATGAAAGCGTCCATCAATTTAATCTTGAAGTCATGCTGCCCGGCGACAGCTGGAGTGAAGAAGAAGGCTTTTATATCCAAGCCACGGATGTCTTTGCGCAACAAGAAACGCTTCTCAGTACGATGCGCGAAGAGGTAGCAAGCAAAGTCGCAGCCCAAAGCGAATACGAAAAAAATAAAGCCTTAGACTTTGATACCTTCAAAAACTACTTCGAAGATTTTTTAAAGAGCCTACCCATGCCCTTAAGCTTTCTTTTTCGGGTTAAAACCGCCTATGCGATCCCAGGCGAGCAGGAGAGTTGGTGGGTGTTGGACTTTAGCAAACGCTGCGTCACCCAGCATGATGAAAAGCCCACCGATGTGGTCTCCATCAGCAGCGTCGAGCCGGGCCTCTTGCAAGATGCCATCGAAAAAACCATTGTCAATTTGCTGGAAATATCCATGCGGGTCCGGGTCGAAATTAGTCCAGGCAAAGTTTTCCAACACTTTATCGCCCGGGAACTTTTGGCCATGTACGAACAAGGAAATTTTCCTCTGGAGAAGAATATGCAGGTGCATTTTGTCCGCGCCTGGTTGCGCCGCCGCGATGAGCTTCTCGCCTATGGCGTGCAGGTTTTAAAGAAGGGTAAAAAAGGGTTTTTGCCCGGGGCCAAAGATTCGGTCAATTAAGCCGAAGCGACACTGCTGCGTCACATCTATGGAGGCTCAGGGGAGCAAAGCCATTCTTCAAAGGCGCCACCTGAGGTTTCGACACAGGAGTCACTACAACCATAAACGGTTTCACAACAGTCGTTGCACTCGGCTTCACTCGTGTACATTCCACAGCTCGCCATCGCTTCGTCCCAATCGCAAGTCGCCGGAATACAGGCCCCGCTGGCACAGGTCTCACCCGGGTCACATTCGTCATCGCTGATGCAATCAACACATTGCCCCGGTGCGGAATCATTACAGACTTGATCGCCCTCACAGTTGTCCACATTCTGACAACTGTTTCCACTGCAAGTATCTGTCGTACAAGAGATCCCATCTGAACAATCAGTATCTGCTGTGCACTCGACGCAGCGTCCATTGGGCGTGTTACAAACCAAGCCCCCCGCACAATCACTACTCGTCAAACAAACGGACTCACAGGTTCCAGCCTCACAAACCTTGTCTAAGCCACAATCATCATCATCACTACAGCTTGCCGCACATTGCCCCGGACAGCAGCTTTCTTCACATCCATCCGCTCTCACACAAACCGGTGTGCCGCCGGAGCACTCTCCGCAGCTAAGATTTGTAGCCAAACAGTTTTGACTTGGCAGATTGGGGTTGCACTCGCCACAATCGTTTAATTCATACCGGCACTTGCCCGACGCTTGATCGCATTCGTCGTCGGTGGAGGCATTACCATCATCACAATCTTCACCGGTGGTGCATTCACGAGTCGCGCAACAACCATTGTTGCAGTTTTCTCCGGCCGGACATTGTGAATTATTCTCACACTGTGCCACACCCATGGCACAGTTTACCGGATCGTCCTGCCCTTCCGGATCTGCGCAGTATCCACCGTCTTCGCCATTATTCGGTACGGCGAAAAAGTCATCCCCCCCATTAGGGTGCAGAACATTACACAAATTACAACAACAACCGCAAAGAACCTCGTTCACCGGACTCAGAAAGGTCCCGCACATCGGCCGGTCGCAGAACTGTGTTCCTGCCGGACACCAAAGGCGCTGACCTTCTGGGATCCCCCAGGCACTGCACTGCGCCGCAAACACCTCAGCTCCACAAGCCCCTGGTGGCGGCTGAGTTGGCGGAAACACAACATCATCGTCGTCATCGTCGTCATCATCATCATCGTCATCATCGTCGTCGCTGTCGTTATCGTCGTCATCATCATCGTTGTCGTCATTATCGTCGTCGTCATTATCGTCGTCGTCATCATCGTCGTCGTCATCATCGTCGTCATCGTCGTCATCGTCGTCATCGTCGTCATCGTCATCGTCGTCATCGTCGTCATCGTCACCCTGCTCCACACAGGTATCCACAACACAGTCATACCCAGGCATACAGTCCATGGTCACCATCCCGCAAGAACGGGTGATGGGGGCGCAGAAGTGCTTGCCGGAACATAGGGTTCCACAATCCCCATTGATGCAACAATCGCTGTCGTCGGAGCAGCCGCCGTCATCATCGTCGTCATCGTCATCGTCGTCATCGTCGTCGTCATCGTCGTCATCGTCGTCATCGTCGTCATCGTCGTCATCGTCACCACAGGCGGCCGGATCTTTCACCGTAATGCAGAAGCCGTTATGGCAATAGCCGTAGCCCGTACAAAGATCTTTCCCGGGGCATTCCTCATGATTTTGACAAGACTGCCCATCGTCGTCATCATCGTCGTCGTCATCGTCGTCGTCATCATCGTCGTCATCATCGTCGCCCCAGCCATAGCAGCTGTTGTTCGACTCAAGACAGAAAGGCTTTTCAGGATTCAAGGCGGGACAAGGATTCCCTGGGCTCAAACAACCTTGCGGATTGCAATTTTCTAAGCCGTTACAATAGAGGTCGTCATAACACTCACTGTCGCTTGTGCATGCGCCGTTATCATCGTCATCATCGTCGTCGTCATTATCGTCATCATCGTCATCATCGTCATCATCGTCATCGTCCATAGGCCGCTCACAGAGGTCA
>CAXGWX010000198.1:0-6534 GCA_964013445.1 uncultured Bdellovibrionales bacterium | reverse complement strand
CCTGCGCTGGAGTGACCTCAATTTGCAAGCAGGGGAAGCACGTGTTCTGGGAAAAGGTGGTAAAGAGCGTATCGTCCCCATTCCAAAAGGATGCTACGCCGGACTCGAACGGTATATCCCTACCAGAGAGCAACGCTCCCCCTACTTTTTATGCGGTCGTAAGGACAAGCCTATTTCAGCGCGCACCATCGCCCGCGCGGTGGAGCGCTCCGCCTTGCGGATCCTTGGGTATCACGTTACCCCTCACCAATTACGACACTCTTTTGCCACTCATTTATTGGCCGGAGGTGCCAATTTAAGGGAAATCCAATCACTCCTGGGGCACACGAATTTGACCACAACCCAGCGTTACACGAAGGTTTCTGCGGAACGGCTTTTTGCGCTCTACGATCAAGCCCACCCTCGATCTTCCTAAGGCTTCGTGTTAAGAGATCAGGTTATGGCAAAGAAAATTAAGTGGCATTATCATCGTAAAGGTTGAACCTCCTGCATTCGCGCCGAACAGTTTGTTGCGGCCAATAAGATTGAGGTTCAGGAAGTCGTTCCCGCCAGCCAAAAGCTTCAGGCCGGTGATGCGAAAAAAATTCTCAACAGCGCCAAAAAGCTCTGGGTCGCCAAAGGCAAAAAGGTAAGCAGTTTTGCACCCGGCCAAAAGGTGAGTAAGGAGATGGTTGAGGCTATGCTTGGTCCCACCGGTAATCTCCGAGCCCCTACCCTTATCGTCGGCACAAATGTGATTGTCGGCTTTAACGCGGACCTCTATGAGGAAATATTCAACTAGAGTTTGTGCCACTTGGCCGGCAATGGCTCGTTCACAGAGATAGTATAAAGCGCTCGACGATTGCGCACCTCGTCTATTTCGTCCCGAGTCGCCACCGCCAAATGAGTCTCACCAAAACCTGTGTAGAATATCTCCAAACTGAAGCCATTTTTGCGAAAATAGGCCGCAATGGCTTTTGCGCGACGCAGTGAAAGGTCTTGGTTCATCGCACTCGCACCAACCGTGTCCGTATGGCCACTGACAAATAACTTTATCGGGATCACCTTAGCGTAGCGCCGCACCGCCGTGCCAATATCCTTGAGCGCATCTTGAAGTTTTGGTGCTTCCTCTGCCGCAATTTCCGCACTTCCCGAAGCGAAAACAACATCCTGGTGCGGAATATCGAGCTTCCATGGGTAGAGGTCGATGCCTGAATAGAAACCGTTTTGGTCATAACAGATCAGACGAATTTTCAGTACCACCCCATTATTCGTTGCTGGCTTAAAATAAACAGAGAGCCAGGTTCCCGCCGGTTCTCCCGTAAACCGTTCATGGCCGCTAATCCCAGGCTGTCCATCAAAGGTCACATCGTATTTGCAACGCCCCGCACTTTCCGAAAGTGTTAATTCTAATTTGCCCTTCTCCAGGTCCATCTTTTCGTAGGGCACGGTGATCTGCAGTGGAGCAACAACCTGCACATTAAAATCTAAGGGCATTTCCCCAGACGCACCGTCCGCAAAGACAACTTTTAAAACGCCGGTGTATCGGCTCTCACCGACCGGTGCACTCAGCTCAAGTTCAACCTTTTTCCCAGACTTCAGACCACGCCAGCTTCTATTAAGCTGCTGGCTTCCTGATTTGAGATTCAATTGTAGCGTGTTCACATAACGATTGATTTTCAGAATTAAACGGGGTTTCTCCTGGCCGAGAAGCACTTTCGAACGCACCTCTAAATCCACATCGTTTGCCGCCCGAGCTTCGCCGACAAGCAAGGCTAGAGTGAAAATAAAACTCCATACAAAAATGGAATGGTATGCGCGCATTTTCTAATCCTCAAAAAAAAAGGCCTCCTCGCTCTAACAGCAAGAAGGCCTTGAAAAAAGAGTCTATTAAGGTTTATTTGCCGTCGTAGTTAATATTAATAACCCGTCCCTCGATATAGCCATATGGGCCAGCAGAGCCATCGGGCCACGCTTCTACCTTTGTCGTACCCTGCTGCAGTGGGAAGGACACATTTTGAGCCGTACAATAATCACCGTTGGCCTTAATCCCACCCATGGTTTGTTTCGAACCATCAGGAAAGGTCACCCGAATATTATACACATTCTCCTTAGCGAATTTTTCAGCTTCCTTTGTATGTCCACTCACCGACATCAAAACGGTCAAATCTAATGTGCCATCCTGCGGTGCTTTAAGAACCGTTGCTTCCTGGGGCTTGCCTGAACCGTAATTGAAGCCTTTAATCTGCATTTCAGCGTTGTGACCAACGATATGGGTCATTGAGGCGACCCCATCTTTCGCATCCTGGGCCATCTCGGTCTTCAACCATTTTGCTTCACGAGGCAAAGTTGCAACCCGAGGTGCAAGAGGTCCTGTAGAAACCTGAGCAGCCTGAGCTGGAGCAGGCTGTGGGCTTCCCCATGCGTATTGTCTTAAAGCTTGAAAAAATCCCGGCATAATCTTCTCCTAGATTGTGGTATAGCTATATTTTCGGCTGTGAAGGCCTAAGGTTGCGTCATATTCCGTTAAGGCCGCGCATCAGCTAAGCCACTGGATCTATTAAGAAATACACTTTTATTTAACGAGTAAGGAGAGCAGCCGTTTCCACATGACTCGTTTGCGGAAACATCTCCAATGCTTTCAGAGCTTTGAGTTCATAGCCGCCAGCGGCTAAGACCTTCAAATCCCGGGCAAAAGTCGCAGCATCGCAGGAGACATAAACCAAGCGTTCCGGCCCTTCTTGAGCCAGAAGCTCACACACGGCTGCCGCGCCGGTCCGTGGTGGATCCAGAAGCACCGCATCTAAGTCCTCGCCACACTCCTGCCAAGCCTCCACGTCACTTTTAAAGAGCACCTGGGCGTTCTTTCCTAAGGCGCGCAGGTTACGCTGACAAAAGAGAGCAGCTGCCGGGTGAATTTCACTGGCCTGCAATAATGCGCCCTGACGCGCAAGGGCTGTTGAGAAATTACCGATGCCCGCATGCAATTCAAGTATTCTTGGCTCCATCTCCGGCCGCAGCATCTCGCAGACTGATTCAACCAAGCGGTCGTTGGCTGCAGGAAAAGCCTGAGTAAAAACACCGGGAGCAAAAAACAGGTCAAAATTATCTGCCTGGGCGTGGTCATAGCGCAGAATCGTTCGTCCCAGACGCCGCTCTTTCTCACCACTCACCACATCAATACCTACGAGATTGTCCGCAGGTAAGGCCGCGAGCAGTTCTCTACACGGTTCGATATCACCCTTTGCATGCACAAATGCGGCTGCTTTACCGTCACGTCGGGAGTAGACGATTTCAATTTCATCCAAACCAACTTCCTGAGGCAATTGAAGTATGAGATTTTCCACCGTATGCGCCGCATTTAAGAGTTCAGGCCAAAGCACTGGACAATCCTTCAAGGCCAACAGTTTGTGACTCTTGCGTGCAAAGAAGCCCAGACGCCAACGCCTATTCTTCCAGCGACAATGAAAACGCACCCTATGCCGATAATGCCAGGTATCCGCCGCAATTTTCAGAGGCACCAGCAATTCTTCCGCCTCTATTCCGCCAATGCGCCGAACCGCCTCAATGACACGCCTATATTTTATATCCTCTTGCTTCTCAGTGGAAAGAGCTTTGAGCTGACAACCACCGCATTCGATCTCGTGACATAAGGGTTCAACACGGTCAGAAGAATACTCAATATATTCATTAATCTTTCCCCAATGCACGCCCTTGCGTTTTCGTCCCACCCGTATTTCGACCCGGTCACCAGGAAGGCCCCCCGGCACAAAGACCACCGCTCCATTAGGAAGTCGGGCTACCCCATCACCGGATGCGCCCAAGTCATAAACGTCCACAACTTCAATCAACGAGTTCATGCCTTGCGAATTGAGACCTCGGAGATATTGGGGTAATCAAGGAACTCTGCGGCAGAACCTTCTTTGAGTGCAAGCTCCACAAAGCCATCAGATCCCTCAAGGACAAGGAGCTTCCCCTTCTCTCCTTCACCATAATACTTGACCCATTCCGCACGCTGCTCACCAATTGTGACTTCACCATCTTCCGGTGCCAGTATAGCGGGTATATTCGTAATCAAATTGCCGAAACGGTCAACATCGACGATGTCGCCTTTTATAAACTTGCCTTCTTCCCGAGGTCCTTTGCGGCCTAGACTGGCGGAAAGTTCGTAAGTGGAGCCTAAGCCTTCAAGCAGCATCCCGGTAGCCAAACGTGCCGCAATCGGCGCGAAAATATCTCTGCCATGAAATGTATTTGAAACCCCATCCCGAAAAAATTCCGAACGGTCCAGGTGAATCACTTTCGCCCCATCCATCTGGGCAAAGGCAGAGAAAATACCATTATCAGGACCAACAAAATAATGGCCCCGAACGCATAGCGCCACCGGTTTACGCTCTGAGCCCACACCAGGGTCCACCACCACCGTATGCACCGCACCGCGTGGGTAGAGAAAAGCCACTCTGCGCAGGAAGCGCTCGGCCTGACCAATATCATAGGGTTTGATGGAATGGCTTAAATCAATAACCTTTGCTTCGGGCGCCAAAGCAAAAATGACCGCTTTCATCTCCGCGACATACACAGATTCTGCTCCAAAATCGGTCATCAAAGTAACTAAAGAACGTCGTAACATTATCTACACCATCAAAAGCGCGCCAGCCTCGGTCGCAGCCCTAACCACTTCGTCTGCCACGTCAAACTCAGCAAAGATTTCTTTTGCATTTCCTCCCAAATGAGGCACCTCTTTGGACTCGGCCGCACTTCCAGCGACGCCAACATCCGTGCTTAAAGCCCGGACATCCCCGAGCTGCACTCCCGCCTCTCCTACACCCGGATCGGCCATGGCTTCCTCTGGAGTTCTGATTGGTTCACAGCAAACATCCTTGCCCCTAAAAACTTCGGTCCACTCCGCCTGCGTCTTATCCTTAAAGACTGTTGCCAATTCTTCTTTGACCTTGGCCGCCCCATCACCTGTAAAAAGCCCCTGGCCCCTTAGATGTGGCGCATCAATCACATCACAGAAGATATTCCAAAACTTTTCCTCTAAGGCAGAAAGGGCCATAAATCGCCCATCCTTGGTTTCGTAAATATTGTAAGCAGGAATGCTACCACTCAAGAGCCCCTGACCCCAGGAATCCGGATCATCATTCAGACGACGCGGAAATTCCATGGCCATTAAACCCATCACGCTGCGGGTTAAAGACACATCGAGAAAGCGTCCTTGACCGGTCTGCTGTCGCTCCAGGAGAGCAGCCAATATGCCAATAGCGCCTGCCCATGAACCGCCGCCGATATCCGCAAGCTGTACACCCGGTAAAGCGTAGCTGCCATCGGTCTGTCTGAGCATTTCCAGCACACCTGCTCGGGCCAAATAATTGAGGTCATGCCCCGCCGCATTCGCCAGTGGGCCATCGCTTCCATAACCGGTCAGTGCACAATGGATAAGTCCAGGATTTGCCGCGCTCAAGGTCTCATAATCCAGACCATAAGCAGCCATAACACCCGGCCGAAAGGACTCGACCAGGATATCCGCCTTCTTACTCAGCTCCAGAAATAGTTCTGCGCCAGCAGCTTCCTTGAGATTAATTGCTAAAGAGCGTTTGCCATAATTCAGAGCGCTAAAGGCGGCGGTATGCTCACCAACCATAGGCGGCAGATGGCGCATCGGATCTCCACCGAATGGAGATTCAATCTTAATAACGTTCGCACCTAAATCGGCCAGGATCCGCGTCAAGTAGGGACCAGGCAGATAGCGTGACAAATCGAGAACGCACATCCCCGCCAGGGGTTTAAATTCTTTTATAGCTGGGGCCATGGGCCACCTGTACGAAAGGGTTCTACTTAGCCCAAGAAAGAGCCAAGCTTCATCGCCAGACCCATATCGCCAGCCACTTTCAGCTTGCCAGTCATAAAGGCCATTTGGCCATTGAGCTTGCCATTGATAATGTCCAGAAAGTCCGCACCGTTCACAGTAATAGTGCAGGCTGCATCACCATCAGCTTCGCTGATCGCACCGCCGGCTGTAAAATCCACAACCCAGCTGGCGCTATCGTCGCCCGTAATCGCAAACTTGTATGTTGCGTTAATCTTTTCCGACAGATCCGGCTTTTCAGAAAGTTTGCCAGGAAGAATGGTTTCAAAGTATTCGCGAATATTTTCAACTGCCATAATTAGCCTCTCCTCATTTGTGTTCGTGCCAATAGCACCAGCTCGACTGGGGATCAACCACCCGTGTGCCCCCTAAGTCCTGAACTGTCGCCGCCTATATAACCTAGTCACTTGCAAACCGGAACGAAATTTCGATGTGAAAACGCCCTTGATCGCCAATGTGCGTTCTTTTCCTACATGCACTATTGACAAAACACCCACAATTTTATCTAAGGCCCCTGCCCCGTAACCCGTTTGGCTCCACAGAGGCGGGAAACTCAATGCAAAACAGGTGTTCTAACCTTGAAGTGAAGGTTGGACGCAGCGGCTTATCTCCCATGGGATACAGGGACACCACTCCCTCTGCTTCCTCATCAGCCTTTTATACATCCTTGCGGAGCTTATGCTCCC
>CAXGWX010000197.1:0-6542 GCA_964013445.1 uncultured Bdellovibrionales bacterium | reverse complement strand
CACTTGTGCTTCAACCAGGTCAATGCCGGCGCAGAGTTCAGTAATTGGGTGCTCTACCTGTAGTCGGGTATTCATCTCGAGAAAATAAAAGTTCTCCTGCTCATCGAGAAGAAATTCAACGGTTCCTGCACCAACGTAGCCAATTTCTTCAGCGAGTTTACAGGATATAGCTCCCATTTCTTCGCGAACTTTTTCACTCAAAACGGAGCACGGCGTTTCTTCAATAATTTTTTGATGCCGCCTTTGCATTGAGCATTCCCGCTCCCCAAGCCATAGAGTTCGGTGATCTGGTCCACTAAGGATTTGGATTTCTACATGGCGAGGATTAAGAACTGCCTTCTCTATAAAAACTGTGTCATCGGAAAAAGATTTAAGGGCTTCGGATTGGGCGCCGCGAAAAGCTGCCGCAAGCTCATCCATCGAGTTGACCAAACGCATACCCTTACCACCGCCACCGGCAGCTGCTTTGATAAGAATTGGAAAGTCTATTTCTTTAGCAAAGGCTTCAGCTGCAGCCACATCCTTTAAGGCTTCGGATCCAGGGATACAGGGAACCCCTATTTCCTGCATTCGTTTTCTTGCCGCAGTTTTTGAACCCATGAGCGTGATGGCTTCAGGACTTGGCCCAATAAAGGTTATGCCTTCTGCGGTAACTTTACGGGCGAAATCCGTATTTTCAGAGAGAAAGCCGTAACCAGGATGAATGGCATCCACCCCTGATTGTTTGGCAACTTCGACAATTTTGTCACCAAGAAGATAGGATTCATTCGCTGGAGCATGACCTATGCAATAAGCTTCGTCAGCCATCCAAACATGGGGAGCGCGACGATCGACATCAGAGTAGACTGCTACCGGTGTTATTCCCATGACCCGTAACGTGCGGGCAATACGCACAGCAATTTCGCCACGGTTTGCGATAAGAACTTTTTTAAATTGCTTTTTTGGTTCGACCGGGCTCACAGAGGTATATTCCCATGCTTTCGGGGTAAGTTCTTTTGACGCTTGTTGCTAAGTAGATCCAGAGAGCGCACGAGCCGTGGGCGTAAAATCTCAGGGGCAATAACTTCGTCAATATAGCCGAGCTCGGCGGCTTTGAATGGGTTTGCAAAGGTATCTCGATAATCTTGAATAAGTTCTTGGCGCTTGCTTTCCGGATCTTCAGCAGCAGCAATTTCCTTACGGAAAACAATATTAACCGCACCTTCCGGACCCATAACGGCTATCTCCGCCCCAGGGAAAGCAAAGTTGATATCCGCACGAATCTGTTTTGAGGCCATAACACAATAGGCGCCACCATAGGCTTTTCTTGTGATCACCGTAATTTTAGGAACGGTGGCTTCAGCAAAGGCATAGAGCAATTTAGCTCCGTGGGTGATAATTGCGTTGTATTCTTGCTCTACGCCGGGAAGAAAACCGGGTACATCGACAAAGGTCACAAGGGGAATATTGAAGCAATCACAAAAGCGTACAAATCTTGCGGCCTTTGTTGAGGCGTCGATATCCAGGCAACCGGCCAAATGCAGTGGCTGATTGCCTACAATGCCAACGGGCTTTCCACCGATACGGGCAAAGCCGATGACAATATTTGGTGCATAAAGCTTTTGTACTTCAAAGAAATATTTATCGTCGACACTGGCCTGAATAACTTCCTTGATATCATAAGGTTTGTTCGGGTTTTCTGGAATAAGCTCAGCCAGCTCCGGTGTGCGCCGCCCAAGATCATCTTTACATTGAGCTATGGGAGGATCTTCTGAGTTATTGGCGGGTAGAAAGGAGAGCAGTTCGCGAATTTGGTCGAAGGCTCCCGCTTCATCCTTGGTCATAAAGTGGGCTACCCCACTTTTAATGTTGTGGGTTTCTGCGCCGCCGAGCTCGGCTTTACTTACTTCTTCGTGGGTGACTGCTTTAATGACATCCGGACCAGTAATGAACATATAGCTGGTGTTTTGCGCCATAAAAATAAAATCCGTAATGGAGGGTGAGTAAACAGCGCCGCCAGCACAGGGTCCTAGAATGCAGGATATTTGTGGAACAACACCAGAGGCACGCATATTGCGGTAGAATATTTCCGCATAGCCCGCCAGGGATGCGACCCCTTCCTGAATGCGAGCCCCTCCTGAATCGGCGAGTCCAATCAAGGGTGCGCCAACAGACGTTGCCATATCCATGACTTTGCATATTTTCTCTGACTGTGTTTCCGAAAGAGAGCCACCAAAGACAGTAAAATCCTGTGCGTATAGAAAAACTTTGCGACCATCAATTTGGGCATAGCCTGTAATGACCCCATCGCCAGGAATACGATTTTTGTCCATGTCGAGATCGTTGCAGCGATGAACTTTAAACTTATCGAGTTCAATGAAACTGCCCGGATCAACCAAGGCATCGATACGCTCGCGGGCCGTGAGCTTTCCTGCTTCATGTTGACGACCTATACGGTCCTCACCACCACCGAGCTCCGCTTTGAGATTGCGTTCTGCGAGTATGTCACTAGCTGTAGCCATATTTACCTTGGGGCTGGGGCTTCACTATCAGCGCCGGCCATGGTTGGCAATTCTTTTATGATAAACGAAAGGCCTGACCGCGTCCTTGACGTACGGCCTCAAGAAGTCCTTTTTTAACCAGGTCGTTCATTTCGCGACGAATCGTTGCGCGCGGCACACCGCATGCTTCTTCCAGCGTAGCGATAGGAACAGTGGCAAATTGTCTAATTAATTCAATGGATTTCTTCTGATTCGGTGTGAGTTCATCGACGGTGAGAAGAGAGGGGTAGAGAAAAGCCCAGCGTTTCGACGGTATAAGGGCGATCTTGTCCTTTTTCACATCAATTTTAATATGTTTGGATTTCTTAACGTTTTTTTGCAGATTCTTGATGAGGTCCTTAAATTTTTTCGCTCCGTCTTTGGCGCTGGTGTCAATATCAAGGGCTTCACCAAGTTCAGTAAACGATACGGCTTTTGGTGCCTGCACGAGCAGTTTTTCAAAAAGTGGTTTGACTGTTTCATCCTGCAAGGGGATTTCTTTGCCTTCTTCAATGATCGTCGCGTCAATCGTATTAACAAAGAGCTGGTATGACTCAGGATTGATCCAAGCGACCTGTTCCTGACTGAGTCGAACCGATTCTTTACGTGTGTGTAGTACGCAACGCTCCCTTGGGGGGAGATGCAGTTGCTCCAAGGCTTCAACAAACATTTCGCGTCGATGTTCGGGGAGCCTTGTTAAGGACTGAATCCATCGTTGACGACGCTCCTGTATTGCGTCTTTGTCACCTTCAACAGCAGCCAGCCCTTCTCCTAAGCGCCACATGAGAGCGGCCGTATAGGGCGAAATGGCTTGCTCTGGAAGTTCTCGAAAACAACGGGAGGCGGGTTTGAGCCGTGAGCGACGAAGCAGAGCCATGCCCGTAAGAATGATCGATCGGATACCGATTTCTCGAATGCCTAGATTTTCTGCCATCGTTCGCAGACGAGGTCCCAGCTTAATGGCCAAAACGAGATCCCCCTTAACCAGATAGGCTCTAAGTAAGGATTCGGTAGCATGTAGGGTTCCGAGTTCATCCCCGAGTTTTCGTAGACTGGTGGCGGCTGTTTTAATTTCTGTAATGCCATTGACGACGTCGCCCTGGCGAATAGCAATCCGCCCGCCGAGCTCCTGAGCGAGGGCGATAACACGAGTATGCTTTATCTTTTTGGCCAGCTTGAGGGCCTGAGTGCAACGGTCGTGGGCTTCCTCAAGATTCGCCTCCTCGAAAGATGCATAGGCTATGCGATAGAGGGTATGGGCTTCTTCACGCCGATTACCACTCTTTGCAAAAGTCTTTTGTGCTTCGTCAAGCTGGGTGAGAGCCTTTTTAACTTTTTTGTTGCGCAAATTAAGCAAAGCACTTTCGCGCAGAAAAATAGCCAGCCTTGTCGAGGCCCCTGAGCCTTTGAGTTTCTCTAAACACTCTTTGACGATTTGAGTTGCGGCATCTACTTCACCGCATGCAAGTAGAGATCTTACCTGATAGGCGCGCAGTATATCTGCAGTCACCACTTGCCCAGCTTGCTCCCATAACTGAATAACACGTACGAGTTCGGCTGCGGCCTCTTCGTGTTGAGAGCGCCCGACTTTGAGAAGGGCTTCCGCCGCTGCGAGATAGCGCTTGAGGCGCGGACTTGCGACCGCATTCATTTCTCGCTTTACATTTTCAATTTGTTCACTGGCGTGGGTAAGATCACCAATGTCGAGGGATACCCATGCACTTGATAGCTCTGCAATCTGCAGGAGATCCCTATCGCCCCAGCGTTTTGCGTAGTCTTGAAAACTCTCAAAAGCGGTCTTGGCCAGATCAAATTCGCCCGCCTCGCGATAAAGATCCCCAATAAATCCATAGGCGGTTGCTGCGTGATATAAATCCTGGCACTCCAAGTAGGCATCAGCGGCTTGGCTCGCGTGTTTAACAGCATCATTAACATTGCCTGACTGGGCATAAATTCTTGCGAGTAAGTGATTCAGTTCGCCGAACTTCGCTTGCGCGGGCAGTTTGGCTGATTTGCTGACCTTAAGTAATGTTTCGATCAGTTTTTCGGCCTGCGAAAAGTTTTCCTGACGGCATAGAGCGGTGGCGGCAATAATGCCAGGCTCAAGTATTTGCTCAGAGGTTGCGGGCATCACTTTTTGGAGGGCTTCAAAACAGCGAATTGTTTCCTGATCATTACGCATTTGCCCATAAATGAGACACAAAGAACTAAGGGCTTCGCTCTTGGTCCAGGAGTCTTTTGATTTGGCCAGCTCTTCAAGCGTTTGTCGTACATTCCCAGAAAGCCCCTGACGCAACCGCACACGAGCACTCAAAAGTTGAATTTTTGGCTCTGTCTTAGGTGTGGTTGGAATGCTGGCAACGGTCTTGAGGTAGTTTTCAAGAAACCCAAGATTCCGAACCTCGTTCCAGCATTTGGACAATAGATTAAGTGCCTCTTCTTCCTTGCCCGATTTGGTCAACATTTCAGCAGCGCGGATGGTGTAGATTGGCTCTTGGTGCTTTTTGCCATAACTTTCCATGATTTTGGCAAGACCATTGGGAATTTTTACCGTAGGGTTGTCATCGATAATGCTGTCTTTGGTGATGGTTGTGATTAGCGAGTGAACCTGCACTTTATCATCCAGGCTTTGCACCAGACCCTTATCCTGTAGAGCTTTGAGCTTTGGAAAAACCGACTTTGCATCTTTAGCGACTAAAGGCAGTCCTGCTTCGATTAAACCGATAAGATCTTGTTGTTCTTCTTCACCAAGCTCCTTGAGCTTCAATAAAAGAAGCTGACGTAGTGCGCTAAGGGAGCGCGAAGAGCGAAATTCACTGAATTCATGTTCCAGAAAATCCTCATCATAGAGACCAAGCAAACAGTTTAGGGTGAGTGCATGACCGCTGCTTCCCCTTTTCACTGCATCTTCGAGTAAGATATGCAGACTGTGTTCGGGAATTTTATGGTTCAAAGCTATTTCTTTGACTGTTTCAGGAGTCAGGGGACCAACATTTTCCAAGTGAATCTTGGCTCGATCGATGGCGGAAAGATCACAGGCGCCACGATGGGCAGCGAGAATCTTAAATTGTCGATTCTGTTGTCGGACAGCTCTGACCAGGCACAATAAATCCTCTCGCCGTAGACGATGAATATCGTCGAGGAGGAGTACGGCGTGTTCTTCCTCAAGAAGATCCAGCAGGCGAGAAAAGGGATCCCCCTGTCGATCGCTGAGTTGACTTTGTTTAATCGAAAACCGGGTTTCCAGGCGAGTCAGTAATGAAATGATGGTTTCACCGGGGTAGATTGGCATGTAAACCCCTGATTTAAAACCAAGTTTTTCACATTCCTGGGCCAAGTGAAGAATCAGGCTGGATTTCCCTGTTCCGGGTTGCCCCTGATATAGGAAAAATGAAAAATGGTTAATACGGGCTACAAAACGTTTTTTAAAGGCCATTCGGCCGTGAAACCCTTGAACTTCTTTAGGAAATTGTGCTGACATGAGAAATTGTCCTCTAAAATCGGCTTTTATGCGAGAAAAAGCGTGATCCTATGTATCAGTTATGTAGAGAATTGCAAAAGGAAATTGATAGGAGTCTAAGAGTTCCATGAGTGCCTGGGGTGAAATAGCTCGCCGACTAAATGGTTTGCAACGTAAGTATCGCCAAGTGCAGATGGAGGTCTTCATCTATGTCTTGGTCGGGAGTGCGGCTTTGGTGTTGGCGGTGGCTTTTCTGGGGGCCCATTGGCAGTCGGCACTCTTTGTATGGTTGTGGCTGCTCTTGGCATTGGTCGGTGTAGGCGTCTTTATGTTTTGGTTTTGGTGGCGTTTTTGGCGTCCAAGTGGCTCACTTTTGCATATCGCCCAGACCGCAGAATTATTGGCGCCTGAATTAGGCACCGCTTTGCGTTCAGCTGTTGATTTCAGCACTTCTCAAAGAGAGCGTGAAACTAATCTGGTAGAGCATCACTTTAGGCGAACTGTACAAGAACTCGAACAAACGGATTTAGAATCCCGGTGCCGTCAGAACAATTTACCCTATT
>CAXGWX010000196.1:0-6596 GCA_964013445.1 uncultured Bdellovibrionales bacterium | reverse complement strand
CCTAGCCAATTTAAGTGCCCGTTTGTATGGTAAGGTAGCGGCGCCGCGCCCCAGGTAAAGTGATGACAAATATATCCAAAACCTCAGCCTCGACCACACCTCTTCAGGAAGGACAATCCCCCGAACCCGCACAAAACGCCCCATCCATTGACGAATGCAGCCCGGTCGATGATTCCACTCCGGTCGATAGTGTAGAGCAAAATATATCCTTGCCCCGAACCGCTCCTACTCCCCACCAGGCCACTTTGGCCGGGATGACCACCCCAACAAATACCGCTGGCCTACAAATTCAAAACGCAGGTGCGGGACAAGAACAACCTGAATTTCTCGACATCGATGCGGGCGAAGGCGGTCTGGAAACATCGGACTTAGCGGTCATCACCGCGGATATGGCAGGTATTATTGATCCGACGCCAATTTCCGATGGCATCTCCGGCCTTATTTCTCTGGGCAAAGGTGACTTTAGTGCGGCAGGCCTATCCGTAGCCTCAATGATACCCTATCTCGGGGATGCAGGGGCAAAACCACTCAAACTTGCGCGCACCTTAGGCAAAAGCTTCCCCGCTTTAAGTCGGTTGCTACAAACCACAAAGGGCTTTGATGGCCTAACCCAGACCCTTAAAGCTTTAGGCCCCAGCATTAAAAGCCCGGCAAAGCTCAACGATACCTTAAAATCACTCAACAACATGCATAAGGCCGCCGAAGTCGCCTACAAAAATCCAAAATGGCTCGCCAAGGTTAAAAACATGGGACTGCCAACGGACGGGCCCATCGTCTTTGTTCCGCCGAAACGATGGAACCCGAAGAACCCGCTGCGCACAAGCGACAAGAAAGGCTTCCTCGATGCTTTTGGTAATGAATGGCGTAAAGGTCCCTCACGGACCCCAGGACAAGCTTGGGAATGGGATGTGGTCCCCCGTGGTAATAGCAGCTTGAAGAATCTTTCACGGGATGGCTCCCATCTCAACGTCTCCCTCGGTGGAAAGGTGACCCATCGATGAGCGCAAAGATTAAAATCATTTCCAGAATCTTTGTCGAAGCTGACGCAGAAAAAGCTCAGGCAATAGCCTCGCGACTCAAGCAAACTTTTGCGGACATCATCGAAGAGACAAGCATTGAAGACTATTGGAAAGAACCGGGCTGGAAAGAAATCACTCTGGAAATAGACGCACCCACGCAAGTCCCTCAGCAAGCCCTCGAAACCATCGCCAACAAACTCGGCACCGGCTGGACCTTTGGCTCTGAGGATGCCACCGCCTTTGCGGTCTGGAACCATGGCGGGGACGGCACCTTTAACGAACAAGCTGTGCGCTTTGCTAATCTGGAAGTCGTCAGCGAATAAGCCCTTTTTAAGCAGAATTCTCGTTCCTGATGGTTTGGGGTGCTAAGGCACCAAAGTGCTCTAAAATCGCTGCACGCAACGCCCTTTCGCCAAAAGCCCAAAGAGCCTAACACGTTGTATTTACTGCGTTTCACCTCAGATCCACTTTGGCCTCAACCTTGCAATTCATAAGAGCCAAAGAACAACGAGGTCCCCATGAAGAACATTTATCTTAGCCTGCCCCTTATCCTGACCATGCTCGCCTGTCAGGGCGCAGAAATTGAAGCGCCTTGTGCTACAGATCTGGCCAGCTCTGATGCGGGGCTAAGCGCAAAAACCAGCAAATCACAAGAGAACCGAGTACAATCCGTGAACGAAAAGGAAGCAATAAGCGCGGTGGGCATTGATGAGCTGATTTCTGGAGAGAATGGCGACGATACGGATGAGGGTTACGATGGAGACCTTATTAACCCCTTCGATGACGATCACCCGGTGGAAGACGGTGCTTGCAGGTTAAGCTACCGACACAATATTGATTTTGGCGATTTCTATCCCTACACCCAACAGTTTCAATGCTCGGATGGCAACACCCCCGATGGTGGCTGTGAAAGCGATGCTGATTGTAGCGGAAGCTTAGAAGACGATGAAATCACTGGTCGTGCTTTTTGTATTGGCAAAGAAGAAGTCAGCGCCAAGCGTTCCATGCGCCTCACCAATGTTGGTGATGGCACCTGTTATATCAGCGCCGTTCGCATGAACAGCAATTCCGGCTGCTCTTGTGGCTGCGCATGCGGAACCGTTTTTGATTTACAGACACCAATCAACAGCACCCTTGCCTTGGCCCCAAATGAAAGCACGCTCCTGGCTTTTCGCTTCGACTCCCCTATCGAATACACAGCACCAACCTTAAATGCCAACTTGGAAATATTTCTCGAAACCTCCGCCGCCCTCGAAACTCCCGAATCTTCTGCCACAGGACTGGAACGCATTAACCTTAGCGCCACCTGCGAACGTTGTTTTGATGTGGATGAAGATGGCGTCCCCAACGATGACGACAACTGCAAGACTGTAGCTAATCCGGGGCAAGAAGATGAAGACGGCGATGGGATTGGTGACGCCTGTGATGAGCCCTCCGGAGATGAAATAACAAACGAGGCTGCTCTCGGTATCTTGGCCGCAAGCTGTAGCAGCTGCCATACCCCTGGGTCGAGCGGTGGTATCAACTACAGTAATTTGGAAAACGCCTGTAATAGTGGAACAATTGAACCTTACGATTCAGCCGGCAGCTTGCTTTGGCAAGTGCTGGACAGTGGTTATATGCCGATGGGCAACAATTCGATATCCCAAGAAAACATCGATGCTCTGGCGGCTTGGATTGACGCGGGTGCCTGTTCAGATCTCTAAACAGACACGCCTTTTTCAACCTTTACAAAACAGGCTCTTCCCCCCTATAATACGGCCACCACGCGCTTAAGACCCGTTTGCTAAAGGAAAAGCTATGGCCCCCAACATCAGCTCCCGTCCCACCGGTCCGGTCAACGTCCCGGAAAGTGCGCAAGAACTCAAACCCAACACTTCTAAGGATAAGCTTGAACGGCAAGATACCGACAAGCTCAGCGACTCGAAAAACAATGTGGACTCTAGTCTTGAAATCACCGACAGCAAGCAGGCCAAACAACGTCGCAATACTTTAGGACAGGCAGAAAAACGTCCCACCGACTCGCACCAGGCATTGGCCGTCTCTATGCCCGAACGACGCATCACGGACCAAATCCCTGGTAAAGCCCTTAAGGAAAAAGCACCTGAAGTGGATATGAGCACAGCCGCCATCAGCAGCCGCCTGGCGGAGGGACTCGAGAAGGACAGTCCCCTTAACGCTCTGACCCAAGCCTTTAACGCCGATGCGAAAACCGTCGAGAGTCAGGCAAACGAAGTCTTCTTCCCTATCCTGCGCCATATCAAAACAAGCCAGCCAGACTTGCCGCCGGCGGAAATCAAGGGCCTGGCCCGGCAACACATTGACAGCATGCTCAAAGATATATGCGCCGATGTCTTTAAGGATAAAGACAGCATCGATACCTTTGTTGAGACCTTAAAAGACGACAAAGACTTTATAATGAAAAACAGCAAGTCACCGCTACGCGCCTTGATGGGCACCTATATGGATAAGCTGGAAAGCGATGGGCTCCTGAGCCAAAGCAAAAAAGGCAAGGATGCTTTAGCCACCGAAAATGAAAAAGCCCTGGCCTCTTGGGCCAACGCTGCACCAGGCGAGACCGGCAACGCCTTTAGCGCCAGCCAGAATCATATCTTTAGCGAAGCGGTGTTGATGGCCCATCAGGCCGCCAAGGGCACCTTCGATGCGGATAAGGCGGGCTTTGCGGCCTTAAGCATTGAGCCGCCAGCCGCTCCTGCTGAGCCTTCAGTCGCAAAAGACAAGACACCGGACATCCCTGCGATGATCGATTTGCCACCGGTCGACGAAGATAAGGCGTCTGAGATTCCTGCGATGATCGATTTACCGCCGGTCGACGAAAAGAGTCCGGGCGATATTCTCGATGGCTTCTATCAAAACCTAAGTCCAGACCGCCAAGCCAAGGACGCGGAGCTTGGCGATCCAAACGCCATGAATGCCAGCGCACAAGAAGCCCAACATGCCCATCAAGGTCTCTTGCCAAGCACCTCGGTGGCCCGGGCCCAGCTTGAAAGTCATGGAGTTCAAACCCAAACCCTTTGGCCGCACAAATTACAAATCAAACCGGAAGCCCAAAGCCCTTTAGGTCAATTTGCTCTGCAAGCCCAAGCCGCCGGCGTCGATGTGCTCTTTGACCCAGACGCTAAAGACATCAGCGCTGGCAGAACAATTCTCCTCTCTGCCGATGCGCTCAATTCCGGAGCGCCAGGAGCGGTGGAAAAGGCAGCCCTCGCCGATCTCGTGGCCTCAACATCCGCAACGCAAAATGAGGAGATTCTTAAAGGGACGGAAAAGTGGGAACCAACCCGTATGCAGCAGAGCGTTGGTCTGATCAGCGGCAAAGAGATCAGTGATTTAGACAACGCTTCCCCCGCCGAACTCTTGGCGATTTTGCGCGACGAGCCCCCAGCCCTACCCTCCGATCTCACCACCACCATGACCCATGTTCAAGAGGGGCTGACCAGCTTTGGTTTAGATAGGGCTCAGGTAGGCCAAGCGGTCAACGCACAAGACTTTAATGCTGCACAAACCCTTATCGATACCCTCGAGGAGATTACCCCCGGTGGTTTCCGAGGCAGCATGCGTATGGCGCTCCTCAACGACATGCCCGCCCTGAACAATTATCTCGATGGTGCCATGGATACCTTGGGACGGGAGTTGCCCGCCGCAAGCGATGCGACTTATCAACGGGAAGTGTTGAGTTTAGCCCAGGACTACCAGGCCCATTTAATCAAGGAAGGTGCCTTGAACCAAAATGATATGGGTGAGGAATTCGGCAAGCTTGGTCCGGCGACCTTAGAGGCGCATCAGGTCTTTCAGAGCAAGCAAGGCTAGAGAAGAGTCCCAAAGCCCGATGCAGAGATTTTAAGCCGTGCCACCAACGCCTGCAGCTGTAACAGCACCCTTTTTCCTGGCAATTTCTTCTTCGTAGGTATTGACCAGCTCATGCCAGGATTCCTTGAGCCCCCAGTAACTCACCATCAATTCAACGAAGGCGACTTAATTAAAAGTATTCCTAAAGCCACTGCTCTTCAAAAAGTCGTCAGTGGTGTTTCCGCAAGCACTCCCTTATGTCTCCCCCTTAAAAAACTTCGTTTCGAAAGCGTTGCGTTCCGCACGCAAGCGCTCCTTATGCTCCTCTAGAAAGCGTACAACAAGTTCCTCATCCCAAACTCGTGCAAGCCATGCGGACAAATCTCCCGCGTGTTCCTGGAGTATTTTTGGGTCTTCGAAACGTGGCAGTTCTTGCCGAAACTCCTGGCTGCCCATCAACTTCTTCGCCAACCAGTAGACAATATGCAATCCAGTACAAGGCTGTATGCCAAAGCTTAAATGCAAAGTCGGCCCTTCATCCATCGCTTTGGCCCCATGCCAGAAGCCTCTAGGCAAATAGAGTGCATCTCCTTGCCTGAGTTCCCCTTCCCAAAGAATTTCTTTCGGAGGCGGACCCATATGTTCCGGTACCGCCAAAGGCGCAGCACAAGTTGGTTCTGCAAGAGCCCAGAGTTTCGAACCACTCACTTGCAAGACAAAAACATCGTGATGGTCAACATGCATACCGAAACCCACGGACTTCGGATTGCCAAAATAGACGTTGACGCTTACTTCTGCTGCCACCAATTCGCCCAAAAGCCCGCAAACGTCCCACAATTTTTTATTATAACGCTGTAGATGGGGAATAATTAAGGCGGCTCCACCATCGAGCAAAACCTGCAAGTTGGCTTGCTTAACCCGAAGATGCCCGGACGGGCCTTGTTCTATAAACTCTCGCGGTGATATATCCTTATCGTCGCGCACAACTTTGAGCAGCCTCACATCGTAAGCGTCGGAGTATACATGTTGAAAAAGCGTCTCCTTACTCAATAAGTGAGCAAAGCGGTCACTGTCACCGGACAAGTGAACATGCTTTTGAGAAAAAACATCGCGACGAAACTCATCAACACTCATAGGATTCAAGAGGTCGCGTAACGACAACCCTACAACTTCTCGTTCTGCATCAATATCCCACATCACGCACTGACTCTTCTGAACAGTATCTCAGCGGTATTGGAAGTGCAAACTCATCAAAAACATAGAGCCAACCCATCAAAACATCAATATGTCTTTCGGCCTCTAAACTTATCACCTGTTTTGCGGATAACAGCCATCGCTGTGTCATACAGCATCTTGGCAATATTCGACATCAGTCTGCAAAGTCTGCTCTTCTTCCTACTGCATATTATGCAAATCAACATCTGTAGGTTAGACATCGTCATCAAGAGAGTTCAAGCCTGACTCCAACTTGTCGCTATACTTATCCCGTTCACCCTTGGAGTTCTTCTGAGAAGCAATGCCCCCGGCTGGAATCCAGCCCTGAATACAATCGTTGGTTAGACTATCACCGCAGACACCATAATTACGACAAAAGACACAAGCTCGTTAAAAGACATCGTAAGTACACCCATGATTGCGGCCACACTTAGCACACCATCTACATCCTCCCCCATCCGTTTCACCATACACATCTTCTTGGGGTGTCAGGCAGCCTCCGCCCGACGAACTCGACGAACTCGACGAACTCGACGAACTCGACGAACTCGA
>CAXGWX010000195.1:0-6638 GCA_964013445.1 uncultured Bdellovibrionales bacterium | reverse complement strand
CGCACTCACTTTGCTGGCCAATGGCGGTGAAATTGTATTAAGCGATGGTGACCGTTTAGATTCCTATGCGCGGATTGAGCGCTGGTTGGAGAACCGTGTCCAGGCAGAGAGCCTGGAGATTAACGATGTTGTTAGTGCATTGCGGGCAGGTCGGAGCTATGGACTTTTCTCTGTTTTTGGGGAGCCGGATAAGTTTTCCTTTCAGGCCGAGCGCGGGGAGGAGCTTTTGGAAATGGGTTCGCAAAGCCAGGGGCCACTGACGCTAAAGATAGGATTGCCGTCTATGCCGCAGGCTCTCGCCGGCGTGCAATTTAATGCGGAGCAGGGGGCGCAAGCTCAGATAACGATGCGTCTCTTCCATACGGACAGCGAGGGTACGGTTTCGCTGCGGGAAGCGACGGCTCAAGGGCAGGTTCATGAGGAATTGGTCTCTGAGCCAGGTGCCTATCACGTTGAGTTGTGGATTGTGCCGCAACATTTTTCAGCCAGCGCCGGATCGGTACAGGATATTCTCAATCAGGAATATCTTTGGGTGATTTCAAACTCGATTCGGGTCTTACCTTAAAAACTGTCCTTTCCTAAAGTGATTTACGAGTCGCGATGGCTTTGTTAAGTCCAGTGCATGGGTAAGGCATATGATTTTCCAGCCATTGCGCCTAAGAGTCCTGCTTGGCAGGAAGATGGTTCGCTGCGTAACGGTCCGGACGAGGATGTTTACTTCTCCAGGCATGGTGGGCCGGGAGAAAGTCGCCACGTTTTCTTACAAGGGAATGATTTACCCCAGCGCTGGTCTGCGAGTAAAAACTTTTGCATTGCGGAGTTGGGCTTTGGTTGTGGGCTGAATTTTCTCGTCACCCTGGATGAGTTTTCTAAGGTTGCTTCGGATGATTTGAACTTAACCTATGTGGCATTCGAACGGCATCCGGTGCCAAAGGAAACCTTGGAGGTTTTGCTGGCAGAGTTCCCGGATTTGCCAGTGCAGGAACTTTTGGACGTATATCCTGCCTTAGAGCCTGGACACCATCTGCTCTCGGTGCGCAGTAATCTGCAGCTCCTGCTTGTTTTGGGCGATGCTCGCCAAACTCTAAAAGACAGCCACTTGCTTGCGGATGCCTGGTATTGCGATGGCTTTGCACCGAACAAGGACGATGGACTTTGGGGAGAGGAACTCTTCCGGGATGTTTATGAGCGCACTAAACTGGGTGGGACCGTTGCAACCTATAGTGTGGCACGTCAGGTTCGGGAGAATATGCGTGCGGCAGGCTTTAAACTGGAAAAGCTTGAGGGTTATGGGACGAAACGGGAAATGCTTAAGGGCGCTAAAACGGAACATCGCGACAGAGGGAGAATTGAGAAACCCTGGTGTCGTGGTTGGGATTTGGCGCCGGATAAAGAGGTTAACTCGGTGGCGGTGGTTGGTGCAGGTGTTGCAGGTGCTGCACTTGCTCATCGTTTAGCTGGGCGAGGAATCAGGACACAGGTTTTTGAAAGCGAATCCCTAACACAATCGGGCAAATTTAATCCGGCAGCTTTGGTGCAGCCGTTCTTGAACGCAGAATCGGATTGGCAGAGTAGGTTTTATCATGCCGCATTTTTACGTGCTCGTGCTGTGCTAAAAAAGCTGCAGCAGGGAAGTGATGAGCAGCTTTTTGACTCTGCGGGTGTTTTTAAGTTTGGGGGGAAAGATGGAACTTCATCCATAGAAAGTACGGGTTGTGCTGGCCTGCCCGCAGGGACATTTGAGCAGGAGGCGCTGATTGTTGCTCCTGAGAAGGTCGTTAGGGCTCTCTTAAATCATAAAAGTATTTCCCTTGAAGAAAATGTTTTTGTTGAGCGTGTGAGTCACGGAGAACAAGGTTGGAGCATAAATGGTGGGGAGGAAGTTTTTGATTGCGTGGTCTTTGCCAATGGTTATCGATTGGGTCGTGCGCTTGATGGAAATGTTTATCCCCTGGTGCCGGTCAGGGGGCAGAGCTCATTGCTCCATGCCCCTGAGGTTTTATCTGGTCTACGTTGCGCTCTTGAAGGGGATGGTTTTGTTTTGCCCTTGGGGCAGGATACTCTCCTTGTGGGGGCGACTTATGTTCGTGGCGATGAAGCACTTGCGTTGCGAGATACTGAACATGGCGAGAATCTAAAAAAACTTGAGCCATTGCTGGAGGGCATGAGTGTTAAGGATGTGGATGGCGGCTATGTTGGGGTGCGGGGGACAACACCGGATCGTTTACCGATGGTCGGCCCCTTCGAGGACAGGAGTGCGTTTTTACGTGATTATGGAGAGCTTAAACATGGCTCTCTGCATCGAGCGTTTCCTGAAGGGACCTTTATGCCCGGGTTGTATATGAGTGGTGGTTATGGCTCCTGGGGTTTTAGCGGAGCATTTTTAGGGGCTGCAATTTTATGCTCTCTGATACAACGTGAGCCACTGCCTGTCTCTTTAAGTCTCTTCGAGCACCTTTTACCCTCCCGGTTTTTGATTCGGGATTTAGAGCGTGGCAAAGCGCTTAACGTATAAGGTTTTTGACCTGAGCGGATTGCTCACTAAGACCGAAACGTTTTTTTTCATTTTGCACGACTCTTCCTAAAGCCACATCGTGATCGTGGGTAAAGAAGAGCCGGCCGTTGCGCATAAGCAAGTCACTGAGCAAGCGCTCTTTCTCATCGATGAGCAGTTCCGGGTAGCGGTCATAGCCCATGGTAATGGGCAGGTGTACCCAGGCTTCACCGGGGATAAGGTCCCCAGCAAAGACAACAGGGCCGTCGGGCATTTCAATTTCACTTAAAAGCAGGCCAGGGGTGTGCCCGTGGGAGATGTGAAAACTAAAGCCGGAACCAAGAGGGGTAGGCTCTTTAACATCTTTGATGATGAAGAGACGGCCACTGGCGCTTAGCAGCTCTTGAAGTTCAGGGATGAATGAGGCCCGATCCCGATAATGTGGTTTTTGCGCCCGCTGCCAAGCTTCGTCGCCGACCACAAAGGTGGCATTCGGAAAAAGCAATTCGAGTTCTTTGCCTTCTTCGTAGGCAGAGAGCAGCCCACCCGCATGATCAAAATGTAAATGGGAAAGGACCACAATATCGATATCAGCATGAGAGCAGCCGGCCTTATCGAGGGAGTCAAGAAGGACATGGGAGTCTTCAACGACACCGAATCGCTCTTTAAGTTTTGGCGCAAAGAACGCTCCAATTCCGGCTTCAAAGAGTGTTTTTTGACCATTTTCTTCGAGCAAGAGAGCACGGCAACAAAGGGGGATCCGATTGTCCGCATCGGGCTGTACCCATTTTTCCCAAAGTTTTCGGGGAGCATTGCCAAACATTGCACCGCCGTCTAGCCGTTGCGAGTTGCCATTCAGAGAATTTAATGTTCGTTGCATCACACTTGTCCTTGGGCGTTTCTAGTCATCTCTTATGAGCTTGTCGGGGCGCTCGCAAGGCAATAGGCAAAATCAGGGCAAAATATGAACTAAGCCGTGGATATGGCTGTATTTGTTTTTGAAATAAATGGGCCGGTTTTGGCGTCTAAAAAAAACCAGATTTTAAAATTGCATGTCGAATGGATCTATACAAGCATGCGGTGAAAGGGAGTTTTCCAGAGAGTATGGGAACATTAGAAGTCCAGAGCAAAAATGCTGGCCGGGTAGTGCAGCGGATGGTTCTCCTCTTGAGTGTTATTTTGCTTTGGAGTGGATGCAAGGAACGCAAAGAGTCCACTAAAACCTGCAATGTCCATAGTGAATGCCCGAGCCATCAGATCTGCAAAGGGGGAACTTGCATCGCTTGGACCTGCACGGAGAATGCCCAATGCGTATCTCCTTTACGCTGCGTTGATGGTCTATGTCGGGATGTGGATTGTTTTGTCGATGATGAATGCAGGGACGGTAAATTTTGTGACAATAATTCTTGTATATGGCCCTGTGAATTACTGAGCACCTGCGAGTGTCTTGATGCTAACGATTGTGCTGGAGCCTTTTGTGCAGGGCCAGCAAGCTGCGTGTTGGGGGAGTGCCGAACCATGGGGAATCCTTGCGCGCTGATTGGCGATTCTTGCAACGAAAATATAAACACTTGCAAGCCGGTGACGGATACAAGCTGCGCCGGGGATGAAGATTGCGACGATGATTTGTTTTGCACAGGCAACCCCAGATGCATTGACAGTATTTGCCACCGGGATGGCTCACCGTGCTCCTATGATGCACCTTTTTGCGACGAGGGACAGGATATATGCCGCAACCCTTCTTGCGTAGATGATACGGATTGTGACAACGAAACCTTTTGTGATGGTGCCGAAGAATGTGTGGATGGCGTCTGTGTCTCCAGCGACACCTACGCCTGTGCAGAGGATGCGCCTTTTTGTGACCCTACGCTCGACACCTGCACCTGCATGCCTGGAAGTCAAGGCTGCTTTCTCTGCTACAGCGCGGACGATTGTGCTGCAGGAGAAAGCTGTACGCCAGAGGGTGAATGTTTAGATGCCTGTGGCGAGAAAGTATGCGGCGATGATGGCTATGGTGGGAGCTGTGGAGAGTGCGATCAAGGTCTTGATTGCACGGACGGAGCCTGTGTGTGTGTGCCGGAATGCGGTGAAAAGGTGTGCGGCGATGATGGGTGTGATGGAAGCTGTGGTGAGTGCGACGCTTCGGACACCTGTGTGGATGGAACCTGCGTGTGCGTGCCCTCGTGTCTCGATAAAACCTGTGGTGATGACGGATGCGGCGGGTCATGTGGCGAGTGCTCAACAATTTATTCCTGTAATGGGGATGGGCAATGTGCCTGCGACCCCGCATTGGCGGCGAATGCTTGTGCCAGCGGCTATTTTGCAGATGGCGCCCATCTGAAGATGGAGGACCATGGGGATTGGGATTTTTATTTAGAGGATTTCACCTTTGAGTCCTGGATTTATTTCCCTGTGGATTGGAGTACGCCGGGAATGATTTTCTATCAGAGCGATGGGGTAGGGGCAGAGCATCGTTTGCAGGCTTGGCGATGCAATACGAATGAACTTTGTTTTGATTACGCCTTAGGGGTGAGTGTGGCTAACGAAAAGGATTACGGTATAAGCTGTTCAGGAACAGCCCCCCATAGTGTCTGGCACCACGTTGCCTTGGAGCGTTTCGGGGAAGAACTCTCCCTCTATCTAAACGGCACGGCTTTGACCTGTGCGGGAAATAATTCGGATGCGGAAAACAATATAGGCAGTTTGACGGATCTGGAAGAGACCATTGCAGGAGACTTTCTGATTGGCAGCGATGGTGAGGGGGCGACCCAATCTTTGAAAGCCTATTTGGATGAACTTCGTCTGATTAAAGGTGAGGCTTTTTATAAGGACGACTTTAGTCCGGATGCCACACCTTCCGCTTTGACCCCGGAGACCGCTTTGCTTTTGCGCTTTGATGCGCCTACAAGTGCACCGGGCATTATCGATATTGGTTGGTCTGGCCATAGCATTGAGGTGCTTGAGGACGTCACAACGTCGACCAGCCAGACTCCTTTTCCCTGTGGCGCCGCCCTTTCCGCCAGTGCGGCCTTTCCCCACTTCAACACCCAGGATAGTACGGCCCTCTACGGGACATCAGGGAATACCCAAGGCCCTCATTTGGTGGTGGACCCGCCAGAGGATGAGGATACTGTTTTGGTCTTTAACAACTCTGACTTTACCTTTGAGTGGAATGTTCGCTTCGCCACTTTTGATTATACGAACAATCCTAATGGCAGTGAGAAAATTCTGATTTGGAGTAACACACTTGGGGAGGTTGATCAGGTTTTTGAGTTTTCCATCGCAAGAACGGCTCTGGTTATCGATTATGTGAATACGATTCGTGGAACCCTCACTTGGAATGAAAGTTTGGTTGCGGACCGTTGGTACCATATGGCCTTGGTTTACGATAAAGAGGAATCGACCTTTAGCTTTTATGTTGATGGTGTGTTGCAAGGCAGTTTAGATGAAGGCGTAACGGCGCAAGGGACGACCGTTCCTATGCCATATATGGGAACCCAAGACAGTCAAAGCCCGAAAACTATTGGTGGTGGCGCGGGTGGGGCCAGTGGCTGGAGAAATAACCTTAGCGGTCACTTGGATGATTTTCGGGTTTCAAAAATCAAACGCTATGCGGAAGACTTCAGTCCAAGCTCCCATGATTTTGTGGCGGATGCGGATACAGTATTGCTTTTGGCGATGGATGGGAGCAATGGGGGCGATAGCTTTATCGATTCAAGTAGCTTAGGGAATGTGATCACAGTGCAAGGTGGAGTGACCGCATCGACTCAATATGACGCATGGGGAGCCAACCAGTGCGCTCTTTTTGCCGAGTAAATGCTTTTTCGATAACAGGTCTAGTCCTTAAGAATCGTTAACCCTATCGGCGCAATACACATCTCATCGAGAGTCCCATCCCCTAACATGACATCCACCGGAGCACTCAGGTTTTGTTCCGTTAAGGCCTTAACCGCGTTAGGGTTGTCCATGGTGTTATTGTAGATGCATTCAAGGCGTAGGATATCTCCCCCGCGTATGATTGGAGCATCGTTGCTGTCGGCGTCAAAGAAATACATGATTTGCCAGTTATAATCCCATTTTGGGGTTTGCAGGAGACATTCTTCCGGGTCTTGCCCTGCCTCTACGGTTTTACGCTCGATATATA
>CAXGWX010000194.1:0-6673 GCA_964013445.1 uncultured Bdellovibrionales bacterium | reverse complement strand
TTTTAAACCAATGAGCTGCTGGCCCCAGTCCAGATTCGAATCCACCAGCAGGCGATGGCCATTCGCCGGTCCGCCGACCAGGCCATTAAAAAAGGTTAAGGGATAAGGATAGACGGTGGCCAACTCCAGCGCACTTAAAATCAGCAGCGTCCCAATCAACCAACGCAGCTTGCGCTTTAAAAGCAGGGTTAAAACCCGACCGACCCCAAGCAGCAAAAGCGGATACAAAAGAAGCAAATAGCGCACGCCGCTGTTGAGCTGCACATTCATGGCGCTAAGCAGGATGAGCAAGGCCGGTCCCCATAAAAAGAAAAGGTGGTGGCGGGGAAAGTCATCGCCTTTAGGCCACCAAAAAAGACTCAGAGCAAAAAGCAAAAGCAGGCAAGCGGAAGTTTTAAACAAAAAGGCAAGAGGGTAGTAGAAGGTCCAACCTTGGGCCTGCCCTTCCCCCAACAAATAGGAGGGCGCGCCTCTTGCCGAGCGCACCATGGTGCGTAAAAAGCCCTGCACATAGGCCTGGGGTAAAAGCTGCCAGTCATCGATGGTCGTGGCGATTTTTGTGCTGATGGGTGCAAGCTCTTGCGCCAATACCGGCGTGCTTAAAGCAAAAGCATCGCCCTGCTTGGGTGCATAATGAAAACCGTAGGCGCCCCAAATAAAAACAAACCAGGAGAGGCCAAGAAGTGCTGCCACCAGCCCCACTTTCCGAATTGTGTCGCTGCCATCTGGCCCTTCACCCCAGGCTTCCTTGCGAAGCGCTCGCATCATTAAAGCCAAAGCAACCACCGGCACCAGGATCAGAGCGGAAAATTTTGCGGTCAAGGCCAGGGCGCTAAAGACGCAGAGACCAAAAACATTATTCCAGCTGAAAAAATTAAAAAGCCTGCTTAAAAAATACAGGGTGCCGAAAGAAAAAGTCACATAGGCCATATCGGTGGTGGCCAAACGGGCATGGGCGAGAATATTCGGTTCGAAACCAAAGAAAAGTAAAAGCAGAGCAGCAATGTTGAAGCCAAAAAGCTCGTAGGCAAAGGCAAAAAAGATGAGGGCCAGGAGCAAACCCAATCCGACGTTCAGCAAACGGCTTGGCAAGAGCAGCCTATCCGCATCGTTTTGCACATAGAGAAATTCGTAGGCGCAGCGCCAATGGTCCGCCTTGGCACAGGCCGGGGTCATGGCAAATTGCGCCTCCCCTTTCCAGGGCAGCGCGCTTAAGAGACGGGCTAAGGGCGGATGATTGGCGTCGAGGCGATAATCACCCTGCTGGCTCATGGCGGCGCCGGCCATAAGCTGCACCGGTTCATCGAAGGTGGCAGAAATCTGTCGCAAGGAATAGGTGGCCATGGCAGCATAAAGCCCGGCAAAGACACAAAGCAGGAGAACTATTTTATGGCGTTCGGCCAAGGGCATAGGCTCAACCTTAGCCTAAAGCGGACTTGGCGTTAAACGAAACTTCGGCCTGGGCGTGACGTTCGTCGTTTTCGGCTTGTGAGAAAAAGCTCTCACAAAACTCCAGCAGCGGTTCGACTTCGTCAATTTGGGTGACCTGACGCCGAAAGGAAGTGGCGTTATTGAGGCCATGGCAGTACCACATTAGATGCTTGCGGAAACATTTGACCGCACGAAAGGTGTCGCCCATAAAACTTAAATGGGCATTAAAGTGGCGCTTAATCAGAGCCCAGCGCATGGTTGGGGTTGGCTTGGTTTGCTCGCCATAAACGAGACGGGAAAAAATCCACGGATTACCCAGAGCCCCGCGACCAATCATCGCCGCCTGGCAGCCGGTTTCACGCAGCATGCGACGCGCATCCTCCGGTTCGAAGATATCTCCATTACCAATCACCGGGATAGGCGAATGCTCGACCAAATGGGAAATTAAGGACCAGTCCGCTTTGCCCGAATAAGCCTGGGCCCGGGTACGCGCATGCATGGCAATGGCTGTGGCCCCCGCATCAGCGACAGCTTTGGCCATGTCGACGCAGTTGATGGAGTGGGCATCCCAACCGGAACGAATCTTTACGGTCACCGGCACATCAACGCGCTTGACCATGGCCGCAACCAGGGAGGCGGCCCGTTTGGGATCGGAAAGCAAGGCCGAGCCCGCCCCATTCTTGGTGACTTTGCGTACCGGGCAGCCCATATTGATGTCGAGAATGTGGGCACCGAGCTCCACCGCTTTTTCTGCCCCAGCAGCCATCGATTCTGGATCGCCGCCGAAAATCTGTACCCAAAACGGTTTTTCGCTTTCCGCATGGGTTAAATAGCGGGCGGTGCGGTCCTGACCATAAAGAAGGCCTTTGGCGGAAACCAATTCGGTGGGTGCGGCGGCCGCTCCCATTTCCAGCGCAATCACCCGATAGGGCATTTCGCTCACCCCTGCCATGGGCGCCAAAATCCAAGGATTCTTTAAAGTATGTGGACCAAGCTTCATTTCGGTCCTCTCTAATCTGCGCCGGGCAAAAAAACCAGTCTCTTTAGGGCCTATTTTCTCATAATTAGCCCTCTCCGACATGGAAGCTTTAAATGCTTGTGTTCTAAATACTTTTTCGCTCCGAGAAGCAAAGCGATATGCGTATTAAACTCAAATGAAATTTAATTTGTACAGCTTTAGCAAAACTCCAGAAGCATTGCTTCATCGGTACTGCATAACCGCAACTTTTTCTACCATTTAAGGTAGATTATGCCAGCCCAAATTAGCCGTCTTACCTTGACGCCCTTTTGGGGAATAAAAACCTGTTTCAACCAAATATCTGCCTGGTTTAACCCGAAAATGCCTTGTAAGCAGAATGTAACGCCCCACTGGCCAACTCGATGTTTTAACCTTCGGCGCAAGGTCCCAATTGTCAAAACCATGCCGGCGCCTAGCTTCGGGCAGCTGCCCAATATCTTTTTTATCGACTCGGCCGTGCACAAAAATCCTCCAATCCTCTTTGGGCGTCTCCACAATCCTAAACATAAAGCTAACTTTACCTTTTCCGTCATTAGGAGAGAAAATATCGTAGTCAATTAATGAAATATACTTGTTAAGAAAGATCTCTTTTTCAATTTTTCGAGCTTTCATATTAATAGCATAATCCGAAGGCACAATTGAGATTTCTGAGCTATTATCTATTTCCTCCTCAACATAGAGGTGCCCATCCACAGAAATGTTTTCTGAAACAGCAGAAGCGGCTTTATCCGCGCCAAACTCTGACCAATGCGTATCAAATTTCAAATAAGAGCCTGGTGCCATCGCGAAGGTAGGAGCTAAATCAATGAAGGGCACACCATCTGCTTTGAGTCGGCTTTTGAGAAGCCTGGTTTGAAAACGCCTTGTCTCGTAGAACAATACGTCTTTATCTGCACCAAGGCGCTTGTACATATCGTTTGCGTCAATATCAGCCAGCGATGTAGGTATAAGTATCAGTCCAAAACGTTTACCATTACTTTTTAAATCATCGCTTATCATTTTAATGAATCGATGGACTGCTTCAACCTGTGCCTCCCTTACCTTCTTACTTGTTAATTCTGGCCTCTTTCCTTTAATCGCCAGTCTTTTTCCCATTTTCGCCTTTAATCCGACAGAAATCATATAAGATAAAAGATCAATCCTAACGGGCCACGTCAGTAATTCCTCAACTTCCCCCTGCTGCAATCTTTGTTCAAGGAATCCCATAATTTCACCCGGCTCTGCTTCTACAAATTTGCTCACCCCCAAACTAACGTCTTCAATGCTGTTCCATTTTGGCGCATTACCCCAACGCTTAAATTTCGATGTTTCCGTCCAGCGAAAAATCATCCGTTTGTTTAACGAATCGGAAATAAGAATACTTAGCCTTGGCAGAAGAGAGCCAAAAAGAGATGCCTTAGGGAATCTGTCAAAAAATTTTTGGGGAGTGTTATAGTCTTCGGGAGATCGATTTTCCATCCCTCGAAAATCATTTCCCTCATACAAGGCTAAAAGAACGAGATCCGGATCATATTCTTTAACAAGTTCGCGATAGAGGACATAATAAAGGTCTGTATCAATGCCCGGGCGACTAAAATTCATAACGTTAAAGTTTGAATTTTTACGTCGCATTTTTTCTCGCAACAGGGCTGCAAATGGCTTCGATTGTGGGCCGTCCATGAACGAGTCGCCAATTACAGCAATGCGCTTTTCATTATTGGGCTTGACGATCGGATGATCAATATCATGAAACCCAAGCCCATTTGAGACCCATCTCCCCTGCACCGGCCCGGCCAACGCCTCAACATGAGCATTCGGATAATGATGTGGAAGCAGGTAAGTACTCCAATTGGGTATCATAACTAAGCCTGCGAACCACTCCATCAGAGCCAGCACAACAACCACAATAAGAATTATAAAAGATGTGGCATTCACCAATTTGCGCATCACCTATGTCCCATACAAATCTGCCATTTGAGCAATGATCCTATATCCCGACTTAAACTTGAAGCAACTTTAAACATGATCAATATAAAATGATACCCGCTCTAGGTGAACTTTCGCAAACAGTCTAGACCCTGCCTGAAAATAACCAATGACTCAGTAACATTTTAGTTTTGGTCTTTTGCCGGATCCCAATAATAGAGCCAAATGGTCTCTTTAATCTTCGCATCCGGCTCTTTTTCACGCATCCCGCTGTAAAAAGCGGGTAATTCCTGTTTAAGATTGGTCACGGAAATGGCGATCCAGCCTGGCAGTTTCGGCCTCTCGCCAATCTTGCCCGCCGGTGTAAAAACCGAAGATTGGCCGCGCAAATGAGTGGCAGAGATGCCATAATATTCGGGCTTGGCGGTACCAAAATAGCTCAAGTTGATATGCTCAACCCCCTCTTCATCCATCCAGCTTTTAAGGGCTTTTAAATCCTGACCCCAATCCAAATTCGAATCCACCAGATAATGATGGCCCTGCGAGGCACCACCGACGATGGGGGAAAAATACTGGAGAAAATCCGGATAGGCCCAGCCAAACTCCAAAACCGCCAAGAGAGCAAGGGCCAATACACTTTTACGGCGCCAAAAAACTTGCCCCTGTGCCAAACCCCAGGCCAACCAAAAAAACATCAGCGGCAACAGGGGCAGCGCATGGCGCACACCGATCTGCAAATCTGCGGTACACAAAACCAGCAGATAAAATATCGGCACACCCGCACAAATCACAAAATTCCAGGGATGCTGCCGCCAGGTGCGCTGGGACAGGAGTGGTAAGAGCGCCACCAGCAACAAGAGCCACAAACTCAAGGGTAATTTAATCAAAAGAGCAAAGGGGAAATAATACCAGGCGCCCTGCCCCGCACTTCCAAGCAAGTAAGAGCTTCTCCCCTCTCCCGTATAGAGTAGGCTCTCCAAAAAAGCGCGCCCATAAGCATCCGGCACCCATCCTGCTTGCCGCAGCTCATTGATCACCATAAAAAAGGAACTTTGACTCTGCAGCACTCTTTCTAAAAGCACGGTTGTATGGCTCGCATCGCCCATGGGGGAAATAGCAAAACGAAAGCCATAAACGGCCCAGACCACCGTCAGCCAAACCAAAACCCCAAAGAGCACTCCGCCACAGCCAAAACACAACTTACCAGGCAAACCACGCCTCAAGATTTCCGTGCCGAACACACCTTGCCAGGTCTCACTACGATAAATACGACCACATAAGACTAAAAGGATTGCCGGTACAATGGCGAGAATAGAAAGCTTAACCGTTAGCGCCAGCCCCAGGCTCACCACTAACCCTCCCAAATTATAGATGGAACGCCACTGGCAAAAGCGCCGCAGAAAAAACAAGACCAGCACAAAGCACCAAGTTGCCCCCAAATCGGTTGTCGCCAACCTGGCATGGGCCATAATGGTCGGCTCCAAAGCATAAAGTCCAAGCACCAATGCGCCCAGCCGCCAACCAAAGAGTTGCGTACACCAAAAAAATAAAAACCATCCCAATGCGATGGCAGAAACCAAATTTATAAGTCGTGCGGGGCGCAAAAGTCCTTGCGCATCATTATCCTCAAAGAAAAATCGGTGACACCAAAACCAATAGGATTCTTCCGTCCAGGCTTTCCCCTCCGTGTTCACAACAATTGCATCATCGAAAAGCAGAGGCAGAGCTAAAATCATACGCCACAGGGGTGGATGAAAGTGATCAACTCGGTAGTCGTCCTGGGTTAAGGCCACATAACCAGACGAAATATGGACCATCTCGTCAAAAGTAGCGGACTTCTGCACCAGGCTGCTGTAGCCGCTGACTCCATAGAATAATGAAAAGCCAATAAGAATCGCCGCCAGCACTACCGGTGAAGGCAAAGCTGCAGCTGGGCCTGGATGAAAGTTATCCGACATAGGACTAACAAACCCAAAAGCCACCGAGGGCGCAAGTAATTTTTAGCTGGAGAAATTCAGACAAAAAAAAAGCGACCCACAGGCCGCTTTTAAACTTGCAGACCTGGTCTCTCAAAACTGAATAGTAAGCGCACTTTAAAAAAGTATGTGCAGATTGACCTAGAAATTGTCTATGAGCTTTACGCTCAAAGAAACTCCTTAGAAAGGAGGTGATCCAGCCGCAGGTTCCCCTACGGCTACCTTGTTACGACTTCACCCCAGTTACCAACCACTCCTTGGGCGGCTGCCTCCCTTGCGGGTTAGCTTACCGACTTCTGGAGCAATCGACTCCCATGGTGTGACGGGCGGTGTGTACAAGGCC
>CAXGWX010000193.1:0-6676 GCA_964013445.1 uncultured Bdellovibrionales bacterium | reverse complement strand
GACGACGATGACGACGATGACGATGGCGACGACGACGACGACGACGACGACGACGACGACGACGACAGCACATCACCCCCAGAGGATGTTTTACACTTTATCGTTTTAGGTGATGCGGGCGAAGGCAATATCGCGCAGTTTTCCATTGCGGATAAAATACAACTCCTTTGTGCCACCAAGGCCCCAGAGAGCGGCTGTGCCTTTGCCCTTTATTTAGGGGATAACTTTTATGATGACGGGGTTAGTTCAAGCACGGACAGCCAGTTCACAACAAAATTCGAGGACCCCTACGAGGATTTGGATTTCCCATTCTATGTGGTTCTGGGCAACCACGATTATGGAGAATATCCAATCAACACCCTGAAAGCAGAACACCAGATCACCTATCATGAAAGTTCCGACAAGTTTTATTTGCCCGAGCGCTATTACAGCATCAGCCCAAGTCCTTTAGCAAAGTTTTGGGCCCTCGATACAAATTCCATCATGCTCAAAGATCTGCCGGCCACCGATCCGAGCACACAAAAGAGCTGGCTTCTTAATGAAATCAACAACAGCACCGAAAGCTGGCGTTTCGCCTTCGGCCACCACCCCTATATTTCCAATGGTAAACACGGCAATGCCGGGGCCTATGAAGGGCTGGACATCCTGCCCTTTGAAATTGAGGCCACCACCATTGCCAGAGGGGAATATGTCAAAGAATTCATGGACGAAGCCATATGCGGGCAAGTCGACATTTACTTTGCGGGCCATGACCACAATCGCCAATGGCTCGAACCCCAGTGCGGAACCGAATTCATTGTTTCAGGAGCCGGTGCGAAGACCACGGACTTAGTCGGCCGAGGAACACCTACATTTTATGAGGAAGATGAAAATCCGGGCTTCCTCTACGTGCAATTAACAGAGACAACTTTTGTTGGTGAATTTTACGATATGAGTTACGATCCGGTCTCCAATCCCACACCCAACTACAGCCGGACCTTAAACAAATAAAAGCATCTCAGGCTCGGTAAGAATAAATCGCCAACTTATCCTCTAGTTTTTCCAGCAGAGCGCCTTCGAGTTCGTTGCGGTCTTTGAGCTCGGCAAAGAAACCACCTAAAGAAGTTACATAAGCCGCAAAGGCCTGAGAGGGCAGTCGGTCAAAGCGCGGATAGGCATAAACCCGCGGCGACGTGTCTCCCTCCTCCACCTCATCTAAATCAAAGGTGAAGATTTTCAATTTACCCCGCGCCGAAACCGCCAACGATAAATGTTCTAATCCGGCAAGAAGTTCCCGTCGACTTAAGAATGCAACGATTTGCCGATCCGGATCCTGAATTTTTGCCGCAACGGCCGTGCAGAGCGCTGCACTGTTAAACTCTCCACTGCTTGGGGTCAAAAATCGCATTGCGGCCTTGGCTCGCCAAAAATGCATCAGCCCCGAATAGGCTTGCGCACGAGAACAAACCAGCGTCATGTTTTCGAACTCTTCCTTAAGGCCATAAGTTAAAACATCCCGCACTCCCTGCTGCGCTGACTCGTCTCTGGACAAGGTTTCATCGAGCAAATCATGGTGTTCCTGCAAATCTTTTGTCGTCCAGCCGGTCTGATAGTCCCCTAAATAATTCGGCAACGCCCGTAAACAGAAAGTCGGCTCACCGAGCAGTATTTGCTTGAAAGACACGGGTAACGCCAGTGGCTCTCTGAGCCCAATACTTATGACCGGCCGCGCCCCGAAAACCATCTTATTCCAGGAATCGGGTAATTCTTTGCGCGAGATGCCCACCACCAAAATGCAGTCCGCCTTCGCCAGGAATGCCTTCTGCAAAACGTCGATATCTGCCCGTCCCCCCATCACCCCCAGAGAATTGCGCCGCTCTTCTGATAAAGCCCCTTTCGCATCGATGGTGGTTAACACAGGGATATTGAAATCAGCCGCAAAGCCCGCCAAGGTACGAACAAACTCCTCATGCAAACAATCACTGCCCAGCAACAAAATAGGATATTTCTTTTCTTTAAGAAGTTCACCGAATGTTCTGACCTCACTCAGAAGAGCTTGCTGTCGTGGTATGGGGTAAATATCGCCAAGACGCCCCACAGCCGTTTGTTCCAACCATCCTTCTTCTAAGCGCACGATAACCGGTTCTGGTTTCGGTTCATCAAGCCGACGACAGAGCAGAGAAAAGTCTTGCCCTTGACTGGTGCCAGAGAGTTCTTGCACTTCAAACCCCATGGTCGCCAATTGCTGAATACGATGGTCTGCTGAACTATGCGGTGCGGTGCCCGTTCTTCCCTTTGCAAGATAAAGAACAACCACCTGGCGCCTCTCCTCCCGCGCTCGGATGAGTTGCCCACTGATATTGCAAACATCATCAAGCGACTCGAGGAAACAGACTCCTGGCGCATGGCCAAGGGCCCCCGTGGTCATCGCCATTTCAAAAGCCGCCTGCGGTGTAGCCACACCGAAAATACCTAAACCGCTACGACCGAGCTCCTTGAAACACTCATGCTCAGTGTTAAGAGCAACGAACAAGCGCTTAACCTGTCGATTAGACAGATTTTGCGCGATGGCCGCCAAATTTGTAGGATAAGACACGTGCTAATGTTTTTTAGAATTTAGCCGCGAATAATCTCAACAGAGTTAAGCATAATCGGTTCGTTTGGCCGATCAGAACGATCCCGATCCGCATGCCCAATCGCTTGTACAATATCCAAGCCTTCGACAACTTCGCCAAAGATGGCATGCCGACCGTCGAGCCAAGGTGTTGCAACTTCTGTGACGAAAAACTGCGAACCGTTCGTGCCTGGCCCTGAATTGGCCATGGACAAAATACCTGGTTTGTCGTGCTTAAGACCATCGGCAAATTCATCGTCAAAACGATAGCCTGGTCCGCCCGTGCCCCAATCGCCACGGTCTTCAACAGTCTTTGGATCACCGCACTGAATCATGAACTCAGGAATAACACGATGAAATTGGATGTCCTTGTAGAGTGGCACGCCTTCTTTGGCTTCACCCGTAATAGGACAGGTCCAAGGGATGGTGCCTTCAGATAATCCTACAAAATTACCCACCGTGATCGGTGCAGCATCAGCATAAAGCTGGACTTTCACGTCACCTTTAGATGTATGCAATACCGCATGCATGTTGCCAGATACTTCAGGTAAATTTGGTGGCTTACGTGTGCCGAATAATCCCATTGTTGTGCTCCTCTAAAAGAATTTTTGCACTTCTTAGCATTAAAGGCCTACAGAGAAAAGCCCCCAATAAAGGCTCTACGCATCTTAAGAGGCAGACGATCGAGGTTCTTTGCCTTCGCTTCTATTGTCATAATAGCGCACTGTTGGATAAGCAAAATCGATATGCTTTTCCTGCTCGAATGCGGCGAGAATGCCTTCCCAAATTGAACTCTTCGCTTTGCGACGCTGCCTGGCGTCAACGAAATAGCGCAAGATCAAGACCACTCCTGAATCTGCACAGTCGGTCCACACACTGGCGTCCATGGACTCCTGGCGCATCAAGAATTTACGTGAAGCGCGCCGCATTTGCTCCTCCACATCTGCACTCAAGCCCGCACTATATTCCTTGGCCACACCCAAAAGGATTTCCCTACAGCGACGCCAATCGCTTTCAAAGGTCACCATCACTGGCACTTCATCCCAAACATAATCAAATTCCTGGGTGAAATTGACCAACACTTGTTTGAAAACCATGCCATTGGGCACATGAACAATTCGTCCGGTGGTTTGGTCGGCGCCAACCCAATTGCCAATCTCGATCAATGAAAACTGAAAAGGTCGCAAGTCAACAACATCTCCGGCGTGTTCCCCTATTTCGATTCTATCCCCGATGGAAAAAGGTTTACGGGTGGCAATAAAAATCCATCCCGCCAGATTCATCAATGGATCCTGCATAGCAATTGCTAAACCGGCAGATACGATACCGATATAGGCAAAAAGGCCGCTAAATCCTCCAAGCCAAATTTGAACAAGTGCCAAAGCTGCTAAAATGGTTAGGCTATAATGGATAGCTTTTTGACCTGCGAATTGCTTGCGTGGATCTTCAACCCTATTCAAGAATATTTTGGCCAGCCATGGACGACCACCAATATAAAGTAAAATCACCAAAAGAGTTAAGAGTATTGGCTGATATTCAGCAAGCATGTCCACATCATCATCCTTAACGTAAAGCTAAGCAGAGCACAAACGACCCGCCAGATAGGTTAGATGGTTTAGGGTTGAAACACCTTCGCTGAGATAAGGCAACGGAGTCAGGAACTGTTTTGTCTCGATTCGGGCCGCCAACTCCTCATATATTTCGCGGTGGCCGGCAATAAGTTTCTTTTCCGAGTTGGCCATGACCTGTAATTTTTCCAGCGCGGAAGACAAGCAAGCATCATGGTTATCAGAGGAGAGCACTGTTTCCGGTGCAGCCTGGTTCTCCAAATCCAGTAATGTTCGATTAAGATACACCCCACAAAGATTAAGGCCTAACTCCGTGGTCGTCTTACGCTTAAAATATTCCGCTTCAAGCAATGCTTCCTTTTCCGGAGATGTAACAATCACAAAAGCCACGCTCGGTTCAGCAAAGAACTCGCGCATACCCTTAGCATCGCGCCCTAAATGCATCAGAATCCCACTAAACATTCTAAAGAAAGCCAGCAGCTCAGCGGTCGAATCCTTGCCCAGTGCCACGTGCAAGACGCGCTCGAGTACCTTTGAGGTAGCCTTTTGGAAAAGGCCCCCTTCCTTCGGCAGAAAAAAACGAAACACGCGCCCATCTAAAAACTCCGTAATGCGATTCGGTGCATCCAGAAAATGCAAAGCATTTCTCGATGGTGGAGTATCAAGAATAATCAAGTCGTAAGCATCATCTTTGATAAAGCCGTGCAGTGCTTCTACAGCTGTGTACTCCTGCATTCCTGCAACCATCGCTGTTACATTTTTGTAGATATTGTTATTCAGGAGCTGCTTGGCATTATCATTAGAGCCAGAAAGTCGCCGGACAACCGCATCGCTGACCATTTGTGGGTCCAGCATCCAAGCAGAGAGAGAGCCACTCACCTCCACACCTGCATCAGCCAACCGCTCTGGGTCCACCGGCACCGGTTCCTCCTGATGACGAGAAACTCCAAGCGTTTCCGCAAGCCTTTTTGAGGGGTCAATGGTAAGAACCAAAACCCGCTTACCAAGCTGTGCTCCCGCCAGTGCCAGAGATGCGGCCACACTGGTTTTACCCACACCACCGGCACCACAACAGACAATGACGCGCATCGTTTCTAAGAGCTCACGGGTGCTGTGCTTCATACTAAATTCTCCGCCGCATTGAGTTCTCTTGCCAGAGTATCAAAAAGATTTTGCGCGTTGTCCTTACACTCCTTTAAACCAACAATCGGCACCTGCACCGATTTCCGTAACCGTTCGATCTGCACATCCATACGCTGAATATTACGAAAAACACGTGCCCCAAGTAAATCATCCACATCTCCCAAGGCATCGAGACAATTCATTTCACTTTCATTAAATGGATTAGTTTCAAGACGATTTAATACCAACCCACCAACCGGGACATTGGTCTTTTGCAAACCCGCAAGCAACTCAAGAGCCTCAGAGACAGGTAACTGTTCCGCCAAAGAGACAATCCAAGCGGCACAAACCTCAGGGTCATTGAGATAAGCTTGCCCTTCGCGCAAAAGCCGAGCAATTGGACCTCCGGGAATCAATCGCAAAAGAATCTCCGGCAAACCTGTAAGCGCCAAGGCATGACCTGTGGCCGGCATATCGATAATAATCATATCGTAAGAATAGGAACCATCCGCCTCTTTTGCCTTATAGAGTTCCAGAAAGTGATAAAAGATTCCCATCTCAAAAAATGATGGTGCCGAATTCAAGAAAACCTGGAGGGCCCGTGATTTTAAGGCGGCCGTAATCAGGGCTTTTGCCGGTAAAAGCGAAGTTAAGAAACGAATATGACCGTAACGGCTCGAAAGCAAACAAGCATTCAGGTCTGGCTGCAGCCTTGTGATGTTTTCACTTAAAGAAAAGCCCCCTAAAGCCCTGCCCAAAGCGGATTCCGTATTTTCCTGGTCCTGCAGTTCACATAGGAGGACCCGCTTACCATTGGCAACAGCTGCTCGGGCGAGTGCGATGGACACAGTGGTGCGACCGACGCCACCTTTTCCGGAAACCAGAACCACTCTTTTCATTAATCCTGCCAACATGGGAGCTAATTCTCTATGAGTTGCCTTTCGCCCCGATAAAATGGTCCCCTTTATCGGCAAAGAGCACGTTAAAAGTCGTCAGAGAACCGTAGGCTCTGGTCAGATATTGTTGCAACTCAAGTTTGTCTGCTTCCTCAAGTTTGTCATGATTGTTGATGCGCTGCTCCAGGACACGCAAACGCTCACGCACCATCACTATCTTTTTGAAAAATGTTTCGAGTGGAATTTCTTTGGGCTGCATCGAATCGTTGCCAGGCTTGAGCACAACTGTACCACCCTCCCACTTCTGACCGACAGGGATATAGCCCAAGACGCCTTCTTCACGTAAGACATCCTCAAACAATGCCTTTAATGCACTGGTATCCATATCATCTCCTCCTAAATCAATGGTTGAACCATATTTGGGTTGTGGTCTGGTCTGCACGACCTTTTCCATTCGCGCCTGCCGACGACGTGGCGCCCCGGCAGCTTTGGGTTTT
>CAXGWX010000192.1:0-6692 GCA_964013445.1 uncultured Bdellovibrionales bacterium | reverse complement strand
CAGGTGAATGATGTAATAATGCCGACTTAGGATGGTTATTCCTCCTGGCAGCTTTGCTTATTGCTTGTGTCACTTAAATCACAATCTTCGAGTGTCTTTATTTTGCAATCCTCCGATGTTGGGCATTCTTGCGTCAGGGTGCCTAGATGAATGGCAAAACGTTGGCTGCTTCCTGCCACTTGCAGAGGATCGCTGATGTTCAAGGTGACATGGACCGGTGGATTGAGGTCACAGCCCATACAAAACAGAGCAAGTGTAAAGAGTCTTGCGTATAGGGGTACTTTATTGCTCATGGATTACCCTAAAAAGCCTAGCAGAAAAGTCTTTTCAGGGCGAAGTTTTTATATGCTTGGTTTCTGTGGGGCAGCGTTCAAGAGTTAGTGCTCTGGGTAGTGATAATGCTATAGAAATAATACTTTGTATGAGGTACTTTATGAGCAATTACTGGAGTATGCGCTTTGGCCAAAGACTATTATCAATTGCTCGGTATTGAGCGTTCCGCATCCGCCGATGAGATTAAAAAAGCCTTCCGTAAAAAGGCCATGCAGCATCACCCCGACCGGGCTGAAGATAAAGTAGCGGCTGAAGCCAAATTTAAAGAGATCAATGAGGCCTACGCGGTTTTAAGCGATACGGAAAAACGCCAGGCTTACGATACTTATGGGGCCGATGGCTTTCGTCAGCGCTTTTCCCAGGAAGATATTTTTAACAGCGCCAACTTTGGTTCTTTTTCGGAAATGTTTGGCGATATGGGGTTTGGTGGGGATCTCTTTTCGCGCATCTTCGGCGGTGGTGGTGGCAAGCGTGCGGGCTCCGGTTTTGGCGGCTCGTCGTTTTTTAACCAAGGCAACCCCTTTGGTGGTGGCCCGGCCAAGGGCCAGGATGCGGAAACCAAAATCACCGTATCTTTTGAAGAGGCGATCAGCGGTGGTGAAAGACAAATTTCGCTGCGGCAGCCCGATGGTGGAACTCGCGCTTTGAATGTAAAGATTCCTCCGGGTTCGCAACATGGTTCTAAACTGCGGCTTAAAGAGCAGGGCCACCCGGCGCCAGCAGGCGGTACTCCCGGCGATCTCTATTTGCAGATTGAAGTGGCACCCCACCCACACTTTAGGCGTAAGGGTGAGCGGGACTTGGAAGTGGATGTTAGCCTTGGCTTTGTTGATTTGGCTTTAGGCTGCAGTGTCGAAGTGCCGACCCTGCGTGAAGGCACAAAGCGCATTAAGCTCAAAGCAGGCACCCAGCCAGGGACCGCCGTTCGTCTCAAAGGTTTTGGGGTGGCCGCAAGGGGGGCAAAACCCGCTGGTGATTTATACGCTTGCGTGCAGGTTTCGGTGCCTGAAGAGCTGAGCAGCGAACAAAAGAAGCTTTTCGAAAAATTGCGTAAAAGCGGCCTGTAGTTTTTAAGTCATTGACTTAAAAGTCTGGAACCAAACTATCGAGAAGAGATTTAGGTTTGCCATCATCTTCTGGCTCTTTTTCCGGGGTAGGAGCCGGAGTTTGTTCCTCAGGCTTTTCTTGCGCAGTGGTTTCAGTTTTTAATGGAGGTGCGCTTTCGCTTTTCTTCTCGCTGCTCGTATCCACCTTTGTTGCACTAAGTATGATGAACTCGACCCGGCGATTTTTGTCCCGACCTTTCTTTGTCATATTGGGCATGATGGGTTGGTTCTGTCCATAACCGCGTGCTTCCAGCCTGTCTGCGCTGATGCCTTTTTCACTCAAGTAGGCAATCAGAGCTCCAGCCTGACGTTGGGAGCGGAAGAGATTCTCCATCCGTTTGCCTTGATTGTCCGTATGGGCACCCACTTCAATACGTAAGGTCGGTCGGTCCTTGAGCAACTGGGCTAAGCGATCAAGGGCCGGCAATGCATCTTGTGGAATGGGGCCTGACTCCGCGCCAAAATCAATTTTTGTTTTCAGAATGATGCGATCATCTTCAATATACAAGAGCTGTTCACTGGCGCAGCCATTGAATTCTTTGACTCCCGCTTCATTTGGACAGAGGTCAACCGGATCATTAAATCCATCCGCATCTCTATCTGGGCAGCCATAGCTTTCGATGGGGCCGGCCACATCAGGACACTGATCCTTCTGATCGTCGATACCATCACTATCGCTGTCACTGTAGTCCGGACATCCGTCTTCGTCTTCAAAGCCGTCCATATCCTCCGCAGCTTCAACACACTTGTCGAATTCATCGAGGATGCCATCACTATCCGTATCCGGTCCGGATTCCGGGCAGCCATCTAAGTCTTCAAAGCCGTCGTTGTCTTCAGGCTCGTCGATACAAACATCAATCGCATCCGCAATACCGTCACCGTCTTCATCGGGCGCTTCGTCGGGACATCCATCTTCATCTTCGAAATTATTTTGGGTTTCAAATTTGAAGGGACATTCATCCATGTCGTCTTCGACACCATCTTGATCATTGTCCGGATCCGGGCACCCGTCTTCATCTTCAAAATCATCGAAGTCTTCAGGTGCTTCGGGGCAGGGGTCATCCATGTTACGGATGCCATCCCCATCCACATCTCGTGGTAGAGGTTGGGATGTCTGCAAGCCGACAAAGGCACGTAAGTCAGGTGTGCCGTGTCCACCAATAAGCCCAACGCCCATGGCGCCGACGAGGCGCATTTCTGTATCGTGGCGAACAAGCGGCTTGAGAAAATCAGGAAGTCTGTAGGAGGCACCGAAAGAGAACTCGAGTGGGGTTTCGTTGCGGCGGGCCACCGGGTTAAAGGGATTGAGTCCGCCTGACATATTCATATGAGCTAAGAGGGGAAGCTTAGTAAGGGGCTCCAGGGAATAACTCATGGCCCCGCGATAGAGTAGCTCATCGTCGATGGTCAGGTCGGCCAACGCACTTTGGGGTCTGGCTGCATAGGCGAGGTTTCCTGCAAGCTGAAAGTCTTTAAACACAAAATTGCCGAAGGTCATTGCGGGCAGGGTACCGCTTAAAGCAATCTCTGGTGTAATACTAAATCCAGGTTCACCCAAATAGGCTTCGGCGGTTGTTGTTGGCAGCGTCATATGCAGAATAATAGAGCCGTCAATAAAGTGGGTATAGCTGTTCAGAACTTGGGTTTTAGAGACAATACGCATATCGCCCAAGCCCGCAGAGCTGAGTTGGGATAGTTCTACATTAACAACATCGACTCGTGCATCCCCTTGCTGCATCATGACCATGGGCAACTCAATACCTATTTGACTCCAGTCGAAAAGCCCAAGAGCCGCATTAAGATGGCCGGTTACCCGATTGCCCAAAAGGGTTGCGAGTCGTTTCGTTTCCGAATTGGTGACTTGTGAAAGCACAAGGGAGTCATTGCTGTAAGAAACCCAGAGTCCAACATTAAGTTCGAGGTGTGCAAGCATCTCACCGCTCTCAACATCCATCAGACCTTTCGAGTCGGTGGTAAGACGCAGGCGCTCAAGGTCAAAGGCACGGTTGCTCAAGTCGAGGTCATAAGCGAATGCTGAACTTGAAAAGAAGATGCATCCACTTAGGATGAGCATAAATTGAAGAGTGTTAAGTGTAGTCTTTGTTTTCGTCATTGTCGTCGTCGCCTATACCACATTCTGAGCCATCCGAATAACCCAAAAAGTAAAAACCATTGTTGAAAGTCAGTGAGGCTACGACAGTTACAACCACCGCCGCGTAGACTTAAATATCCTTCTAATTCCGTAATGTTAGATTCTTCACAAACGTCACCGACACCGTCATCATCGTCGTCGGCCTGGTCTGCATTGGCAATAAGTGGGCAGTTATCGCTCTCATCGATGATTCCATCTCCATCGACATCCGTGTTGCAGACGGAGGGCTGGCCAACACAGATCCATAAATCTTCTGTTTCGCAGGTATCACTACAGCCATCGGTGGCCACACTGTTTTGGTCGTCGCAGGTTTCAGTCCCCGCAATCATTCCATCTCCACAGATGTTATAGCAAAGAGCCGGTGTACCAAAGCACTGAAAGCCATCTTCCACCAGGCACCCAGAAGAGCAGCCATCGCCGTCGACGATGTTTGAGTCGTCGCATTCTTCGCCACTTTCAAGTGCGCTGTTGCCACAAGTTTCAGAGCAAACTGAAGGTTCGCTCGAGCAGCTCCAGCCAGCTTCACGCTGACAAGCGGCGTTACAACCGTCACCGTTTTCAGCGTTGCCATCATCACAGGTTTCGTTGCCCGCAACCATGCCATCACCACAGCGGGTATTACAAACGCTGGGCGCCTCTTCGCAGAGGTAGCCGTATTCGATGGCACAGGTATCTGTGCAACCGTCATTGTTTGTTAGGTTCCCGTCGTCGCAAAGCTCACCATCGTCGACAACGCCATTGCTGCAGGTGGCGCTGCAGGTTGACGGGGAGCCAGTACAGGAGTAGCCCGTTTCAAGAAGACAGATGTCGCTGCAGCCATCGTTTAAGTTAAGATTGCCGTCATCACATTCTTCACCCGCATCGATGCTGCCATTGCCGCAGTTTTCGTTGCATATGGATGGTTCACCGCTACAACTCCAGCCACTTTGGATCGCACAGTTGACACAGCCATCATCTTTTGTGCTGTTGGCGTCATCACATTGTTCGTCGGTGTGCAGGACTCCATCACCGCAGGTCTCGACGCAGACGCTTGGCTCGCCGCTGCAGAGATAACCTTCTTCGATTAAGCAGCCTGAGGAGCAGCCGTCTTCATTATCTGTATTGTTGTCGTCACAGTCTTCTCCAGGATCTAAAAGTCCATCGCCACAACTTTGAGTACAGATACTCGGCACCCCGTAGCAACTCCAGCCTTCTTCCCGCTCGCAGTTGTCATCACAGCCATCACCAACTTCCGTGTTGCCATCGTCGCAGGTTTCTCCATCATTAAGAATCGAGTTGCCGCATGTTTTGGTGCAAATGCTCGGGACCTGATCACAGCTCCATCCCGACTCCACGGTACAAACGCCGGCGCAACCATCCCCATCAAGAATACCCGCATCGTCGCAGCCTTCGACATTTTCGTAAACATAGCCATCACCACAGCTCGCGTCTGTGCAGGAGTCAAGGCACGCATCGTTGTTGAGGATGTTGGCATCGTCACATTCTTCCGAGCCCCCAGCAACATTCCAGGTGTACCCATCGCCGCAGGAAGCAGAGGCGCAGGTCTCTAAACAATCATCGTTGTTATTGTCGTTTGCATCGTCGCAGTCCTCGATGCTGCCGTTTAACTCAGTGCAGCTTTCTGTGTCGAGACAGGTATACCCATCACCACAAGAGGCGTTGGTGCAGTTATTGAGGCAAGCATCCGTGTTTGAGTTGTTGCCATCATCACAGTCTTCGTTGCCGCCATCAGTCGACCAGGTAAAGCTGTCACCGCAGCTCGCGCTCGTGCAGGTGTTCAGGCAAGAGTCCGTGTTGTTGGTGTTGGCGTCATCACAATCTTCAACTCCATCAGGCATTTGTGCACAGGATGCGCTTTCTGAGCAGGTATAACCGTCGCCACATGATGCGTTGGTACAGTTGTTTAAACAGGCATCGCTATTGGAGTCGTTGGCGTCATCACAGTCTTCGAGTCCATCGTCTGTGCCAGGACATGTGGTTGGATCGGAGCAGGTGTTGCCATCCCCGCATCGTGCCGGCACACAGGTGCTTAAGCAGGCATCGTTGTTGGAAATGTTTCCGTCGTCACAATCTTCGATCCCGCCTTGGGTCAGAAGGCAAGTGATGGTGTCCGTACACAAAAACCCATCCCCACAGCTTGCGATGTTGCAGCTGTTTAAGCAGGCGTCGTTGTTGCTCTCGTTGCCGTCATCACAGAGTTCAATGCCATCGGGGGTGTTAGGGCATGTGATTGGGTCAAAACAAAGAAAGCCGTCGCCGCATCTGGCTTCTGAGCAATCGGTTAGACATGCATCAAAGTTCGAGCTGTTCGCATCGTCGCATTCTTCCGTACCGCTGCCGCTGTTCCATATGAACCCGTCACCGCACTCCGGGTTAACGCATGTGTCTAAGCAATCGTCGTTGTTGTTGCTGTTGCCGTCATCACATTCTTCGCTGCCACTTCCCGTATTCCATGTGAACCCATCTCCGCAGGCAGCGGCGGCACAAGTGTTTAGGCAATCGTCGTTGTTAGAGGTGTTGGCATCATCACATTCTTCGAATCCCGCATTGGAACCAGGACAGGTTGCTTGGTCATCGCAGACGAAGCCGTCACCGCAGGCGGCGTTCAGGCAAGTGTTTAAGCAAGCATCGTTATTGCTGGTATTGCCGTCATCGCATTCTTCGTTCTCGTTATCTGTTGTGCTGTCCCCGCAATAAGAGGTTTCGCCCGCCACCTCCTGGCAGTTCGCATCGCAGACAGTGCATTCGGTTTGCCCGTAGGTACAGCTTTCTGTTGTTGTATTGCCATCGTCGCATTGTTCACCGTGTTCAGCTTGAACTTCGCCGTTACCGCAAGTTTGGGCACAGACGCTTGGCTCACCGGTACAGACCCAGCCGTTTTCACGGGTGCAAGAGCTGTCACAGCCATCATCATTGTTTGTGTTGCCGTCATCACATTCTTCAGCGCCAAGGATAACGCCATCACCGCAAACGGTGGCACAGGAAGAGGGTTCACCAGAGCAATCCCAGCCATCTTCTTCCTGGCAAGAGGCGTCACAGCCATCATCATCGGTTGTGTTACCATCATCGCAAGTTTCGCTGCCGCGGACCAAGCCGTCGGG
>CAXGWX010000191.1:0-6720 GCA_964013445.1 uncultured Bdellovibrionales bacterium | reverse complement strand
ATTCTCTAAGGTCATCGAGAACCAATCCTCATCGTCTTCGGAAGAACCTTCACACAGAGTCAACTCACTCAAGGTTTGACTGGAGTTGAGTTCCGGTGCCTCCAAAGAATAGGCCGTCTCTAAAGTATCGTTGTCTTCGTAGGCATCCTCTTCGCAAGGAATTTCTGCCAAGGCCTTACACACATTGTCTTCCGTGCACATTTCGGTTGCTGCACAGTCATTGTCGTCTGCACAATAGGCCTTACAGACGCTGGCCACCGTATCGCAGGATTCGGTCGGCTGGTTGCAATCGCTGGCTTCATCACAAAAGTTCTCAGAAACACAGCGTCCCGTATCCGCATCGCACACAGGCAAGCCGCTCTCTGGATTACAATCGCTATCACATGTGCACTGTACACAGGTCCCCTGCATGGAGCAGTAAAGACCCGGCGAGCATTCATCTTCAATACGCGGCTCTAAAGGACAAGTTGAGCTTGGCGAGCTGGGTGGGGTGCAGTCGAATTTAAGCTCAACACACAAGTTGGCTCCTGTATCGCAGGAAAAATCCTCGTAGCCACAACAGTTATGATCGGTCTTACAAAGAGCCGCTGGAAAACATTTTTGAGTCGTCGAGTCACAGGTCTGACCGTTGGGGCAATCCTTGTTCGGACCACAGGTATCTTGATAGTCTGCTGCCACCACACAGTTGCCGGTAAAGGGGTTACAGACTTCACCAAAACCACAGGCAGCACTGTCATCACAGCGGCCAATGTTTGTATAGTTGGCCTGCCCCGGCGTTCCCTGCCACAAACCATGGGCATTGTTCTTCTGTGCAACATCGCTGGCGCCTAAATAGGAACACACATTCTGGTCACAAATTTGATGGCAATCACATTGATCCTGGGTAAAGCACTCTACACATTCACCAACGCTCGCATTGCAGTAAGGCTTTCCCGCGTCTTTACAGTCTGTATCGACCTGACAACCACCGGTTCGACGTCCTTCAGGCTTACAGGAGGCGAAGATCGCCACCTGGCCGAGCACAAGCAAAACCATCGACATACGTAGAATTGTTTTCATCGTCTCGCTCAATCTTTCCTGGGGCATATATTTTATTTAGGGGAAATCCCAACCTGAGCCACCGAAGCAAGAAGCGCCTGCGGGCATGGTATGTACCGTGCCTGGCAATCCGGCGCTATCGCTTGGGTATGGTGTCTGTACGCCTAGGCCGTTTTCATCCCAAACGATATCCGCCACAGCCCAAACCGCATCTTTGTTCTGCAAAATTCGAGAGTACTCACCCACCAATAAACCGTTGAGATAAATACGCACCGTATTTGTCGTCGGCGTTGTTCCGGAATAGGAACCCCAGTCAGAGAAGTAATGGACATAAACCCGATAACTGCCTTGTTCCGGCTCATCGATGTTGATGTTTTCAGGGCCAATACCGTTGGTATCATCGATATCAAGAATTGGATTGGCACCAACGCCCGCCGCATCTTGCGAAAACCAAATCGGTTTCTTCTCACCAAAGTAGCAATCATAGGTATCGTTGCAAAAATGGGCTTCCGGTGCACCATCAATTTTAACCAAGTGTAAATCCTGATCGTTGCCCGGATCATCCCACGTCAACTGAACGTGAATTGAATCACCAGGAGTAACATCGAATTCAACCCGCGCATCCTCCGTATCGCCGCTGGAAATGCCTGACTCATTGGTCACCGTCAGCTTGACCACATAATGGCCGGCCAAAGGTGCGAAGAAGTCCATCAAGGCAGAGCCCTGACCGTTGAAGTCAAAATCGTTCGGATTTGTACCAGACGGGTATTCAACCACTTCCCAATAGTACTGGGCAATGTTTTCACCTGCCGGGTCATAACTTTCTGAGCCGTCAAAATAAACCCGCTCAAGAGGCTCGATATTGTCGATCTCTGAATAGGGAGCGGTTGGGTTTGACGGATCCAACGCCCGTAAATCCGCAATCGCAATCGGTGCATTCACACTATTGGCCACAACAGGAATCTCAATCACAGACTCATCCGGATCGGTGGACTCGATGACCAGCATGGTCTGATAGGCACCTTCTTCCGTTGGCGCATTAAAATTCAAAAGCAAAGTCACTTCGCCGCTTTCAGAGCAACCTAAATCCGCCTGTCGCACCTGAAATGGGGTTGCAGTCGAGCCGGCAAAAGCAAAATGCCCATCCGCATTTGCCCCAGCCTTAAAGCCAAACCCTAAATCCTGGCCGTTCGGATCCTTATCGATGGTCAGCACACAGGATGCGCACGGGTCACCACCAGGAAAAGCATCACAAGTCGCCTTATTTCGAATGGTCAAACGTACCGTACCGGTCATCCCCATCGCAATATTGCCAAAATCCAAGGCGTTCTCCTCAGCCACCACACAGGTGTCGGTTTCACCGTCACCGTCAGAGTCGCTGCACTCATCGACGCTTGGGCCCGTATAAGCGTTATAGGCCACCTCAATATCCGGTGCGCCTTTGAACTCCCCCGTACCCACAACCGTAACCTGCTGGGCCGAACCGTTGGCCGCGTCGGTCTTAATCTCAGCCACCACCATGTCTTCCTGCTCAACCTCGAGAGGCGCGTAGATGATAGTCAATATTCCCTCACCATAGGGGGGAATCTGTGTCGGAAAGATAGCTTTCTTCCAGCGCACTCCATTTTCAACCGCGTAGGTCACATCGGAAATATTCAACGGAAGTTCGGAAGCGTTGGTCAGTAGAAATTCCGCACTTACTTCCGCGTAAACAGGCACTTGGCCCAAATCGATGGTCAAATTCGCTTCATCAATGGCAGCGTAATTATGCCCTTCACTATGAATGCTTATGTCGAGGCGGGGCGCCCTTACTACAAGTTTTTCCTCGGCACAGGCACCAGCCAATAAAACAAACGCTAAAGCGGTAGCCCAAATCCTGATCATGTAACTTCCTCCCGTGCTTCAATGCTAGGGGCCTATACAAAATCAGCGGCAAAGGATCAACGTAAAGGTTCAATTTTACGCTAATTTAGCTCCGAAAAGGTGGGATATTCCCCCGTTGTCGGATCGGCAGAACAACCATACATGGTCTTAATCTGTCCGAACTGCCCTTCCTCATCACTTGGTGCTGCTTCAACGCTGACATTGCCATCCGCATCCACAATGACTTTACCAACCCACCATAGGTCGTAAGTCTGCACCTGCCGCTGAAAATCGCCTCTTAATTCGCCATTGAGATATACCCGAACCCGATTGAGGGTCTTCGAATCCGGATCCCAAGCGCCTCCACCAAAATAATGGTGGGTGTAGATGTGATAGACCCCTTCCGAGGGAGCATCCACATTCACATTCTCCGGCCCTAAGCCGCTTTGGTCATCAATATCTAAACGTGGGTTGGTGCCTTCAAAAATTGGCGAAGAACCGTTGCTCCAGTCCGCACAGGAGATGGGGTCACCATAAAAGCCCTGGTAGGTCTCGGAAAAAGCTTCGCAGGCCAATTCCTCGTAAACGTCTTCGCAGCAGCTCTTGGCATTAATATTACAGTTGTTCCAGTAGCAATCGTAGGTCTTGTCACAGATCCGATCGGTACTCGCCGTGGTTGCCAAAGTAAAGTGCAAGTCCTGATCGTTTTCTGGATCATCCCAGGTCAAAGCCACGTGAATGCCCGCTTCCGGCACTGCGTGCACCCAAACATCCGTTGGCTCTTCAGGAGCAACAATATCCGCTGCACTTCCTGTAATCGGTGATGGCGTGCCGATGGAGTTGGTCACCCGCAAACGAATCAAATAATCTCCCGCTAAAGGCAAAATCATTGAAAACTTATCACTGCTGGCGCCCTGCAAATCATAATCACTGACTTCGACCCCTTCAGGGGCTTCCACCACAGACCAAGTGTAGGAAGCAATGGTCGGTACCGCCTCACCATCACTCCAGTTTGTGGGCACATCCTGATAGCTGTCGCTGCCATCAAAGTAGACACGCTTTAATGGATTGACTGTCGCCGTATCCGAACAGTTTGGATAGGGATTCTCCGTATCGCAAGCCAAAAGCTCGGCTACAGCTATAGGGCCTGGGCTTGAGCGGGCCGCCAAGGGGATGCTGATGGCCGTGCTACCGGTTAAATCCGATTCAATGATAAATGTATTGCTGACCTCATTCTCTTCTTCTGCCGCCTGAAAATTAAGGAGCACTTTCAGTTCACCACTTTCACCGCAGGATGTATCCGCCGGTACAAGGCTCACAGGAGTTGAAATATTTCCTGCAATACTGAAATCCTCATCGCTTTGTACAAACCCCATACCCACATCGTAGGCCGCAGGATTCTTATCAAAAGTAATACGGCAGACCGGAGCACAAGCGGCCATGGATTGAGAACGCTGACAGTTACCGTTGTTCTTTATGGTAATCGCTTCCGTCGATACGGAGGAAAAAGCCACGTGGCCAAAATCCAGAGCAGGGAAGGTACACTCGCCGGTGGTCGCATCACACTCATCCGCCTGTGGATAACACTGGCCCTTGTAGCAGACCTGCAAAGCCGGCTGGCCTAAATCATCACCGACACCCTTAATCAGCAATCGCACTTCCTCATTTTCTGAAACACCAGCATTGGTTTTCAACAAAATCGTTGCACTTTCGGGACGTTCATCCTCTACGGGCTGGAAACCAATGACAATCTGACCTGATTCCGTAACGCCAAGCTCTTCGAGGCCCTGTTCAATCGTAAAATTACCACCGCTGCTTTCCTCGACCTCAATCGAAGCGATCCGCAAAATACCGCGGCCGGTGTTTTTGATTTCAAAAGTTGCGGTGCCTAGACCATAGAGCGCAATCGTACCCACATCGATACCGACCGGATCGCTGAGTTCTACCTGCGCCAAAGCTTCATCCGGCAGTGGGGTCACTTCAATTTGAGCAATGGCTCGGCCAATTTTGTCATCCGCACAAGCGGCTGCCAAAAAGCAAAACAAGATTAGGGGGATGCCTCGAAAAAAGGCTTTTTTGAATAGGGGGGCTTTATTCATTTGGTACCTCAAAATATAGGAGTTCCCGTGCATTATCGCTCCTTTTAACGTTCTGGTGCCCGAATCTTTCGCAACTTTGACGGCCTTTGGCAAGCAAAAGATCTCACCCTATGCTGGCCCCAAACAAAGCGGCACCAGCCCCTTTGAGAGACCCCCAAAATATCAAAAATATTCAATAAGATTGGCTTTTTAGACAATTTTCTTCGTACATTAAGATAGGCCATAAAGCCCTGTGCTCAGATAGCGCTCACCAATATCACAAAATATCGTAACAATTTTGGCGTCTTCTCGCTCCTGCGCCAGTCTTTTCACCGCCGTGAAATAGGCCCCAGAGGACTGACCAAAAAAGTAGCCACGCTCCGCAAGGAAGGCACAGCCGTCGAAGGCCTCCTCCGCCCCCACATCTATCCAGCTATCGACCAAACCCCCATCAAAAATAGCCGGCTCAATATCTTCCGGTTGGCCTAAGGGCTTAAGCCCCTCAATCCCCGGAAAACGCTCCGGCCGAACCGCCACCACCTCTAAGCCTGGGATTTCCTCTTTGAGCCGACGCCCAACCCCCGTAATGGTCCCACCGGTGCCAACCCCGGCAACAAAATGGGTTATCTCCCCTTGCCGCTCTCGCAAAATCTCCACCGCCGTCGATTCATAATGGGCCTTCCAGTTCCACGGATTGCTGTACTGATCGGGAAAATAGTAGGTATCCGGATTCTCTTCGTAAAGACGATGACAGGTGCGCAAAGCTTCGTCGTAACCCAAAAGCGCATCGCTGAAAATCACCTCCGCCCCGTGGGCCAAAATCCGTTTCTTTCGCTCCTTACTGACGTTGGCGGGCATCACCAACTTGACCTTAAAACCAAGCATGGCGCCAAACATCGCATAAGCAATCCCGGCGTTGCCCGATGAAGAATCGAGAATTGTTTGCCCCTCGCGAAGTTCACCGGAGATAAGCGCTTCAACAAGCATCCGTGAAATTGGTCGGTCCTTAATTGAGCCCCCCGGATTAAAACTTTCAATCTTGGCAAAGATTTCCGCGCCTGGGGCCTCCGTCTTAAGCACATTCAATTGTGCCAACGGTGTATTGCCAACCAATCGCAAAAGCGGGTGGGCCGCTTTGGCCGAATTCCAATCCCTATAATTCATCGTCAAGCTGCTCTGGACTTAGGCACTTTGCCGCAAACAGAAATGCTCGTAATCGATGTAACCGGGGAATTCCTTGCCCTCTGCACAATAGTCACAATCCGGATTTTGTCGAAGGTTGAAAGTCTGAAAGCTTGCTTCCAACGCATCGTAGGTCAAGAGCTTGCCGCGTAGAGGGGAACCGATATCCAAAAGAATTTTCAAGGTCTCAACCGCCTCCAAAAGTCCGATGACTCCTGGTAACACTCCCAACACTCCCGCCTCGGCGCAAGAAGGTGCCAGCTCCGGCGGTGGTGGCTCCTTATAAAGACAGCGATAACAAGGTCCGGAGTTGGCTGGGTCAAAAACTGTAACCTGGCCCTCAAAACGGTACACGCTGCCATGTACGCAAGGCTTTTTAAGTTTTACACAAGCATCGTTGATTAAATAGCGGGTCGGAAAATTATCCGTTCCATCCACCACCACATCAAAATCTTTGATAATGCTTTCAATGTTGGCACTGGTGAGACGCTCTTCAAAAGGAATAATGTCAATCTCTGGACTAAAGGCTTTGAGCGTCTTTAAGGCAGAAGCAATTTTT
>CAXGWX010000190.1:0-6767 GCA_964013445.1 uncultured Bdellovibrionales bacterium | reverse complement strand
TTATTTGTCCGAAAGCCTATGTTATTGAGGATTTCATGGTGCTCGATGAAGTAAGTCGTCGAAATCTTGAGTTGTGCCGAACCATTTATGACAATGAGCGCAAGGGTTCGCTGCTTTGGCATTTGGACCGATGCAAAACGGCGATTGGTTCCCGTACATTGACCCACTGGCTACTCTTTCCGTTGCGGGAGGTCAAAGAGATAGAACGCCGCCAAAAAGTTGTCGCCTACTTGGTGAAGAATAGACCTGTGCGACAAGCGGCGCAAAAACTCTTTCTTGCTATTCGTGATTTAGAGCGCCTATCCGGTAGGGTGGCGGTTGGTAGAGCGACACCAAGAGATATGTGTGCCCTGCGTGATTCTCTGGTGGTTCTTCCTGAGATACAGGAGGCCTTCGTTGGCCATAAGTTTCCACTGGCAAAAGCATGGAAGGATGCGGATATAGGGGCTGAGCTGTGCGGGCTCTTGCAAAACGCATTGGTGGATGAGGCGCCCTTGAGCCGTGCAGAAGGTGGAATCTTTAAGCTCGGCTACCGTAAGGATTTAGATGAACTGATTAAGCTTTCGACCGACTCCCATTCTTATCTGCAAAAGTTGGAAGATAAAGAACGCCAGGCTACCGGTATCAGCAACCTGAAAATTCGCTACAACAAAGTTTTTGGTTACTATATCGAGGTATCAAAAGGCCGTTTAGCGAATGTGCCTGAGCATTATATCCGCAAGCAAACTCTCGTGAACGCGGAACGATTCATTACGGAAGAGCTCAAGGTTTTCGAGCATAAAATGCTGAATGTGGAGCAGGAACGCAAATCCCTTGAACAAGAAGTTTTTAGCGAGATATTGGCGGAGGTCGGAAAAGCGATTCCGCTGATTCGGTCATTGACACGCTTAATCGGCATGAGTGATGGACTGCTTAGTCTGGCTCAGGTTGCGGATGAACACCGCTACGTCTGTCCACAGGTTGTGGAGGAGCAGGTGTTGGAGCTGGTCGATGCGAGGCACCCGGTGATAGAGCGTTTGATGGCACAGGATGAAGCCTTCGTGCCTAATTCAATCAGTCTGAGTCGCGACGAACGGCAGCTGCTTATTGTTACCGGACCGAATATGGCTGGAAAGTCTACGGTGCTGCGGCAGGTGGCGCTATCGACAATCATGGCGCAGATGGGTTCCTTTGTGCCAGCAAAGGAGGCGAAGATTGGCTTGGTTGACCGGGTGTTTACACGGGTGGGAGCAAGCGACAATATTGGCCAAGGGCAAAGTACCTTTATGGTCGAAATGACCGAGACCGCAACGATTCTTAATCATGCCACCACCGCCAGCCTGGTTCTGCTTGATGAAGTGGGGCGTGGTACCAGCACCTATGATGGTGTTTCACTGGCTTGGGCTGTGGCTGAATATTTACACGATGAGGTTGGTTGTAGGGCGATGTTCGCAACTCACTATCATGAACTCACGGATTTAGCGGCGACCAAGGCTGGAATTATCAATACGAGTGTGGCGGTAAAGGACGACGGCAAAAAGGTCGTCTTCTTGCGTAGCTTTCAAGACGGAGCGGCGGATCGCTCCTACGGTATTCATGTTGCGGAGTTGGCGGGATTGCCTTCTTCGGTCACGAGGAAAGCTGAAGCCATTTTGGCAAATCTCGAGGAGGAGAAAAGGGAACTTAAAATCGAGACCAGTGCGGTCGAACTCAGCGCTGCTGATGAAGCAGCGCTAAAGCAAGAAGAGCAAGCAAAATCAATTTGTCGCCTCTTGGATGAGGTGGATGTTAATTCCCTAACACCTCTGGACGCTCTTAATCTTTTGGCCCAGGTCAAAAAGGAGATTGAATAGAATGTTTTGTCCTGAATGTTCTGGTGAATATATTGAGGGAGTCAGCGAATGCGCACACTGTAAGGTGCCGCTGCAAGCTGAAAAACCGTCTGGAAGCCCCTTTGATTCTACAAATGCTATGGCAGCCCATCTTGAAGGAAAAGAACTGGAGCCTTTGGCACGAGGTTCTCATGTGGCTTTGCAGGAACTTCAGGAAACCCTTCGACAAGCCTCAGTCGCGTCTAAATTAGCTGCTGCCAGCGAAGAGCAAGAAACCGCCATGCACCAAAGCTTTGAACTCTTGATCGATAGGGCGGATGTGGAAAAAGCACGCTCTCTTTTGAGCGCAGAATGGCGCGAAGAGTTCGCTAAAGAAGGGCTTGGCGGCGACACCAATTTCGAATCGAATATTGCGGAGTGTCCAGCTTGTCAAAGCGAGGTCCCTGAGGATGTTGAAGAATGTCCAGAATGTGGACTTTTTGTCGGTCTCGCATAAAATGCCCTAATGGGCTCTCTTTTACGACAAGGTTATTGTTTTAAGTTCTTAGTGGGGCTGACGCTGAGCCTCTTTGTTACTCCGGCCAAGGCGAGCTCTTCTTCGGCGGCAGAGCGGGAATACGGGCGCCTGCGGCCGATTTTCCACCGGCTTGAGCATACAGCGAAACCACCCTTAAGAGACAAATGGGAGCAAACGATTCGCGGCTTTGAGACGCTGGCGAAAAAGTTCCCTGAGAGTCCGCAGGCCCCAAGAGCGCTTTTCTCTGCGGCTCGACTGTGGAGAAGTTTGCATGCTTGGTCTGGTGTGGGCAGAGATCTTGATTATAGTCTTGCGGCCTATGACCGCTTGGTGGGGCGTTATCCAAAGAATTCGCTGGCGGATGATGCTTTGATTGCCCAAGCAGAAATTTTACAGAGCAAGCGGGCAGAGTACACGGGTGCGCGCCAGAAATTAAAGGCTGTCGTGGAGCGTTATGGCAGCGGGGATCAGGTTCATCTGGCCAGAGAAATGTTGGGCGACCTGCCTGGCGCGAAAAAGGTAAGAAAGCCCGAAGCCAAAGTGCAGAGCAAGAAGTTTCGCGTGATTTTGGATCCGGGGCATGGCGGTCATGATGCAGGGGCTTTGGGCGACAGGAAGCTTCAGGAAAAGGATGTGGTCCTGGCGATTGCCCAGGAACTGGCAACACTTTTGCGGTCTGCGGGCATAGAGGTGCTTCTGACAAGGGAAAGGGATACCTTTGTGAGTCTCGACCAGCGGGCATCCTTTGCCAACCGGCATCAGGGTGATCTGCTCATTTCGATTCATGCGAATGCCCATGAGAACCGGAACGTTGGTGGGGTTGAGACCTACTACCTCGATGTGAGTAATCGTCGCTATAAGGGACGACTGCGTCACGCAATGCGTAACCAAAAGAAGGCCATCAATGATTTGAACTATATCTTGAGCGACCTTTCCACCAAGGCCGATACGCGGGCCTCACTGATTTTAGCGCAGCAAGTCCAGGGCAAGCTGGTTCCCGCATTGCGAAGCGCCGGTGGGAAGATTCGGGATTTGGGGACTAAGGCGGCGGTGTTTCAAATCCTTATCGATACCCAAATGCCTTCCGTATTGGCGGAGGTTGCATTTGTTTCCAATCCCCATGAAGGCCGATTTCTGCGCTCAGGAATGGGACAGAAACGGGTCGCGAGTGCTCTCTATGAGGCGGTATTGGCCTACCGCAAGAAGATGGCCAGTGTGCAGCAAAAATCGCTGGCTGTTTTGTCGGAGAAGCGATAAAAATATCCTTATGTCGGAAGAGATTCTTAAGGATATTGTGGCGGCACAAGCGGATCTCAAAGGTCGCTTGGAACAAGCTCAAATTGATACTCAGGAAAAGCTCGCACAGCTTGCGGACCTGCAAGGGGCCTTAGAAGAAGGTGCCATGAGCGCAAAGGTTGTGCAGCAGCGGGTGCGTCAGCTTATCGGAGAACGCAGCGGTGGGGCCCTGAAGCTACGTGCCGGGAGTGCTAAAGGTGGCGGTTTCGGACCTCGGGCGAAGATGAATCCAATGGCCCCGAATACCGGACCTAAGCCAGGGGCGGCTCCATCCCGACTCAGTGCGACTTTAGTTACCGCTAATTTTTCTAAATTACAAAACACCATCGAACAGTACATTATTAAACTGTTGATGCGCGAGGAACAGGGCAGTGCGCGCTCGAATGCGCACCGTTTAGAGCTCGCACTCCTGGTGGACACCTATCGAACCATTGAGCAAACTATTGCGGAGATGCCTGAAAATGCGGGGCTTCTTTCCCATCTTGATGACTTTTTTAAGGATACCGAAGGTCTGATTCGCGATTTGGGTGTGGGTGGCAGCGAGCGCCTCAAACGAATTGTTAGTTATAATCGCCAGTTAGCATCGGAGTTGAGCGTTTTGGGGGCGTCAGTAGGGAATCTCAAGGAGACTTTGAGTAAGCGTGCTAAGGAGACCCAAGAAGCAGAGGTTCCCAGAGAAGACGAGGTTTTGAGTGAAATGGGTGGGATATACCAGAAGCTTCGTCAGGAGCTTGATCGCCACGGAAAAAAGGCACCCAGCACACTCATGGAAAAAATACTTACATAGCAATTTCAGTGCGTTAGACAGTGAGGACTGGCGCGTTGCGTCATGCTTATGGTTTGCTAAGGGACCAGCTTATTCAGTATAGTGTTCTCGGTTCGTACGCTTGCGTGCATTTGAGGGGAGCAAGACACCGTGACAGTTGATTTTGAAAGCGATGGACAAGCATCGCAAGGGTTCTCGCCTGCGGAAAGCACCGCCAGTGGAGAGCTTTCAGCCCGCAGCCTGGCCGATCTCATGGGGCTGCAGACCATTCTGGGGGGCACCAGCGTGGTCGATCAGAGCCGATTTTGGTTTCAGAACCGTGGCGATGTAGACCATTTTTTACGCTTATGTGGTTTTGATACGGATAATTCTCTGGATGTTCAACGCATTCAGGAAATCTATCATGAGGCTATCGATTATCTCCTTGAAGTCCATGATTACGATTTGCCGACCATCATCACCGATTCAACGGATATTCATGAGGTCTTCCTCATCGCGTCCGATACCTCGAATCCCTTGCAACCGTCTGCTTGTATGGTCCTTAAAGTAATGCACGTTTTACATCTGCTCAACGGCCGTGAACTGCTTTTTAACATTAAGATTTCAGAGGCTGAATTGCTCGACAGAATCAGTGGTAAGGTCTTTCGGGTCATTGACCGTCTGCGTGAGTCAGGCATCGAGGTCAATGAATTTTCCAGCGGCAAAAAAACCCGTGATTCCATTCTGACTAAGTTACTGGCTCGCAAGCTTTCCCAGACCACAGAAATTTTCGATAAGCGCAGATTTCGCCTGGTCCTGGGGAGTCGTACGGACTTAGTCAATGCCATTCGTTATCTTTCCCGTGAGCTTTTTCCTTACAACTACGTCGTTCCTGGTCAGAGTGAAAATGGAATCCTGGCGCTTTCGGATATGGCAAAAGCTTTTGATGTGTCAGAAGATGTGATTGTCCGACATTGGGATGAAGGGGAAGAGGAAGAACGAGGGGAGGGGATTCTGCGGGCAGAGGCTAACAGCTATAACGAATTCAGTGGTTCGACTTATTCCTGCGTCTCTTTGGTGGCGGAGATCCCACTGCGTATTGATGACCTCGCGCCGGACCAGGTTCCAGCCATTGTTTTTGCGGAAACGGAGATTCAATTGGTGGATGCGGCGACAGATATTGTCAACAGTACGGGGGAAAATGCCCATGCGCGATATAAGGCACGGCAGCGGGCAAGGGCGCGGGAGCGCCTGTACACTGCGCCACCGGTCTCCCAGCAGTTCGACTTAACGATGTTGGAAACGGATAAAGTCTCTTAAGGGCAGAATTAGCTTGCCAGGGACTTATTATATGCTTTGACCAGACGAGATACTCGACGCGCAGCATTTTCTTTCTTTACTACGCCTTTAGATGCAGAACGACGAATGGCGGTTGTAGCCGCATTTAAAGTCGTCTTCATGAGGTCGCTGTTGCCCCCTTCGAGGGCTTCTCGGAAGGCACGAATGGCTGTTCGAACCTGACCCTTAATCTTGCGATTTCTCAGCGCTCTGCGTTGGTTTTGAATGGCTGTCTTGGCCGCTGATTTTGTATTTGCCACGAATTTACTCTCCAGAGTTCAGTTATTTTGACACTTTGCCCATACTAACGGACACTAGGCCCTGATGGGTGGGACGCAATTAGCAAATGATGTATAAGGCTGTCAAGCACGTGTAGGAATTAATCAGAAAGCCGATAATATATGGAAAACAGTGAAGAATCAGCCATAAAAGAGGCCCCGAAAGAGGGACTCGGTGGGTTGGTGCGGGCATCGAGCACGGTTGGGTTTTTCACGTCCTTGAGCCGTGTTGCCGGATTGACCCGGGATATGGTCTTCATGCATCTTTTTGGCGCCACCCATATTACGGATGCTTTCTTGATGGCTTTCACAATCCCTAATAGTTTCAGGATGTTGGTGGCTGAGGGCACGCTTACGGTGGCATTCTTGCCCGTCTTTACGGAAGTTCGGGAGGGGCGGGGCATGGCCGCGGCGAAGCGCCTTCTTGCCCAAGCTTTTGGGATTTTCCCGATTTTGGTGGCATTGTTGACCGGACTTTGCATCCTATTCGCCGAACCGCTGGTGGAGCTCTTTGCCAGTGGATTCCACAGCGTGCCTGGGAAGTTCGGATTGACCTTAAGCTTAACCCGAACCATGTTTCCTTACCTCTTTTTGATCTCCTTGGTGGCCCTGTGTATGGGGGCCCTGAATGCGATGAGCTATTTTGCTATTCCGGCAGCAGCTCCCTTGCTTTTTAACCTTATCTACATCGTCGCAATGCTTACCTTAGGGCTAAACCTCGTTGACCCGCCCATGTTTGGCGTCGCCTTAGGAGTGCTCTTGGCGGGCCTGGGCCAGGTTCT
>CAXGWX010000189.1:0-6782 GCA_964013445.1 uncultured Bdellovibrionales bacterium | reverse complement strand
CCATTTCTTGAGTTGCTTGTCTGGGGTGAGCAAGTAGAGACCGCCGCGCATGGTGGTGACGAGCATTTGCTTCTTGCCTTTTTCCTGTGGGTTGCCAACGGTTAGTACCCGAGCTTGAATGCCACCTTCAAGGCGGGCCACCAGGCTCTCTTCCCATTGTCCATTGCCCTTAACTTTGTAGCGACGGATTTCTAAGGGGGCGACAATCTTTTTCTCCCCATCCTTGGTGACTTTATGGGCCTCAATGGATGCGTAGAGCTCGTCCACACCGTCATCGTTCATATCTGCCACCAAAATCTCTTTGGCGTGCCGGTCCTTGAGGGTAACGACAATGTCGTTCTTGTACGCATCGCCATCGAGAAAGCTTTCCATGATTGCCCCTGATTGGGAGTAATCCGCTTTGTTCGGCTTAGAAGGGGTTGAGTAAATCCGTACCGCACCTTTGTCCCGCAAGTTGCCGATTTCAATTTCATGAATAAAGGTGTCCGCTTGCCGATAGATTTCTTTTGCTTTCCAGGCGCCCGCTTCTTTTTCCGCCACCGCAACCACACCCTGATCGTGGGTGGCAATGATTAGCTCTTTGCTTTTGTCCCCATCCACATCGCCAAACTCAAAATCCCGTAACCGATCCCAAGCGCCACCAAATTTTGGATGCCAATGGCTTTTTCCTTGCCACTGACCAGCTTGCCAGTCCCAGGTTTTAAGATGGGCATCTGAGCCCGCAATGGTGAGTATGGATTTGTCCTGGCATACTGCCTTGTGAAAGACCCGGGAGTCATTGTCTTCAAGGGTATTGCTCAGCCAGCCATCGCCAAGCTTGCTTAAGAGCAGGAGTTTGGCCGGACCCGGTTTCGGGATGCGCTTGCCCGCCGCATTCGTTTCCCAGGTGAACTGGGCTTGGGTCAGCAGCAGGGTGGGCTGGCTTAAGGGGTTTTTGCCACCTTTTGGGCGAATCTTTTTGGTCGCACTGGTATTGCTGGTGGTGGTGGCTGCTTTTTCGCTGCTTTGGCAGCTGCCAAGGGCGGCAACGAAACTAACGATGATAATGGTCTTCAAATGCACTTTCATGGTCGAGGCTTTTAGCAAAAAATGGAGTGAGGTAAAACATTTAGTTGGGTATTTCAGAAGACTCGAACATTGTTGGCGTAGGCCAGCAGCTTGGGGTAGGCTGAGGATGTTGATGATGCCAAACTTAAGATTTCGTTTATGGCGAGAGGCTTTGCCCTTGCTCCTGCTGCTGGGGTTCTGCGCGCTGCCCCTAACGGCCCAGGCGGGTAAATCCTGGATTTTTTTCCTGAATGAAAAGCACTCCCGCACTTTGGATATTCAAATCGACCCTTATTATTCGGCGATTGGCTATGGGGATGTGGTAAGCAATGAAGAACCGACCGTTCTTGATGCCCATGCGGAAGAAAGCATCTACGGTCACCTCTTATGGCATTTTTTCGACCCGGATTCGGTGCGGCTGGAGGTAAGCGCCAACCCACTGCCTATTCTTGGGGCTTATTTGAAGCGGAACCGGGGAGCTTTTTATCGTAAGGCACAGGTCAGTGATAATTTTCATTTGATTCAGGCCATGACCCTTGGCTTTCCCGATCCGGGGGCACTGTCTATCTTCTTTGGCAATAAGGCCTATATTGGTGATTACGAGACCGGCGAACTTACCGGCGTAGGTTATGGTGGCATTCTTTTAAGCTTTGGTAATTATCACGTGGTCAATAACTCTCTTGTTGCCGACCCTTGGGTGGAAATGGAGACAAAGGTAAAAGGTGGCTCCTTTGCCGAAGACCGAGAGATCAATTTCTCATTTCGTGTCGGCGCCAGGGCCCATCTCAATCAGAACATCAAGCATACGGTCTATGTGGCGGTAAAACGCGACCGGGTGGATAGGGATTATTTTGGCTGGTCACCCTTGAAAAACTCAGCCCTGGAAGTGCGGGTTGATGTGAATGTGGAAGATTATAAGCCTTCGCGCTACTTACTGCTTTTGGGCAAGAAGTTCCCGGTGCGCGATTCCCGTTTGGTTTTCTCTTTGGGGTTGGGGATTTTGCGGGTGGCGGGTTCTGGTTATAAGGGATTGCTGGCGAACACTGTCGCCCAGGAGAGCAGTTGGAGCATTTTGCTGCGCCCGAATATTTCGTTTTAGAGACAGCTTTTGAGTGCGGTACAAAGGCGCTCAACACTTGAGCTGCGAGCACCATGGCCCATCAAGCCCACCCGCCAAACCTGGCCGGCCAAGGGGCCAAGGCCGCCGCCAATTTCAATTTGAAAATCATTTAAGAGTTTAGAGCGCACGGTCGCATCATCGATACCCTCAGGGATTTTAATGGCGTTGAGCATGGGCAGGCGTGCGTCTTTGGCGACGAAAAATTCCAAACCAAGTTCGCTTAAATTTTCTTCGAGTTCCTGGTGCGCTTGTTGGTGACGAGCGAAAACTTTTTCCACCCCTTCGTCAAAGACATTATAGAGCGCTTGATAGAGGCCATAGAGCATATTGATCGGCGCCGTATGATGATAGGAGCGCTTCGCACCACTCCAGTAGCCGGTGATCATACTCAAATCCAAATACCAGTTCGGCACTTTGCTTTCGCGCTTTTGCAGCTTGTCCACCGCCGCCGGCGAAAATGAGAGCGGCGCTAAGCCCGGTGGGCAGGAAAGACACTTTTGTGTGCCGCTGTAAAACGCGTCCACGCCCCAAGCATCCAATTCTACGGGCATGCCGCCTAAAGAGGTAACCCCGTCGACCAGAAAGAGCGTGTCTTTATCTTTTAAGAGCGCGCCAATGTCCGCCACCGGATTGCCGACGCCGGTGGAAGTCTCCGCATGCACCACAGCCACCATATCGTAGGTGTTTTGGGCAAGTTGCTTTTCAACCTGCTCGACCAGCACAGGTGTGCCCCAATCGAAATCCAAGGTGTCAACCAGAGCGCCAAGGCGTGTGGCCACATCCTGCATACGACCGCCAAAGACACCGTTGCTTAAAACCAAGACCTTATCACCGGGTTCAACCAAATTCACAAAGCAAGCTTCCATGCCCGCTGAGCCGGTGCCGGAGATGGGAATGGTGAGTTCGTTGGTGGTGTTCAAGAGTTTTTGTAAGAGCGCCTTAATCTCATCCATCAGGGCGATGAAGTTCGGATCCAAATGCCCTAAGGTCGTGGTGCTTAAGGCCCTATAAATTTCCGGGTAAACCGGTGAGGGACCGGGCCCTAAAAGCAAAACCTCGTCGATGGATTCTAAGCGATTAGCTGGCATGGGCTTCTCGACGCATGTCTAAAATTTTCGCAAAGGAGCGGGTCTTAAATTCGTCGAGGGTTAAGCCGGTGGCCAACGCTTCATCGGCGGAGATAGCGCCGCAGTTCATGCCGCGCAAAAAGTAATTCAGCAGTCCTTGTCCGGTGGCCGCATCATCAAACACATCACCCACCAGTGTGGCCTGCGCCGCTTTGTCCATAAAGGATTTAAGGCGTAATGAATTTTGCTCTAAGCCTTTAAGGAAAAAGTAATAGACGCTTGAGTAACGTACGGGCACCTGGCCTGGGTGTAAATCCCAGCCCTGGTAGTAGGCATGGCGCAAGGAGTGATTGATATGCTTTTGTGAAAGTCTCCAGGCACGGTGCACCACGTCCTGGTTCTCCGCCTCCTGCTCGGCGCTTAAATTCCCATCCTTAGCGTTGTGCGGCCCGACGGGCATAATATTGGTGGCACCGTTGGAGAGAAAAATTCCCGTGTTCCCATAAGCGACCTTCATCATATGCAGGGCAAAGTCACAGGCTGGATGGTCCATCTCCTGATACTCGGCGGTGATTTGACACAGGGCCGTATAGTCGTAGGTGCCAAAGTGGGCGCCAATGCAGCGACCTTTGGCTGCTTTGAGCAGAGGCGGCAACATGGATTGACCGTTGGGCCCCATGATGGCTTGGGTCGTTTCGATCATGATTTCAAGTTTTAGGGTGCCTTGGGCAAGACCATTGTTGTCTTCCAAATATTCGAAGGCTTCAACCAGCGCTGCGACTTCTTGCGGCCAGGATACTTTGGGTAGGGTGACGACAAAGTTATCCGGCAGCTTGCCGCCGCTCTCACTCAAAACGGTTGAAATAAAAATATCCATTGAGCGCAGGGAGCGTTCTTTGAGTTGTTCGTTAAAAGGCTTGATACGAATACCGATAAAAGGTGGCAGGGTGCCTTCCTGCATGCCTTTAACCACCTCTTTGGCGGTGCGTTCCGCATCTCCATCTTCTTCTTCGTCTGGCCGGTTACCATAACCGTCTTCAAAATCGATACGGAAATCTTCCACCGCTTCTTTTTCTAACTTTTCACACATACGGTGGTAGACCGAGTGGGCCAACCACAACTCCGGCTCTTTGTTCTTGAATTCATCGCTGGCGCCACTGATTTTTCCATCCAGAGCGGCGATGGCATCCCCATCGTTGGGCATGGATTCGTGACCAGGCCAATGCATGGCTTTGGCGAAGGCGCAGAAATTTGGCGCATAGGTTTTCACCGATTTTTGTGCCAGTTCGCCAATACGTACAGCCGTATTGCTCTTGAAGAGTTGAGCACCACCATAAATTGTATGCACCGCTTGACGGTCGTGGGGTTCGCCCGGGTAATGGGAGGTGAAGGCTTCATTGCTTGTGGCTAAACCCTTTAAGAGGTTTTCCATTTCGTTGCTTTTTAAACTCATGGCCATGGCTGCATGCTCCTTTTTTTAAGATCCGCGGTAGGTTGAATAACCAAAGGGATTTAAGAGTAGGGGGACGTGATGGTGGCGCTCTACATCTAGAATCGTAAAGGTGATGCTCACGCTCGGATAAAAATGCTCGACCTCTTGTTTTTCAAAATAGCTGCCGGTGGCAAAGGTCAGACGGTAGTTGCAGGCTTCTAAGTTTTGGCCTTCGGGCAAGAAAGCAGGGACGCGTCCATCGTCGTTGGTTTGGTGGCTGCCCAGGGCGAGCCAATTGTCGCCATCGGCTTTTTCCAGGGTCACTTCGACGTTGGGGGCGGGCAGGCCCAAGGTGGTGTCTAAAATATGGGTTGAGAGATTTGCCATTATATCTTCTCCAGTCTGATTTTGGTGATTTTTGCGTGTTCGTTGGCAGCGTTGTGTAATTCTTCATTGCGCTCGTTGGGCAGGCGGGCCTCAAGCAGGCCAAGCATCTCTGCGGCACTCTTACCGGTGGCGCAGACAAGAAAAACAAAACCAAATTTATCATCGTAGGCTGCGTTGCCTTTTGCCAATTTGGCGATGACTTCTTCATCCGCAGAATCCATACCCGCCTGTTCGCCGGCGGACCAATCGGCGGTGGCCGCATATTTTTCACGCAGGTGTTGTTCGCCAATGCGGGGGTGGTGGGAAAAGGCTTCGAGCCAATCGTCGCTCTCAAGACCAAACCAGATGTCATCGGCTTTTTTAAAGAGTTCTTCTTCTGAGCTAAAAGGTCGGGCTTGTAGCATCGCAGCAACCCAGGTCTTCGAGCCGCAGCATTTGCTTAAAAGCTCCTGGGCTTGCGCCTCGCTGGCGTTGTTCAAGACATCGAGCCGCACCATGGTCTATTCTCGCAGACCCCAAGCACGCAGACGCGAGATGCCGCCGTCTGGGTAGATGCGCAGACGCAGATGCGTAAACGGGCCCGCCGCCAGCAGCTCTTCAAACACATGTTGCTTGTGCGCTGATAATTTACTCTCACCTAAAATAGGCGTCCATTCGTGTTTTTCACCGGCGTGAAAGCGCAAAGGTTTATCGGCGTAAAGGCCCTCTAAGCAGGCATGATCTGGGTAGTTGCCCTTAAAGTGTTTGGTGTCGATGATGACTTTCTTTAAGGTGCCCGGGGCGCCCAGCTTAATCACGGACCAGTCGTAGCCCGGATCGCGCTTGCGTCTGGTTTCCCAGCCATCGCCCATATTCACCCCATCGCCGGGCATGATCATATTGTCTTTGGCGCCAAAGAACATATCGTTACAGGCCAGAACTTCACCACCGTTAAGCAGAGCCGCCAAATCCATCGGCGCGTCCTTGCCCGCCTCATCCCAATTCGGGGTGACTCGGCCATAGGCACGAAAGCGGGCGACGCCGCCGTCGGGATAAATGTTCAAACGTAAATGGGTCACCCGGTCTGAATAATGCACGGCGAAAAGATTTTGTGAGCCGAGTTTAAGACCGGCCTGGGATAAAATTTCGGTCCACTCAGCGTTTTGCAGGGTTTCTACATCCGGATCGCCATCGATGCAGCAGGCATCCACGGAGGCAAAGGGGGGATGATTGCCGAGGAAATGGTTGGTGTCGATATCCAAACCGCTGACAATGCCCGAAGCCCCCAGCTTGAGGATGGCGTAGTCATAGCCTTCTTCGCGCTTGCGACGACTTTCCCAGCCGTCCATCCACTTGCCGTCCTCGGTGTATTTGTCGGCGATAAAAATACCCCGGCCTTCCTGGATGAGATTGTCTTTACCGGCGAAAAAATCGTCGGTGCAGTAGAGCACCTCACCGCCGAGGCGGGCTTGGGCCAAATCAACACAATTTGCGAAGGCGGCAGCGCCTAAATCTTTTGTCGTCATGGACGCGCACATAGCTGGAAGGGCAAAGGAAATCAACTCTTAGAGTATGGGAGAAAAAGGAATTATCTCAGTGGTTTAGGATGGGTGGGAAAGATGGAGAGGAGTCTTATAGCGTCAGCGTCTTATAGCGTTAGCGTCTTATAGGCGCAGCCGTCCTAATCTGCTTGTAAGTTGATTCAAATTGATTCCTGCGGAAGCGGCTTTGCGGAAGCGGCTTTGCTGAA
>CAXGWX010000188.1:0-6818 GCA_964013445.1 uncultured Bdellovibrionales bacterium | reverse complement strand
GGAAAAATCAATTTTTACCTTGATTTATCCGGGTCAAGACGGCTAAAAGCCGCCTACCACGAGTTGTCAGAGAAGGAAAAAGTGATGAGTTTTCGCATTCAACCACCAGATATCAAAGACTTGGATGTGCGCCAGTTGGCCAGCCTACTGACCCCTGGACTCTTATCCCGCGGCGTTAACTGCGGTAACGACACTGCCTCTGAGCGTGCGGGCCAGCGTTGGCTCCGATGGTTCGACATGGTTCGACCAGCCAACGAAGATCAGCTTTTAGACTAAATTGCCCTGAACCTTGGGCTTTAAACCAAGGATGGGTGCGCTGGCGCGAAAAGCCTGATGGCGCTCTCCTGCACCCGAAACTCCAAAGGTAAACTGCCACACAGTTCGCCATCGGTCTCACTAAAGACATCCCCGTCCTCAAGCGCATCTATACGGATATGCTTGCCACGTAACTGGCGGAAAAAGGGTAAATCGAGATGAGTCGCCTTATAGATATGGCTGCTGCAGCGTAGAAAGGTCACCACCCCAACATCGCCAGCCACCACCATATCCAGCTCACCGTCCCTAATGTTGGCGTTTGGTGTAATATACATGCCTCCGCCAAAACAGGTGCTGTTGCCCACCGCCGCCGTATTGACCACCATTTCTTCGTCAAAGTCTTGGTCAATGCGTACCCGTACCCGCTTATTTTTGTAGCTCATCAAGCCATTAATGGTGCCCACATAGTAGGCTAATTTGCCGCCCAAAAGCTTCGTCAAAGCGCCTACCTTTTGCGTGATCACACCACTGCCGCCGAAGCTGGCCACATTTAAGAAGTGTCGCATTTGCTGCTCTCCCTGAGGGTCCTGAAACCACATGGTGCCAACGTCCATGGGAAAGAGCTCCGCATCCCGATAGGCTTCCTCAAAGGTTCGCTCATTCAAACCAAGAACACGACAAAAATCACCGCCGGTGCCCATAGGGAAAAAGCTTAAAGCCGCCCCTTCACGAACGACCTCCGTGCTCCGCTCCTTAAAAAAGCCATTGACCACTTCGTTGTTGGTGCCATCGCCACCGACAGAAACGATACGCTCACTGCCCTCTTCTAAGGCCTTGCGGGTCAGGAGAGTTGCTTCGCCGGCCTGAGTGGTCTGCACAATCTCGCAGGCACCAAGGCTGGCCACAATGCGATTTTGAATTTTCGCCGCTTCCCGTCCCGCTCTACCAGCAGCAGCTTGGGGATTCAGAATCACCGTGGTTTTCATGTGCCCGCCGAGTCCGGATTAAAAATGCGCAGGGCCAATTCAGTTAATTGCTCACCATCAATATTGTCCGGCGCATTGATCATTAAATCGGTCTGCTTTTGGGTTTTCGGAAAGGCTATAACGTCACGAATGGAATCCGTACCGCAGAGCAACATCATAATCCTGTCGACGCCTAAGGCAAGACCTCCATGCGGCGGCGCTCCATACTGCAAAGCATCAAGCAAAAAGCCAAACTTCGCACGTGCCTCTTCCTCGTCAATGCCCAGCGCCTTAAAGACCTGTTGCTGGGTATTAAAATCATGAATACGAATAGACCCACCACCAATCTCTACCCCATTGAGGACGATGTCGTAGGCCATCGCTTTGACTGACCCCGGATCGGATTCGAGTTTATCCAGATGGTCCGGATGGGGACTGGTGAACGGATGGTGGGCGGCGAAATAGCGATTCGCTTGTGCGTCCCATTCGAGCAAAGGAAAGTCCGTCACCCAACAAAAACGATAGTCATCATTATTAATCAGATCACGCTCTTTGGCGATATGCTTGCGAAGATTCCCCAAGGACGCATTAACCACACCCTTTTGGTCTGCAACGAAGACCACCACATCCCCAGGTTGCATATCCATCTTCGACTCTACCGCAGCTTTAATGTCATCGCTGAAAAACTTGGCAATAGGACTTTGCCATTCGTTGCCATCCTTAACCTTGACCCAGGCCATGCCCTTAGCACCATAGATCTTAACGAAATCGATATAACCATCCAGATCCTTACGCGAGAGGTCACCGACTCCACGCAGGTTGATGGCCTTGATGATGCCGCCCCCCGCAAGCGCGTCGGAGAACACCTTAAATTCCACATTCGCTACGGTCTCAGATATATCCTGAAGTTCCAGGCCGAAACGCAGGTCAGGCGCATCCACCCCAAACCGGTCCATTGCTTCTCCATAGGGAATCCGTTCAAAGGGCAATTTAAGTTCTGTGCCTTTGAGTTGATGCCAGACCTTCGCCAGCATGTCCTCCACCACATCCTGCACATCCTGCTCAGAACAGAAGGACATCTCAAGATCCACTTGCGTAAATTCCGGCTGTCGCTCCGCACGTAAATCTTCATCGCGAAAACAACGGGCAATTTGGAAATAACGGTCGAACCCACTGACCATAAAAAGCTGCTTAAAAAGCTGCGGCGACTGAGGCAGAGCAAAAAATTTCCCGCGATGAACGCGCGACGGCACGACATAATCCCGAGCCCCTTCCGGGGTGCTTTTGATAAGAAATGGGGTTTCGAGTTCAAGAAAGCGCTGCTCGCTCAAAGACTGACGCACCAATTGGTTGAATTGGTGTCGCATGACCAAATTTTTCTGTAAAGACGGGCGACGCAGATCCAGGTAGCGATATGCGAGTCGAACCTCCTCCGAGGTGTCGATATTATTCTCAATTTGAAAAGGTGGAGTTTTGGATTTTGAAAAAATCTCCAATTTTTTCGCTGCCACCTCCACGGCCCCTGTTGCCAGTCGGTCATTCACATTATCACCACGAGACCGAACTTCACCAACGATGCCCAGTACCCACTCGCTGCGGAGTTCGCCTGAAAGTCGATGTGCTTCTTCGCTAACCAGAGGGTCAAAGACAACCTGGGTCACATCTTCCCGGTCACGCAAATCAATAAAAACACAGCCACCGTGATCTCGACGATTCTGCACCCAACCCATGAGAACTACTTCTTCGCCAATATTTTTTTCACCAAGCTCACCACAATGGTGCGTTCGGCTGCGGTCTAAGATCAGACGCTCTGTCGTCATTGAAAACATCCTTTGTCAATAGTCATCTATTTCTCTGCAAGCCTATAATGGATTTTGTAGGCGTCTACAATGCCCTAGAGACGGTCCACTGCAACAACACCCTTAAGTGATCGAATATGATTGAGAATACGCGTAAGCTGTTCTGAATCCTTAATCAGGACTTCAAATGTGTTCACCGCCTTGGTCGCAGAATTAACCTTACAGTTGGCTTGGGAGATATTCACCCCGCTGTCGGTGAAGGCTTGAGATATGTTGGCCAGAATGCCAGGGCGGTCCGTGGTGATAACCCGAATTGATACGGGGCGCAGTACATTCGTCGCATCATCCCAATCCACATCAATACGCCGGTCCGGATCCGCATCGATGGCACGTGTGCACCCTGCGGCGTGTACCGTGATACCCCTGCCGCGGGTAACAAAGCCAATGATATGGTCGCCGGGCAATGGTGAACAGCATTTACCAAAGCGCACCAAAACATCATCGATGCCCTGCACCACGACCCCACCGGACGAACGTTTGCGACGCGCCGAAGGTTTCTTCTTGACCATGTCGGCCAAAATCTCCACACCGGAGTGCTCCTTTTCGAGTTTTCCGGGCACCAATCGCTCAACGATTTTCGCAGCGGTCGTGCGACCATAGCCAAGAGCGACAAATATCCCTTCCACCGTGCCGTATTTGCTTTCACTTGCTATCCGTGCAAGCTCCCCTTTTTTAATCAACTGCTGTAGGGACAAACCATAACGCTTAGCTTCACGCTCCAGCAGCTCCTGTCCCAGCTCGCTTGAGCGAGCTCGCTCTTCAATACGCACATAATTACGGATCTTCTGCCGGGCGCGGCCGGTAGCGGCAAATTCGAGCCAATCCTTCGACGGACGCTGCTGCGGGTTGGTGATGATTTCAACCATATCTCCATTCTTGAGTTCCGTACGCAGCGGCACCATGCGGCCATTAACCTTCGCTCCGGCACAGTGATTGCCCACTTCCGTGTGAATAGAAAAAGCAAAGTCAACGGGTGTCGCGCCGCGGGTCAGGGATATAACCTGGCCCCTTGGTGTAAAGACAAAAACCTCATCGACAAAGAGGTCATACTTAACCGTATCCAGAAACTCGTTCGGGTCCTTGAGGTCTTGCTGGAGTTCGAGGAGTTGACGCAGCCAGGCGAACTTTTTCTTATTCTTTTCGTCGACGTCATTTTCTTTATACTGCCAATGGGCCGCAATCCCTTCCTCATTGATTTTATGCATTTCCCGGGTGCGAATCTGGATTTCAATTCGCTCCCCCTCCGGGCCGACCACACTTGTATGTAAACTTTGATAGCGATTAGGTTTTGGCATCGCAATATAATCTTTGAAGCGACCTGGGATGGGGTGCCAAAGAGAATGCACGTGTCCCAGCACCTCATAACATTGACTGATGGAGTCACACAAAACACGGAAGGCGATAACATCATAAATATCCTCAAAGGCAATCTGCCTCGCACTCATCTTTTTGAAGATTGAATAAAGATGCTTAGGTCTGCCATGCACTTCCGCATCGTGAATGTTTTGCTTCTCTAACTCTGTTTTCAGCAAGGCGATAACATCGGAGACATAGGCTTCCCGTTGTTGGGTCAGATCTTCAACCAGGCTGCTCAGATGGGCATGGTCTTGCGGGTAGAGAAAACGAAACGCATAGTCCTCCAGGCGACTCTTTACCCAAAACACACCAAGTCGGTTTGCCAGAGGCGCATAGATATCCAGAGTTTCCTTGGCGATTCTTTGCTGCTTCGCCATCGGCAAATGCTCCAGGGTCGACATATTATGTAAACGGTCCGCCAATTTAACCAAAATCACCCTGATGTCTTTGGCCATGGCAATGAGCATTTTACGAAAGTTCTCGGCCTGCTTGTGTTCATCGTTATCAAAACGAATTTGTGAGAGCTTCGTCACCCCATCCACCAACTGAGCAACCTCTTCACCGAAAAGGTCCTTGATCTCTTTGACTGTCGCCAGGGTGTCTTCGACCGTATCGTGCAAGAGGCCCGTAGCCACACTTGCCTCGTCCAAACGCAACTGGGTTAAAAGGTAAGCGACTTCCAACGGGTGCACCAAATAGGGTTCGCCACTTTTACGCACCTGCCCCGAATGCACCTTTGCAGAATACATATAGGCCTTTTCGATCATGTCGATGTCCGGCGAGGGATGATAGGCTTGGAGCGCTTCGACGATGTCTTCAAAGCGTCGACTTGTATTCATAGCCCCTTACCTCACTGTCCCTTTATCGTGCAATTTCTACGGCCCTGGCTTCGCGAACCAAGGTTAACATGATTTCCCCAGGATAGGTCAACTCATCTTCAAGGCGTTTGGCAATTTCGTGCCCGAGAAGAGCGACCTTCTCGTGAGAGACATCCGCATAAGAAACCACCACACGAACCTCATTTCCTGCCTGAAATGCATGACTCGACTCGACCCCGGCAAAGCCAGCACAAATCTGCTCTACATCCTCGAGGCGCTTGATATAGGATTTTAAGTTTTCCGAACGGGCCCCAGGTCGCCCTTTTGAAAGTTTATCCGCCGCCTGCACAAGAATGGCCAACAAGCTGGTGTGACTGTCATCGTGGTGCTTGCGAATCGCGTTCACCACTTCATCACTTTCACCATATTTTTTGGCGAAGTCCGCCCCAATATCCGTGTGTCGCCCTTCTGCCGTATGGTCCAGCGCATGGCCAATGTCGTGCAAGAGCCCAGCCCTTTTCGCCAACATTGAATTCACACCTAATTCATCAGCAAGCACTCCCGCCATCGCCGCAGTTTCCATGCTATGAGCTCTTAAATTCTGGCCATTGACCACTCGAAAGTTCAGTTCGCCAATCATCTTTAAAAGTTCCGGCGCAATGCCGTGCAGGCCCAACTCGAAGGTGGTCTTTTCGCCAAGCTCCTGTATCACTGAGCTCATTTCGGCGCTCATATTATCCACCACCTCTTCAATCCGTGCCGGATGAATTCGCCCATCTTCGATAAGAATTTCAAGAGACCGTTTTGCAACTTCTCTGCGCACCGGATTAAAGCCGCTGATGACGATAACCTCGGGAGTATCATCGATGATGATGTCGACGCCGGTGGCCGCTTCGATGGCCCTGATGTTTCGGCCCTCGCGACCAATGATTCGCCCCTTCATCTCATCGCTGGGCAAGTCAACAACCGTAATCGTACGTTCGCCTACGAAAGACCCGGCCAAACGCTGTATCGCTTCTGCAATAACTCGTGTCGCATTGTCTTCCGCAGAACGACGGCTTTCTTCCTCTACGTGTTCAATTTTCTTGGCCGCCAGCATCCGCGCTTCCTCCTCAACGGAGCGTACAAGTTCAGCCTTCGCTTCGTCCTTCGTCATGCCGCCGATGCGTTCCACCTCAGAACTTAATTCTTCCAAACGCTGATCTACCCGGTGCACTTTTACATCAAGCTCCTTAGAGCGCGCATGGATCACATCATCACGGAGGTCCAAGTCCTCCTCACGCTTATCCAAAGTGCCGGTCCTTTGAGTCGCCTTTCTCTCCCTCTCACGGATACGCTGCTCCCTGAGTTCCAGATCCGCACGCACTTGCCGCGAATGGGCCTCCGCTTCTTCCTGGGCCTGCAAAAGACGCTCTTTGCTGGCCAGCTTCGCATCCCGCAGCAAACTCTCTCGCTCCTGTTCCGCTTTATTTAAAATATCCTGGGCGGAAGTCTGGGTGCGCTTTTGGATGCTCTTTTGCAGCGCCAACGCAATAATCCAGCCAAAAACGCCGCCCCCCAATAGG
>CAXGWX010000187.1:0-6821 GCA_964013445.1 uncultured Bdellovibrionales bacterium | reverse complement strand
CTGCCGGATCTCCGCGAAAATCACTGGCCAACTTATCAACCTCATCTAAAAGAAAGACCGGGTTCTTCGTTCCGCATTTCTTCATACTCTGAACAATGCGGCCAGGCATGGAGCCAACATAAGTGCGTCTGTGGCCACGGATCTCAGCTTCATCCCGAACCCCGCCCATGGCGACCCGCACGAACTCCCGCCCCATCGCTTTAGCAATAGAATTACCCAAGGAGGTTTTACCCGTCCCTGGAGGACCGGCAAAACAAAGGATAGGCCCTTTCATATCGCTCTTTAATTTACGCACAGCCAAAAACTCAACGATACGCTTTTTCACCTTATCCAAACCATAATGATCCGCATCGAGAATTTCACGAACTTCCTTAAGGTCGATCTTGTCGACAGAGGTGGTATGCCAAGGCAGATCACACAACCACTCCACATAGGTTCGGGCGACCGTATACTCTGCTTGCGACGGACTCATATTACGTAGACGCCGCAGCTCCTTACGTGCTGCCTTGTCCGCGTCTTCAGGCAACTCACATTCGTTGACCCGTGCTTCTAAATCAGCGAGTTCGTCTTCCGCATCATCGGACTCACCCAACTCTTCCTTAATCGCCTTGAGCTGCTGCCGCAGATAATACTCGCGCTGAGTTTTCGACATTTCACCTTTAACCTGCGACGAAATCTTATTACTTAACTTCAAGACTTCGAGTTGTCTCGACAAGAGTTCGAGGACACGTCGCATTCTGGCGACAAGCTCAACCGTTTCCAAAACCGATTGCTTCTCTTCAACCGTGGCCTCTACATTGGAAGCAATTAAGTCCGACAACACCCCCGCATCATCGACGCGCTCCAGCAGTTCTGCTGCTGACGGTGGCAATTCAGGAATGAGTCTCAATACTTCACGTGCGGTTTTACGCAGGCTCATCGTCAAAGCCTCCGCCTCTACTGGCGAACTCACCTCATCATCAACAGCCGCAAGCTTTGCTTTCATATAAGGTAGACTTTGAGTGTATTCGAGCAACTGAACTCGGGATAAGCCTTGCACCACCACGGAGAAATTATCCTTGGAGGCCTTAACCAATTTAATCAGTCGTGCAGCACATCCTAATTCATAAAGGTCACCTGGGGTCGGGTCATCAACATCCGCGTCCCGCTGCGCAACAACCGCAACCAGACCGTTCTCCTTAATGCTTTCCTCAACCAAGCGTACAGTTTTAGGCCGACCAATGCCCAGTGGTACAATCGAACCCGGAAAAAGCACCGTGTTTCTCAAGGTCAGAATCGGTAATTCATCGGGGATGACCATCATCTCATCGCCATCACCGGCCTTCGCTAAGGCCCTCTCAAGGTTGCTTCCCAGTTCCCGTGCTAACTTCTTATCAGACATTCTCTCTCTCGCTGACAGGGTGCCAAAACCCCAAGCCACACTCCCACGTATGCCTATAATAGAGTTCCATTGCGAGAAAAAGGCAAGAGATAATTTCGGATTTGAGGCGTCAGACCGGATAAAAGCGAGGGCAGCTCTAGAGTCGAGCCGCAAAGGTATGAAAATGTGCTACAAAAGGCAAAAAAAAGGGCGACTAAAAAGCCGCCCTTTTGATTATTCTATTTAGCTTCTTCTCTTAGTTGAAGCCACAAGCATTCACTGTGCGGGATGCCATATCACCCAAGGTTATATCTACAACCTCCATGGCACAGCTAACGTTTTCACCGCAGTCATCATCTGTGGAACAGGCTGTAAAACACCCCTGTCCTTCGAGACACAGACCGCTCAAGCACTGCTGGTCAGAGTTACAGTTTGCACCCTCTGCCAACTGGCCGACACGCTGGATACATACCTGGTCAGCTTGGCAAGTGTTCAACACATTCACCTTAAGCTGGCAGGATTCGTAATCTTGGCAAGTAGCATCGGCCTCACAAGAGCCTCGCAACACCACTTCCTCATCCTCACGTGTTACCGAATGCACAGCACCGCGGAATGTACCACTGAAGCTAGCAGGCTCTCCATCAAGGTAGAGCGAACCAGATGTGGTTCCCTCAAGCATATCAGCCTGAAGGTCATGGTCATCATCAGCAATCACTGCATTGATGTTGGCCATGAAGTAGTCGTCTTCCGTACCACCATAGTTCAGCGCTAGGATTTCGTTCTCCAACTGTGTTGCTATAGCCATGATTGCGCTATCGCAAACCGCCGTACCAATTGCGCCAAGCCCGGAGCCCATCCACTGAGACACACGGTCACAGCCACAGACGGCAGGATTAACACTGTTGTCACAGCCAAAGAGTGATTCAATCGAACCAGCCATGGTGCTCTCACCAGTCAGGCCTGGCAATACCATGTTTGACAATGCAAACATGATGAGCTGACCATACTGCAGGTTCAACTGAGTAGGCTCAACGGTCATATCATACTCAAGACGAGTATCGGACTCACGAGCTCTAATCGTTCCAGCGATATCCGCACCTACAGGCGAAAAGCTTTCTGAATCACCATCGCTAAGAACCATCTCAGCGGTGTAGTGCTGACGTGCACAGCATGCATCATCGTAATCACAGTCGCTACCTAATCGCCATTGAAAGAGGAAGTCATTCCATTCCCAGTGACCGTTGAAGTTTCCTTCAGCGTCAACTTCCTGAATGTTAACCTCTCCACCAACGGTGAAATCAGTCACAAGGTCCGTCAAGTCGTCACCTACAGTCAGGGTGTTTTGCAACCAAGTTGGTCCTTCTTGCCACAACTTGTAGCGTAGGTAGTCATCGAAACAACCTGCGTCACCGTCAGACCAATCAGCGTAGTCTTCTGACTCAGATGTTGGGTCAAGGAAACATGCTACTGCATCAAGTCCAGCGATAACACCTGCCTGGTTGGCCGCACCGGATTGGACAGCGGCTTGCGTCAGAAGCTGCTCTGCTAACCAATCAGCTGGCTCGTCAAAGAAAGCGTCCAAAGTAGAGATTGTCGCTCCAACATCACCTGGCAATGCTTCTTGTAAATGCAATTCCGAACCGAAATCGTAAGTTCCTTCAAACATGGCTGGCAGCAAATTCAGCTCCATGTCGACGGTCACTTCAGCACGTCCAACGATTGCCGGGGCAACCACACAGCCGCGTGCTACTTCCTGGCCAGCAAGGCCATAAGCTCGTGCACTTACGCTGTAAACCTGTTGCTCGATCAATTCGTCAAAAATAACGTGGGAAGCCGCATTCTCAACTTCTTCCTGGGCAACAAACTCAGGCAACTGCTCAAAGTTCATTGTTGTACAGTCCCAGTTCCCTTCGTGTGCTTGGGTCTCAATATGACCAAGAGTTACGAGGTTGCCGTAATCGAATCGTACGCGCAGCTTGCCAACATAATCGCCGTCAACAACGACAGGGATGGTCAAATCATCCGCGCCTGGTGTCGATACGACAACATCAAAGCTGGCCTTATTGGTACCGGTCAGCATCTGTGTTTGCGCTGAACCGTCAGAGCCACTGACGATCTGCGATGCCACAATTTGGGCTCCTCCACCTTGGCCTGCGATAGAATAGCTAATCGCCAATCCACCAGCCGGGGTAGAATCATCTTTCCATAATGCCTTAACACGAATAATAGCTGGCTCTTCAAAACCTGCATTAATAGGTGTGGGGCTTTCTAGTAAAAGAACAACTGGGCGACGTGGTACTTTCACACCATCCGTATCCGAGCTGCTGAGTGGGTCCTTCTTCCCGCACGCCATTGCGCCCGCAAAGAAAAGAAAAACTGCTAATAATTGTAGACACTTTTTCATAGCTGCCATGTCCTCGTTGTTAATGCTGGAACCCCGTAGGCTTCCAAACAGTCCTGGTTCTTCTCCAGATTTCTCGGCAATTCCCTTGGTAAGTTGCCCAAAAATGGAAGTTATCTCTCTGGGGCGCGATCTGCGTGCCCCGAGTACCAGCAACCATCACCCCTGTAAAGACAAAAGGTGGGTATATGTAGGTTTTTGTGGTAATCCAACAAAATCAACGATCTACATCGAAATTTCGCACCTAAAGTGGCCTTTTTAAAGGCTAAATCCAGCAATTTTACACATTGAACGCAGCTCCAAAGGTTCACCCCAAAAAGACTTAACGTGCTGGAATAAAAGGACTATCTCTTCGGCGATCGTTATTCCAGGCTCAGGTGCTATACCAGCCCAGGTTGCGCGCAATCTGAGCTAATTCAGCGTCGGCCCCATAGGCCCAAGCCCCCTGCGTCGCCAATTTCATAAAGTCCGCATCAAGCTTTGAATTGCCTGCTGCAAATTCTAACAACCCGCCGTACTCATCTTGAATTAAAAGGGCTTTTCCCTGACCTGCTGGTGAGGGAGATGGTGTTTCACCGGTAAACACACCCCGCTCATCACTGACGAACTCCATGGCAATGATTTTGGCCACAGGCAGCTCCACAAAGGCGGGCTCCAGCAGCAACCGGGCACTGGCGGACAAAATCACCACCTCAAAGCCCTGCTCTGCCAGGTAAATTAAGGTCGATTTCACATCCGGATGCCAAATCGGCCCGTGCTCCGCAAAAAACCTGCTCACCAATTTATTAAAGCGCCCTTCATCAAACCCTTTAAAAAATCCCATCATTTTATAGATGGCCGCAAGCTCATCCTCCGTCAGTAGGCTCTCGTAGCCATCAATATCGCTCTGTACAAGCTCGCCTTCGGCGACAAGCCAAGCACAGAAGTCTTCGAAGATATCTCCACGCCAGAGCGTACCGTCCGCATCAAAGGCCGCAATCGCCCCTTTTTGTTGAGGCCGCAATCCTGCAACAAAATCCGGTATTTTATCCACTGAGCTCGCTTCGCCTGTCATGGCTTCCTCCTGCTAGAGCGCCAAGCGGTGGCGTCTCGCGTACCTCCAGAGCACTCCCGTACCAACGACAGCCAAAGCTGCGATAAAAACCAAGAGTAAAAAGACCATTTCCGGGCCGTATTTCGTCTTCAAATAACCAATCACCAACTCCTGTACCACCGGACCGATAGAGCCAAGCCCATTAATGATTCCGGTAACCACAACCGCCATCTCTTTCGAACTTACATCCATGGCAGCGGTGCCGGAGAGCAGGGAGTCAGGCCCCATCATCATAAAACCGATCAAACCCAAAAATGTGACAAAGAGAACAAGGTTGGTGCCGCCAAAAACATAGAGCAGGAAAGTGCAGGCCAAGGTTCCCACACTCATCCAAAAAATAACCGGTGTCCGGTAGGACTTAAAAACCTTATCGGAAAGATAACCCGCCGCAATCACGCCAAGAAAGCCTATCCAATCAAAAGCGGTTGAAAGGTGGCCGGCTGTGGCCACATCTAAATCGGGAAAAGATTCCTGCAAGAGCATTGGCGACCAGCTGTCCAAGGCATAGCGCAGAAATTTGAAGCAAAAATACAGCAGCCCCATGGCCCAAACGATACGCAACGCTTCATTCCAAGGTGGAATTCTATCCTGCTCGCCACCAGCGTCCTCGGCGCTTACCGGCACTTCTTCAACGAATGGTGAAAGCCCCACATCCTCCGGCTCTTCCTTGCCCCAGAAGTAGAAAAGTAGCCAAATACCGAGCAGCACCAGACTTGCGCCCCAGAAGGACCAGGACAACCCCAAGAGCGACAACATGATGGCCGCAAAGTGCTTCGCCAAAATGCTGCCAATTTGGTAGCAGGTTCCCCACCAGGCCATAAGCCTTCCTCGCTCGGAATGCCGCGTCCACTTTGCCAGCAGCCCGACATTTCCGGGCCAACCGGTGGCTTGGGCAAAACCATTGATGATCATAAAGGCGATCAAGGCCCAATAGGCCTTTGGACCGGCCCCAATCACAGCCCCTATGCCAATATTCGCCAAGAGAGACACACCCATACCCGCCAGCAAAAGTACTCGACAGGCGTAACGGCGGCCTAATTGGGAGGCCAAAAACTGCCCCAGCATATAAGCCACAAGATAAGCGCTCCAAATCTGCGCCAGTTCGAGGTCGTCAAAGGAATAGGTGTTTTTGAGTTCTGGTTTAACAATGCCAAAAGCTTTTCGACAAAAGTAAAACCCTGCGTAGGAAAGCCATGTGGCCGTAAATATCTTGATACGCCAAATTTTCCCTGGGGAGTTTGTGCCTGCTTGGGGGTCCAATGTCATTGCTGTTTTTCGACTCTCATTCTTTAATCCGCTTGGCTACATCGGCGGGTAAATGCTCTGCCAAATGAGCACGAGAGTTAATCTCCTCGGTCTTCGCTGAAGCCAATGCTTTAAGCATCGCTCCATGCAGCACTTCATTGCCGGCGACAATTTGCCCTTTAAAAATATCCGCATCTCCTCCGGCAAAATTCGTCACCCTGCCCCCCGCCTCGTTGACCATCAGTAATCCCCCGGCAATATCCCAAGCGTTCAAATGATACTCCCAGTAGCCATCAAAGCGACCGCAGGCCACATAAGCTAAATCCAGCCCCGCCGAACCAAAGCGACGCACACCTTGGGAGAGCAAGTTCATACGACAAAACTCCGCATGGTTATCGTAATCGCCAAAAAGACGTCCATAAGGAAAGCCGGTGGCCAGGGTTGAGTCCAAAAGTCGCTGGGTTGGAGAAACCGTTATGGCTTGCCCGTTGAGGCTCACACCTTCACCGCGAGTGGCGATAAATAATTCTTCACGCATCGGATCATAAGTGATGCCGTGCTTGGTCACATAATCTCCAGCCTCTTGTTCCTGAATGGCAATGAGCACAGCAAAATGGGGAATCTTATGGGCATAGTTCACCGTGCCATCGAGGGGATCAACAATCCAACGAAACTCTCCGTCCCTATCTTCTGCCCCCGATTCCTCCGCCATCAGCACGTGG
>CAXGWX010000186.1:0-6834 GCA_964013445.1 uncultured Bdellovibrionales bacterium | reverse complement strand
GCTCTTTGTCCAGCCTGCGGCGGGAGATGCGGGTGGAGCTTTAGGTGCGGCACTCTTGGCCGCCGCCAAGCACACTTCTGGCGCCTATACAGCCAACCCCATCAACAATGTCTATTGGGGTCCGTCCTACAGCAATTGCACCATCAAAAAATCCCTGAAAGGGATGGGTATAAAACATGAGGATTATACCGGAGAAACAGAATCCATCCTTAGCCAATTGGTAGAAGCCCTTGTCGCCGGAAAAGTTTTAGGCCTCCTCAGCGGAAGGATGGAGTTTGGGCCACGAGCCCTTGGTGCCCGCAGCATACTCGCTGACCCCAGACATCCAGACATGCGGAATATCATTAACCGACTCGTCAAAAAGCGGGAAGGATTTCGACCCTTTGCTCCAGCAATCATGGAAGCATACGCAAGTCACTATTTTGATATAGATCATGCCTCTCCCTTCATGCTCGAAACCTGTTCGGTAAAAAGCGGGCACGAACTGCCCGCCATCACCCACGTAGACAATTCTGCTCGCCCACAAACAGTTCCTCCTGGTGAAGACACCTTGCTGCCAGCTCTGCTTGAAGCATTTTATGCCGCCACTGAATGCCCCCTCCTTCTTAATACATCATTTAACGTCCGCGGCGAACCCATCGTCTGTTCACCAGAGGATGCGGTGCGGAGCTTTATTTACTCTGATCTGGATATCCTTGTGCTTGAGCATCAATTGATTAGAAAGGACGGAATCCCTGAGGGCCTCAAAAACTTAATAACGGCCCAGCCAATGACACAGTCAAGAATAACCTCAGACGCCTATACATTCATATAATCATGCAAAACGAACCTGAAGATATCGGCATTTGGCAGCCGACACGCAAAAACGGCAAATGGGTTTTTCTACGCCAGAACCAGCTTGATCCCGAAGGCCTATGGAGCGGAAGGCTCCCTGAACTAAACCCAGACAAGGAAGCAGGATGCAAACGCATTTGCTTCCTGGGTGAATCTGCTGCCGCTGGTTATTTTTACGCCCCTCATATGACACCGGCCAAAGCTCTTGAGAGAAAGCTCAGCTCGAATTCGCCCATTGATGAATTCGAAATCATCGACCTCGCCTGTGTTGATATCGATGCCACCCGACTCGTCGACTTAGCCTTGAAATCGATGCAGCTCAACCCGGACATACTCCTTGTCTTTGCCGGTAACAACTGGCCCCAGAGCATGGCAAAACGAATGCCTACCTCAAAAGATGCGGATTTGCTTGCAGGTGACCTGCGCGCCAATACACTCGCAAACTACTACCACAAGGCAGGCGCCTCGCTGGCCACCGCAGTGATCGAAGACCTAAAACAAATCGCAAAACACTTCGAAGTTGAACTCATATTTGTGATTCCGGAAATAAATCTAAAGGACTGGGAGCGACACACCCCTCCGCCCCTCTTGCCAGCAAGCGAAGAGGAACGGTGGCACTCACTAAAAACAGACGCCTTAAACAAACTCGAAGAACGTGATTTCGACGGCTGTCTCAACAATGCCAAATCGATGCAGCGTATTGACCAATCCTGTGCAACAAGCTCCGCCCGCCTTAAGGGCGAGGCCTTACTGGCAAAAGGAGAATTAGAGAGTGCCCGCGACGCCTTCCGACAGGAGGTTGACGCGCGTTCATGGAGCCCACTTCTCTTCACCCCCGGCATCACACAACCGATTGCCGACAGGATAAGAGCTGAAGCTAAATCCTCATCTTTCTGCCTTGTCGATCTACCAGTTTTTTTCAAAGAGAGTTTCCCCCGGGTCATAGCAGGAGACCAATGGTTCCTGGACTACTGCCACTTTAACATTGAAGGCATGGAACTCGCCGCCCAAGCAATGGCCGAAAAAATCAGCTCAAATTCCACATCCAGCGCCACCACATCTGAGCCGAACACACTCGAAGCAACATCTGCAAAAGTTCAAGCCAGTGCAAAATTTGCTGCTGCTATTTATCAAACCCACTCTGGTCAAGCAAAACGGTTGGCGAAGAGAAACTCTGTACGCAAGCTGCTGCAAGAAGCTCAGTCGACATGGCCGGAACTCACAGCCCTTGCCTCAGACTATCTTGAGGGCATGGCCTTGCTCAAAGCAACCGATGCCCTTTCTGAACCCTTTCAAAATCTTTATGCAAAGGCTGAAGGAACAATAGTCTCACGTCTATACACAAAAAACATTGCGAACAAGATAGACCCTGAAGTCAGCGAGCTTCTTCGGAGCGCTCTGACTCTTGACGAAACAACATATCAGACCTACCTTCAGACCCTCATTGAGCAGCACTCGCCAAAAAGTCATCCTCTCAAGATCAACGAACACTTTTTCAGCTGGGACTTAGCGCAGGCCTGGGCAAACGCCCGCAATAGCTTAATACACCATTCTTACGAAGAAGAATCCAGCTTCACCCTTTTAAGCAAGGGCACCTGTCCCTACCATTGCAAAATAGTCCTCCGCATCTCCCCTGAACACAAGGAAAGCGCGGGCAAAGCCAAAATAACACTGAATGACTCCGTTCTTACAGAGTTCCACATATCCCCAACCTGGACCGAGCACTCTTTCCCTATCAACGCCGAACAATTACATTATGGTTTTAACAAGCTCTGCATTCAATGGCCGTTTCTAAGCCAGAGCGACAGCACTTGGGCCGAGCAGCTCAAAGCCAATATCGAAAAGGACCTCCCTATTGTACCGTTTCGCCTCTTTGGTCAAATTGCAGAACTAGAGATAAGTGCTATAACATAGTGTAAGCAAACAGGACTTCAGTGTGGCAAAAAAACGCATATTACTCATTTTCCCCCCCGCATCCTCCGCACGGTTTTTCCCCTATTTAAGTCTTCCGCAATTGACTGCATATCTTCGCAACCAAGGTCACGATGTGCATCAGGTCGACCTGAACATTGAGCTCACTCACTTCCTAACCCTTCCCTCACAAGCCACAGCTTTTGCGGATGAATTCCTGAACTCCCGCGGCAGCAACAAAGCATTAAAATACATTAGCGGAGAAGTGCGAACGTACTGTGAAGCTCTGCAAAAATGCCGTCATTACATCTTTGATGACGAAACAAAGCGCCTGTCGCCACGCACTGACAGCGCCCAGTATATCCTGTCCCGCATCAGTGACATGCAGCTAGAGCACTATGGGTATATGGAGAATTACAGCAACTATACTGCACTCCCCGAACGAATATCCCAACGTCAAAAAAATCCGGTCTACGATTGGCTCGAAGACAGAGCTGCCAGCCTAATTGACAAACATCAACCAGATATTGTTTTGCTCTCGGTCCCCTTTTTCAGCCAGTTGGCAGCCAGCTTGGAGCTGGCCCAACATATAAAGAACCTCAGTCCCAAGACTCATATCAGTCTAGGCGGCGCCATCCTACAAGCCCACGGCGAGGGTTTGTCCAGACAACCCCAATTGTTTAAAAATGTTGACTCATTGGTTTACGGCGCTGGTGAGCCGGCGCTGGGGCAAATCCTTTCAGGTGTAACGAAAGGCCCAAATGAATCCCCTATAAAGCTGAACAACAAAGTGAATATGAGAGGTCTGGCAATACCGGACTGGAGTGGCTTGCCCTTAAAATCATATTTAAACCCGGAATTTCATCTGGGGCTAACCTCCTGCTTTGGTTGCTGGTGGGGGCGCTGTGTTTTCTGTTCCTATGGAAACCAATCCCTCTCCCCTGAAACCCCATACCAGGAGAAATCGCGTGAGCAGCTTAAAAACGAAATGCGGCACATTGTCGAGAAATATAATCCAAGACAGATCAACATCACCGACGAAGAGTCCAACTTACCGATCTTGGTAGAAGCTTTCGACGCTCTAAAAAATGAAGGGGTTTCTATGGTCTGGAATGCCCGATACCGCTTAGGAAAGCGCTTAACGAAGGCCGATTACTGTCAAAAGCTGGCCGAGCTTGGTTGCAATATTATTTTTGCTGGCTTTGAAAGCACCTCTCAATCGACCCTTGATCGACTCAATCGCGGAATCAATGCTGCCGACTACGACCTTGTCCTCGACAACCTGGAACAAGTGGGCATACTGCCACGTATATCTCTGACTCTCGGCTTTCCAGGTGAAACCAGAGAGCAAGCGGAAGAAACTTGTTCTTATTTAAAAGACAATTTTTATCGCATTGGGCTCGACGGGGTTCAACAGATGGTCCCTGAACCGACAAGCCTCATAGGCTCTCAACCGGTGGCACACGACATGGAATTATCCGGGACTGATGAACTCTTTTCAAACCCAAAAACCAATTATGCTGGCGGGCGTTACGGCTACGCTCCTAAGCAAGAAAGAGACGTACAGGATCTCCTTGAAGACATGGACAAGTCATGGAGCAATCACAGCAAAGAAAAAGAGCGGCACAAGAGACAAAAAGATATCGAAACATGTGCTGACATACGTCAACTCAAACCTGTCATTGGCCTGGGCACCGGACTCCTTGAGCAAAACGGATCCGGGCAAACTTGGGCAAACTTCCTGCAAGCTTCTGAGGTGGACCTTCCACATGAGTTAGAGCCTATCTTAAGGAATGCCGATGGTGACAAGACGCTTCCTGAGCTAGCCGCCAGCTCAGGGCACTCTAAGGAGACCACAACTGATGTGGTTATTCAGCTATACATTGATAACTTTATTGACTTATACTCTTAGCTCTGGACGGACACCATCATGACGGCTGAAAATGTCATAAACAAAGAGCCTCAGGGTCTTAAGACTTTACTCGTACATATGCCTTGGGCCGCAACCCATATGGCTCCAATTCAAACCGGACTTCTAAAAAGTGTTATCCTGGAGGCAGGATATCATGCGGACGACATATGCCCCCATTTAGATCTACTCAAGTTCCTTGCGCCGCAGACTTACAAACTCATCGAAGTAGGGATTGTCCCCGTTATGACAGGAGAATGGCTCTTCGCAAAACAGATTCAAGCGTCCGGTTGCACGAATCAAGCCTTGCTCTCTGACTCAGATTATCTTGATTTCTTACTTTCCGCCGACCGCATCACTGCCGAACAAAAAGAAACACTCCAGGATGCCCGTGAAAATGCAATCCCGGCCTATTTAGAACATTTAATACAAGCTTATCCCTGGGGAGACTACGACCTCATTGGATTTACCTGTGTTTTCTCTCAAGCAGTTCCGAGCTTGGCCTTGGCCCGCCTCATCAAAGAAAGGTTTCCAGACAAGACCATCGTCTTCGGCGGGGCCCAATGTGAAAGCCCAATGGGAGAGGCCTACCTGCAAGCCTTTGACTGGATAGACTACATCGTTCACGGCCCTGGAGAAAAGCCAATCATCGAACTTCTCGACGCCATGAAAGAAAACAGGCAGCCGGAAATACCAGGATTAATTCACCGTTCAAATGGGGAAGTAAAAACCATATCCAGAGCTCCGGAAGTATCCCTGAACAAGCTCCCCATCCCTAACTACGACACCTACTTCGCCCGAGCAGAAGAGCTGGGTATCGACGGTCAAATCGCGCTGGAGGCATCACGGGGCTGTTGGTGGGGAGAAAAACATCATTGCACCTTTTGTGGGATTGCTCCGGAAACGATGCCCTTCCGAGCAAAAGATGCTACAAAAGTCTTTTCCGAGATGCAGTTTTTATCGAGTCGCTATGGAGTTCTCGACTTTGTCTTCACAGACTACATTATGGACTACAAATACTTCGATGCCTTTCTCCCTTTGCTCGAGGAATCACGTCAAGGACAGCACTGTTTCTTTGAAACGAAAGTAAACATCTCCCGCCAACAACTCGAAAGCTTAGGGCGCTCAGGGATCCGGACCATTCAACCGGGCATCGAGAGCTTCAGCACACCTGTACTCAAGTTAATGGACAAAGGGTCCACTGCCATACAATGTTTGCAGCTGCTCCGATGGTGCGCAGAATTAAACATTCGCCCTTCGTACAATATCCTTTTTGGTTTCCCCGGCGAAACGTCGGAGCACTATAAAAGCCAAGCGACACTGCTCCCTTTACTGGAGCATCTTGAACCGCCTGAAATGGTTGGCCCTATTGTTGTTCATCGCTACAGTCCACTTTTTAAACAAACAGCACCGCAAAATCTCGCCAACATTCGAGCTCGGGATGACTATAAGTATCTCTTCGACAAAAACACGGTCGATATCGCTGCTATTGCTTACGAGCATCAAAGTGCTCCTCAAGAAAACATTGAAGAACTGACCCCACATCACCAACAACTCATGGAAAAGGCCGAGCACTGGCGTAAGGTTGACAGAGAAGGCGGAAGCCGCCTGGAATACCGAGCCGGCCCTGACTTTTTGCGCATTGAAGATACGCGAAACGGTAAGAATGCGGCTCATCTTCTTGAGGGCATAGCTAAAGAGATCTACCTCTATTTTTGGAAAGCAGCCCGAACAACAGAAAAACTAGAAAAGGACTTCAAGGACAAAGGACAAGCTCTTGACAGAAATTACCTCAAAGATCTGCTCTCAGGCCTCAAGGAATTAGGCCTGATCTACGAGGAAGGGGAACGAGTCTTAAGTTTAGCCACCCCACACCGTGTGCATCGCATTGCACACATCAAAGAGCCGCATTTCAGAATATCATCCTCTTAAAGTCATTTAGCCTAAGTTTTTAATGCTCCGACAGTAAATGCCTGCGTTTGAATGAATTAAGGGCGTAAAGACAAAGAGCCTCAACATACGCAACTCCAGTGCAAACTCTTTTTTCCTCGAGGATCCCTTCTGGCGGTGCTCCGCCTTCAGGAAAGGTGATGTTTCCGCGACCCGGTATACCGCTAAAGCTTAAACCGTAACGGTTCTGATAAAGCGTCAGAGCCCTCATGACCTGCTTTAAAGGATTT
>CAXGWX010000185.1:0-6898 GCA_964013445.1 uncultured Bdellovibrionales bacterium | reverse complement strand
ATGGTCAAGAACGGATTTACCTTAGTTGAAGCGGCAATCACGTTGGCTATTTTAGCCATCGCTGCATCAGTGGTTATTCCGTCCATGAGTCGTATAACCCGTGCTGAGTTACGTAGAGTTTCGGGACAACTTTCGGGGATGATGCGAACCGCCTATGATAGCGCTGCATTGACAGGTCAAGTACATCGTTTGAGTTTTGATTTTGAAAAATCCCTTATCTCTCTAGAGACGACTGAAGGTGATTTTCAGTTAGGTCATGCTGAAGTAGAGGATGAGACGACGAATTTGTTATCCCGATTATCTATTCCTGAGCCATCAGAAGAAGATGGGGAAGAAGGCGAAGGGATGGATTTCGGTGCAGCAGCGATAGGTCAGTTTTTAGGTCAGATGGGGCAATCATTGCGTAGCACTGCAAGTGATTTTTCTGCTGTGGGTAAATCGCTTAGCCTCGGTGATAAGATAGAGATACTTCGTATAGATCTTGCCGATGGTGAGTCCAAGATAGAAAAAGGCATGGGGTATATTTATTTTTTCCCTCAAGGATTTGCGCAGAAGTCGACGGTTTTTCTGGAAGATATTGATGGACGTATTTTTACAATTAAGATTGCTCCTTTAACGGGGAAACCAACAATTTTTGATGAATACATCGATAAGGATTAGTTAAAGTGGTGCACCATAGCAGAAAGCCAAACGGATTCACTTTGTTGGAGGTAGTGATATCGCTGGCTATCCTTGCTCTTAGCCTTGGGGTTTTGCTTGAATCACAGGCCTCGAGTCTTTCCTATGCTGGGCGGGCAAGAGATTTAACAGTGGCCTCAACCCTTGCCAGGTCAAAACTTGTCGATGTTGAGTTGGTGCTTTTTGATGAGGGCTTTAGTGAAAATGAAGTGGAGGAAAGCGGTTCTTTTGAGGATGAAGGTTGGTCCGATTATAAATGGAGCTATAAAATCTCACCTATTCAGTTAGATCTTAATGGTCTGAACGCCATGTGTGCGATGATGGGTGCTGGTGCCGAAGGGGCTGACGAAGGTGACGCTCTGGCAGAGTGTGAAGCGAGTATGGGTGGTATGGGCGGACTCATGGATACTTTTATGGCTGACCTCTCAAATTCTATTCGTTTTGTTGAACTGACAGTCTCTTGGGGCATCGAGGGGGGCTATCAGGATTCATTTAGTGTGCGTTCACTTATTACTAAAGATGACTTTAGCTTCGCTCCGGCGGGAGCCCTTAACCAGGCCTTGGGACTTTAAATGCGAATTCAATCTAATATATATGACAGAAGGGGGGCGCAGAGAGGTTTTACCTTGATGGAGGCTCTTATCGCTATGGCTGTCATGGCAATGATTGGGCTCTTAAGTTTTGGCACTTTTACAAGAGCAATCGCGGCCCGAGAAAAAGCCGAAGAGATAACTTCCCACTATAATCAGATCAGGCAAGCATTGCAGCGCATGGCCACAGAAATATCCATGGCCTATATTAGTGAGCATAGAAACTGTGAAGATCCTGCGACAAAAACGATTTTTAAATCGGAAAGCTCATCAAGCGGTATGCGATTGGATTTTACAAGTTTTTCACACGTAAAAACGCAAACGGATGCAAATGAGTCAGACCAGAATGAAATATCTTATTTTATTGATTCGGATCCGGAGAACAAAAACGAAAAAGCTTTGATGCGGCGAGAGGCTCACCGAATTGATGATGAGCCTGATGAAGGTGGCTCCATAGATCTTTTAGCCGCAAATATCGAAAATCTCGAATTTGAGTTTTATGATCCGAAGGAAGACCGATGGGATAAAGACTGGGACACGGAAAGCCGTGACTATAAGAATCGATTGCCACTCTTTGTTGCTATTACTCTTGAGGCCAAAGGACCAGGTGGTAAGGATGAAACATTTGTAACAAAGACACGAATTGTCTTGCAGGAAAGCATACTCATTGCAGGGACAGGGTTTAGTAAATGTATCGACTAAGAAGAACAAAAGGTGAGCGCGGTGTGGCCTTACTGGTTGTATTGACAACCATTGCATTACTCGCAAGCGTTGTTACCGATTTCCAGTTTAATAGTCGTGTGGATTTACAGCTGGCCTATAATTCGCGAGATGCGCTGCAGGCGGAGCAAAATGCTTTATCAGCACTCCGTATGCGGGCGTTGTTGTTAAGGCAATCCCGTAAACTCCAAGGGGCTTTGTCTGGGGTGTTTTCTTCTCTGGGTATGCCGAGTGAAGGTATGCCTGGTGTGGGTCAGATTTTAGAAATGCTCCCTGTTGATTGTGGGATTCTTTCAATGTTGGCGACAGTAGGAGAAGAGTCGGAGTTTTCTATTGATGAGGACGAAGAGTCCGACTCCATGGATACGGATTCATTTCTTAGTGGAGAATGCAGTGCGGTTAGCGAAAGTGAGCATACAAAAATATCGATTAATATGCTGCGCAATAAGCTTAATAAAAAAGATGCGCAGGTAACACGATTGCTTTTGGGTTTTCTGGCAAATCCTTCATTTGAACGTCATTACCAGGAGGACGACCTAAATGGTAGCCGGGTTGAGGAGCCTCAGGAATTGGTTGGTGCAATCATGGATTGGATCGACAGAGATAATAATAGTGCTGTTTCAGAGTTGAGTGATGAGGGGCGAGCTTACGACCTATTGCCTGACACTTATCGTATAAAGAACGCTCCTTTCGATTCGGTGGCGGAACTGCAATTGGTGCACGGAGTGGATGATGAATTTTATTATCTTTTACGAGATCATGTGACCATCCATAATGATGGCACGGCAATTGAGCTGGCGACCGCATCTCTGGAGAGAATTTGGCTCGGCTTATTGGCAACTGTGCCTGAAAATGTACCGATTGATGAGATCTTTGTACACCCAGGCTTTGTTCCACTGCAGGAAGCTTTGGCAGAACTGAAAGGGGCTGGAGCAATGATGGGAATCACGGTCAATATAGCCAGCCTAAAGGCTCTGGTTGAGCAGGTTGGCTTAACCGGATTTTTTGACACCGCCGCATTTAGCGAAATTTTCACAGATAAGACGAGTACGACCTGGTACAAGATAAAAGCAGAGGGACGTGTAGGAAATGCAGTAAAGCGGATTGAAAGTATTTTTCAGGCCAATGAAGGCAAATTTTATTATTATCGGATGAATTAAATGGCACAGTATATAGGTTCCTTAGAAATAACGAAGCGTGAAGCAAGGCTTATCGTTTTTGAATCAAGTTTTCGTACCTCATCTATTGCTAGTCAAGTTGTCGTTCCGGCTGAAGACCTTGACGTTGCAGAAATATGGCAGGCAATAAACGAGAAAATTGATTACCGTCTTGATTCTTTGGTGGTTAATGCAGATGCTAGTTCTGTATCTACTCACTTCCTTTCGTTTCCATTTAAAGACAGCAAGAAAATAGAGTCTGCAATTGACTTTGAGCTAGAGAACCAAGCTCCATATCAACTTGAAGATATGAGTATGACCTGGCTGCCTGTTCACAGTGCGGCCAAGACGTCAAACATATTAAGCGCGATGGCTGTTAAGGTCGACTTGCAGGAGCAGATTGCGGATCTTAAGAGTGCAGAATGTGAGCCCCACGCGGTAGTTATGCCCGCCGCTTCCCTCGCAGAATTGATTGCGGTTGAGGAGCAAGGGGAGCCGGTTGGCATATTGAGTTTTGATGACGAAGAAAGTCATTTTAGCTTGTGTCATGAAGGACTCTTGTTTGCGCGCACACTGCGTATTGGCGGAGACTATGTTGACCGCTTAGTTGCTGATCGGTGTGGTGTGAGCGTTCCGGAAGCGGATACACTTCGTCGTAAATTGCCTACGGGCTTTCTTTTGAGCGAAATTGATTCCTTGAGTGAGGATGAGAAGGTTCTGTTTTCAGCAATTCAAGAGGGGCTTAAGCCGATGGTGCAAGCCATTCTCATGACCTGCACAGCTGTTTCCGAGGAGGAAGCACCCAAACGCCTCGTGTTGACAGGGCGTCAAGCGGCTTTTCCAGGGATATGTGCTTATTTGCAAGCGGAAATAGGGATCCCTGTTGAACGTTTGAATTTGGATTCCAGTTTGGGTGAAAGTGTTGAGTGTGCCGAAGGGATTGAAAACAGTTATGCCGTTTCCTTGGCGATGGGCTTAGGGTTCTTACGTCAGGGGGCGCGTACTCCTTTAAATTTCCGCAGAGGGGACTTGGCTTACGCTGGCAATGTGGAACTTTATCAGGGGCAAATTTTACGCTTGGCTCTGGGATTGAGTTTAGTTTTCCTTTTAGCGCTGGGAGGCGCTTTTGTTCGTTACTCCCTGGTGAAGGCTGAGGAAGAAAATCTTGATCAAAAATTCTGCCAAGTGACAAAAGATATCATTGGCAAAGAAATTTGCGACCCGAAGCGGGCGTTATCGATCTTAAAGCAATCCCCAAGTGAAGATGGGGAATTTTTTATACCAAAGTATTTTGCATCGACACTTTTTGAGATGCTTTCTAAGGCGCTTCCCAACGAAATAGACGTAACCTTTGAGAATGTTGAATTTCGGATAGATCGTGGGCGAGGTGAAGGAGATCGGATTACGGGGAAAGGTGAGGGTGCAAGTTTTGATACCATTGAGCAAATGGTGGCGGCTATTAAAAAGGACAAATGTGTGAACAATGTCGAAATATCAAAGCAGCGCAAAACGAAAAAGACGGGGCGCGTACAATTTCATTTCTCTATAAATGTGAAATGTGCAGATGAATCTATTCCGGGCGAGAAGTTGGCCGCGGTTACGAAGTCTGCAGTCGAGGGAGGAGGCGAATAATGGAAGCGATAAGGCAGCAAATAGCCCAGTGGCGCAGCGCCTTTGGGCGTCTAAGTCAAAAAGAGCAGCTGACCGCTTTGAGTGGTGCGTCTGGAGCCTGCTTGCTTCTGCTTTTGATCATTGGTTTGATGCTTAGTTCAGGTATAAGCAGCACAAAGCATCGTCTCAAGAAGAAGTCAGAGCAGTTGTCGCAGGTCATTCAACTTGAAGGGGAATATAAAGCTAAGCAGGCGGCACACAAGAGTCGCCTTAGAAAGCTTGAAAAAAGTAATTTGCGTTTAGTTTCTTTGGTTGAGGATGTAGCTAAAGAAATCGGTGTAGAAATTGGTCAGCTAAGACCCGACGATGGAGAACCTAACGCTGACGGGCTCTATGAATCCCGGGTTGCTTTGAAGGCAGGTAAATTGTCGATTGACCGTTTAGAGAAATTTCTGAACAAAATTGAACAATCAAAAGGATTGGTGATTATTGATTCATTAAAAGTGACAAAGCCCTATAGAAAAGAAACGCTTGATATTGAGATGTCTTTAAGAACCTTAAAGCTTAAGCGGAGCGGCTCATGAAAATAGAGCGAAAAACCCTTCTTCGGGGCAGTGCTTATATTGCTTTTGGTATCTCATCCCTCTTTTTGAGTCTTTACCTCACGTTTCCCACCGATGCTTTGGGGCAGCGTGTGGCGCATGAAATCCAAAAAGCGAGTAAAGGGAAATTCAATGTCTCCTTTGGTGAATTTTCGTTTTATCGCCTTTCTGGGGTGCAGGCTGAGCAAGTTGAGTTACGACAGAGTAAGGCCGGCGGTGATGTAAAATTGGTGCTTGACTCCGTTAAGGCCAGGGTAAATCTCTTTCCTTTATTGCTTTTAAAGAAATCCTTAAGTGCATATATCGATTTAGGTGGTGGGGAACTGAGCGCAGATATTGATCTGGATGGCAAGGATGTGGATCTTGCAATTTCATCTGAAAATATTGCTCTGGAAAAGATACCTTTTCTTAAGGAGTATGCTGGTATGCCCATGCGGGGAAACCTGTCGGGAAAGGTTGATATGGCTTGGAGACAAAATATTGCTAAGTCGACGGCGAACATCGAGCTAGCACTGAATAAAATGATGCTTGGAGAGGCGAGCATCAGTGGTTTTTCTATACCTGCTTTGACTTTAGGTAACCTGGAAACAAAGATGAACATTGAAAAAGGCAAATTCAGTGTACAATCATTTAAACAGACCGGTGGTGATATTTCTGCTCGCTTGCATGCAAACTCAGACTTACGACCCAGTATTATGGCGAGCTCGATGGATGTGTGTGCTGAATTCAAGTTTGAAGACAGTGTTTTGGAGAAGAATCCGAAACTTAAAACGGCTCTGCAATTGGCTGAGGTGCAGCTGAAGAAGGATAAAGAGAGCTATCTGCATGCGGCCTTCAGGGGTACATTCAGCCGACCTCGCCTGCGGCGTCAAGTGTTGTGTTCTGATGCAAAGAAATCCAAAAAATCAAAGAAAAAGTAAGCCCATAGTATAATGCAGACGGGCTTCATCTTTTCTGAATTTTGCTGGGCGTTTGCCGCCTATGCGATGCTTGTTTTTCCTGCATTTTTTCTGACACGCAAATACTTTTCTGCAAGCAGCTTTTCTTTGCAATTTATTGCAGCAAATATTTGGGGTATAGCTTTGGCCGTATATCTCATAAGCATCATTGGTCATTTTGGTTTCGATTTTTTTCCTTATGTTCTTTTACTTTGCTATCTTATTTTGCTTGTCATTTTAAGAAAGCTTCCAGGTTCAAATAGCCCTCTAATCCTTTCATGGAAAAATGACTATATTCTGGCCCTAATGCTCTTGGTTTTTATCGTACGCATGATTCCTTTGATGTTTGTTGATTTACCACATGGTACAGATCCATCGTTTCATCTTGTCTTTATTCAAAAGATATTGAACGAGCATGTGACTCCAGCCAATTGGCTGCCGTTCGAAGAGATTCCGCTTAATTATTCTTTGGGAATGCATAGTTTTATCGCGCTTGTTGCGGATTTTTCGGGCGTGGTACCGCACCAGATTTTTAAAATGGGCTTTGTTCTATTTCCTGCTCTTGCGGCCGGTTTGATTGCCACTCTTGTTGAAAAAATTAC
>CAXGWX010000184.1:0-6918 GCA_964013445.1 uncultured Bdellovibrionales bacterium | reverse complement strand
TTCACCATCTCTAAGCTCCTTCTTTGAGGGTCAAATTCTAATGGGGTAATAGCGCAATGCGGCAACTCTCGCAACGACAATTCTGCGGAATAAAATAACAAAAATAACTTATAAAGCACTAAGTTGGGTCACTTTTTGCTTGCAAAGGCCCGAGCCTCTGGCCATGCTCTAAAGATGCAGGTTTTGCGTCTTCTCTCCCTTGTATGTGCTCTAATTCTAAGCTCTGGTTGTAAGAATTCCGAAATGCCCGGTGCGGGTATGGTCGACGATGAAAATATCGACACCATCATACCCAAAAGCGAAACCCGGGCCGCCCGCCACGGCGATTATTACTTACGCAATGACCATGCGGCATTCATCATCCAACGTCCTGGCCATGAGCTGGCGCTGGGGCCCTTTGGAGGCAACGTCATCGATGCGGCTTTAAACGGGGGATTTGATAATTTTGGCGAATTAATCCCGGTTTTAGCGGTCGGCCGTACCATTCGTGTAGAGTCGATGCGGGTTATTTCTGACGGCTCGGACGGTAGCCCGGCAATCATCGAGGCCATTGGCCATGACGTACTCAACAACTACTTCAATCTTATGGGCTTGGCCCCAGACCTGATTTCCTTTGATGAAAATGGTGACGGCTTACTCTACCATGATCCGGAAAAACCCTTAGGCGCTGCGGTGCGTGTAACTTACACCTTAGGCAAAAATGACTCCCATCTGCAGATTCAATACACATTTACCAACACCGGTACGGAACAGATCGGCATACCTTTTGGCCTACTTATCGATACCCGGGCAAATGTTAAGACCTTCATGCCGGGCGACGGATTTGAAGCCCAAGGCTCTAAAGATGTTAGCGTCGAAAACCTCCAGGAAATACTCAGCCATGATCATCAGGTGGAGCAACTCCTCTTAACCCGAGAAGGCTACGGCCTGGCTATCGTCCCCAGAGCAATTAACGATATAAGTCCGCCAACCAACGTAGGGCTGCAGGTTCCGAATATCGGTACGGTCCTGGCAATTGGAGTTGAAAATCTTCTTGAAGCAGCCTCGGAGCCAACTTTTATTTTAAATAGCCAGGAAAGTGCCACCTTTGACCTCGATCTGGTTCTTGCAACCAGTGGCAGCGATGCTCTTGCCAAGGGCTGGCAACATCTCGATTACGCACTTGAAACCTACAACGCCTGCGTCACCCATGAAGGAGACCAAAGCGCTGCTGAGAAAATTCAAGTCGGCTTTTATAAGACCGATGATTACCTTGGCGGCTTCTGTATAACCGGCAGCGACGGCTGTTGTAGTGCAAGCTTGCCCAAAGACACCTATGAGGCTGTAGCCGGCGACTATTTTCGTCCCTTAAGCGAACAAGAACCTCTCAGTGATAACAAAGTCGCACTGGAAATTCAGGCCAACACAAGCCTCGAAGTTGATATTCAAGTCTATAACGACCTGGAAACAACCCAAACAACCGCCCTGCCCTGTCGCCTAAGCCTCGTTGGCACTCGCTCGACCATGGAACATAAAATGCTCGGCCCCCGCGCCCTCACCGATCCGGGCGGGAAAGTGGCACGTATGTTCTATCTCGAATCCTGCAAAGGCTCACTCGAGGTTCTGCCCGGACGCTACCTTGCAATTGTCACAAGGGGAGCACAGTTCACTAAATATGAAGCGGTCATCGAGCTTAGTGTCGGAACCTCAACCCAGCTCACCGGTGCCATTTACAGAGCCAGCGATGCAGAAGGCTATGCAGCCAGCGACTTTCATATTCACTCGATTTTTTCTATGGACTCTCTGGTTCCCGCCACCGATCGGGTCCTGTCCATCAGTGCTGAGGGTCTCGATTTTTGGGCATCAACGGAACATGATGTGGTTGTAGACTTCACCCCCTATATTAAAGAGTTGGGTCTAAATGACCACCTGCTCACCGTTCCTGGTGCCGAGGTGACGACCTTTGAACTAGGACACTTTGGTGCCTTCCCCCTCGTCGTCGACAAACGCTACGCCAATGGCGGCACTCCCGACTGGACCTACGATGTTGATCATCAGTACCGCCCAACCATGCAGCAACTCTTCGACATGATTCATGACCAAGGTGGCCTTGTTCAAGTTAATCATGCGCGCAGTGGAGGCCTTGCCCACTCCTCCTATTTTAGCCGCGCCCATGTGCTCTTCGACGAAACCACCAAGAGCCCCTACACCGATCCAGCGGCACAATTGGTGGACAATCGCTTTTTGCGCTATGGGAACGACGTTCAATACTACAGTCACGACTTTGACATCATTGAAGTCATGAATGGAGTATACACCTATCTTAGTGGCGATATGGTCTATGACAGTGGGCTCGAAAGTGAAGGCCATGATTGGATGAGCATGCTTTCGATTGGTCGGCGCATCACGGCAGTCGGCAATTCAGACACCCATACCCTGGGCTCCTATCCAGGCTCACCACGCACAATGGTCGGCGGCAAGAATCAAGGCATCAGCGGGCTCATTAAGAACTTAAGTAAGGGCAACGCCTATGTCACCACTGGCCCAATGCTCAATGTCCAGGTGCAAGACGCGGCTGGAGCAAGTGCTGGACTCGGCGACGTTCTTACGCCCAGCGGTGAAACCATTACCTTGATTATCAAAGCGCAAACCCCTGAATGGTTTGAGATCAACCGTGTCGATGTTGTCTCGAATGTATTCTTTGCTAACCCTGCAGTCAGCCAGAAAGCACCGCGGCTGGTAGAAGCGATTCCCATTGAAAAAGAGCTAAAGACCCGCGGCAACGGTGCCACATACTATGCCTATGAAAAAGAAATAGAACTTAATCTCGACGATCCTGCATTCAATGGACAGGACTCTTGGTTGATTGTGCGAGTTGGTGGCACAGAAAGTCACCTCTTCCCAGTCATACGTGGAGGAGGAGGCACCCTCTCTGTCGATGCCACCACCCCGGAGGAATTCCTATCCAACCGGGACGGAAAACTGCCCTTTGCTTTTACGAATCCTATTTATTTGGATTTGGACAAGGATGGGCTCTGGCATGGCCAGTCCCCACTTTAATGAGCCACAATAGCGCTAACCTTCTTCGCTATCATTTTCGCCTTCAGCTTCACCGGCTTGCTGCTTCGCCCAAAAAGGCGGCATCGAGTAGACCGGTACACCGTCTTCGTTTGTCTGCGGTGTCTCCTCAAGCTTTACCAACGGCTTTTTCTTCGGAGCACTCTGAACTTCCGGCTCTGGCTCCGGACTATTTAAATTATCAATAGCATTATGAATCAAGCCAGCAACCCACTCACTCATACGCAAGCCATTTGCCTTACAATATTCCTTGGCTTTGGTGTGCGCCACATCACTCAAATGAATAACCTTAGTCGACATCTCTCCTCCTGCAAACTCTTTAAGTCGCCTGCGAACATTCTATTCAGATCCTATAAAGATCAACCTGCCTTTAAAGGTCAAGAGGAAATATATTCTGAAAAAAGAATTATCATCGATAAAGGCCTTGACAGGCCCTGAGCTGAATTCCGAATTGCCCCAAAATCCTACAAATATAGAAATAAAGCCTAGTTCAAGCGTACGGAAAAAACCTGTTGCGGCAAGCGTTTACCCTTAAGCGAAACCTGCCGCTGGTCACAAACTTCGACCCGATCTCCAATTTTAGCAAAAGTTGAAGTGCTCACGACAATTTCCCCAGGCTGGGCCTCGGAGCACAGCCGGGCAGCCACATTAACCGTGTCTCCCATGGCCGTAATGTCGCGGCGAAAGGCCGGCCCTACGGGCCCCACCACCGCATCACCACTATGCAAACCGATGCCCATCGCCATATCCGTTCCCGCAAAAAGTGAGAGGGTGTGGGTACGATTCAAATCGTCCATGATTTCCTGAGCCGAATACATTGCCGCTAACTCATGATCTTGGGAGTATTCATCCAAACCAAAGAGCCCCATCATACCGTCGCCTAAGAACTTATCGACGGTACCACCAAATCTGACAACACTATCCCCCATATACTCAGCCAAATTATTGATTGTGGCCGCAACAGTTTCAGGATCGTGCTTCTCGCTAAATTTAGTAAACCCCCGAACATCAGCAAACATCACCGTTAAACGCATACGTCTTGGCGATGAAAGGCCACCAAATTTTGTAACAAAATGGCCTAGGCCATTCACCACGTCCTGCATATGTACCATACGCAAAAGCAATGTATAAAGACGCTCGACAAGTTCCGGAATGAAAGGTGGCTTAACGACAAAATCGTCTAAGCCCAGATAAGCTTCACGCACCGCAGGTGTTACAGCTTCCTGGGGAATCAAATAAAGCACCCCGATAGGTCTAGCAGGCTCAATATCACGTATGTCTTCAGCAAGTGCGCGACCTTCCGCACCGGCACCAAAGGCTTCAATCAACATCAACTCAGGACGAAAACGTTGTGCGATCCAAAGAGCTTGCGCCCGATCCCCTGCCACTTCCACATCAAAAGCTTCCGCAGAGAGCTCAGCCGAAAGCTTTTCTCGAAACTCCTCATCTTGATCAACTATAAGTAGTCGTGTCCCAGGCATAGCTCTTCTTATCCGCAAAAAGCCGTCAAAGGGTCAACCAATTTTCGCGCTTTTCCACGATTCCCTCATTAATATCGCTATGCTCAGCCACAAGCTGACGCACAGATCTGTCAAACCCAGGCACCCGGTAATCCGCAGCCACTTCAAAGAATGGCTGCAAAACAAAACCTCGTTGAGCGAGACGGGGATGGGGCAGTTGTAATTCCCGTTCCTCTTGTACCGTTTCGGCAAAAGAGAGCAGATCAAGATCGAGGGTCCGCGACTCCCATACCCCATGCCGAAGCCGGCCTGCCTCATCTTCATAGGCCTGCATCACATGCAACAAATCCTCAGGCGACAGCGTCGTTTCCAGGGAGCATACCGCATTCCAATAGGCAGGAAGCTGGTCGTCATAACCATTCTGTGTCAGCGCTAAACTCTTAAAGGCACTTGAAGACCTCAAACCCCGGATAGCATCCATCGCAGAGAGTTGACGCAGTACCTGAGTAAAGGTGGCGAGAACATCCCCAAGATTGCCGCCTAAAGCAATATAGGCTTGTTGCCAGACCAATTCTCTTGCCAACATATTAGGCATGAACTTTTAAAACATCCTGCATGGTATAGGTCCCGGCCGCCTGCTGGTGCAAAAACTCCGCTGCACGCAGCGCACCTCTGGCAAAGATATCGCGGGAGGTGGCACGATGGGTCAGCTCAATACGTTCCGCTTCACCAAAAAAGAAAACCGTATGCTCACCGGCAACATCACCACCACGCAAAGCCGAATAGCCTAAATCGCCTGCGCCGCGCTCTGTATCCGTTGCACTGCGGTCAAAAACCTCCTGGAGATCTGGTCTTACTTCTTTGAGTTCTTCCCCCAAAGCCAAAGCCGTACCACTGGGTGCATCTTTTTTCTTGCCGTGATGAATCTCGAAAATCTCTGGGACAAAATCATCCCCTAGAAGCTGTGCTGCCTGGGCTACAAGTTTCCGCAAAACATTCACACCAATGCTAAAATTTGCAGCAAGCATGACCGGAATATCATTTGCCGCCTGCGCCAAAGCATCTTTTTCCGCTGCTCCTAAGCCCGTTGTGCCACAAATATAGGCAATCTTCTTCTCTCGACACAAAGGCAAAGCTGCCAAACAGGTGCTGGGAGATGAAACATCAATAACAACATCCGCCTGCCCTAAAGCACTTTCCAGATCGCTGGTATAGAGTGCGCCTGCAACATCCGTTGGAACCCCGTCACGAACAACACCTGCGCTTAAGTTCAGAAGTGATGAGTCAGAAGCAAGAGCGCAAATTCGCTGCCCTAAACGACCGCGCGCACCAATTACACAAAGTTTAATTTCAGCCATTTTACACCGCAGCTTTTTTTAGAGACAGGCGCTTAAACCCTGCTTCCATTTGCGCTGCAGAGCGGGCCAGGGATTCCGCATCAATATCTAATGCCGGACGTAAACGTACTGTTCGAGTACCGCAGGAATTGATCAACAATTCTTCTTCATAACAGGCTTTGATGAGCGCATCTCGCTCCTCCGTACTCGGTAAATCAAAAGCGGCCCAGAGCCCTCGTCCTCGTATATTTTCAATTTGTGGCCACTGGCGACCCAAATCTTCGAGAAGCTTAAGCATATAGCGTCCCATCTTAGTCGCGTTATTTACCAAGCCATCCGCTTCAATGATTTCAATGATTCGACGACAACGCACCATATCAACAAAATTCCCAGAGAAGGTGCTCGAAATACGTGAGGGTGTATGAAATACAGATTCCACTTCCCCCATACGGGCGCTAGCGGCGATACCACAAACTTGTGTTTTCTTGCCGAAGACAACAACATCAGGCGTCACACCGTGATGCAAAAAGTCCCACCAAAGGCCGGTGCCCACAAAGCCTGTCTGCACTTCGTCAAACATCAGAAGGGCTTCGCGCTCATCACAAATGCGCCGTAGTCCCTGCAAGAACTCAGAACGAAAATAATTATCGCCCCCCTCACCCTGTATGGGCTCCACGAGAATAGCGGCAACCTGATCTTTATAGGTCTCAAACACCTGGTCGATCTCTGCGTAGGCCTTCGCCTCCAAAGCTTCCGTTTCTGCCTGTGCTTCCGCATTAAAAGGAAAAGACATTTTCGGGTTCGTTACCCGCGGCCAATCGAAAAGCTCAAAATACTCTGTTTTTCTCTTATCATGAGAATCAGTACAAGAAATCGCATAGCCAGTGCGACCATGAAAAGCCTGTTTAAAATGTAGAATAACCGTGCGCCCAGAAATACCGCGCTCCGCGTTTTTGCGTTGTTTCCAATCCATGGCGGTCTTGAGGGCATTATCCACTGCCGGGCCGCCACCCTCGATAAAAAAGAGGTGAGGAAACTTTCCTGCCATGGCAGTCTGCCCAAAA
>CAXGWX010000183.1:0-6962 GCA_964013445.1 uncultured Bdellovibrionales bacterium | reverse complement strand
AAAAGTTTGTCCGCAGAAAAACAAACCGCATCAAAACCTTCCTTCAATGCCTGTCCAACCGTATCTTCGGCCGGCAAACCATCTTTTCCCGGATCTTCAATCGCACCAGAACCTAAATCCAACACCACCGGCACACCTTTTTCTTTTGCTGCGCGAATAATTTCCCGAGGGTCCGGCTCAGTCACATAGCCTTGGATGGTAAAGTTTGACCGGTGTACGAGAAGGATCAAACCAATATCTCCAGCCAGAGCCTCTTCATAATCTTTCAAGTGTGTACGATTGGTTGTCCCAACCTCATATAAAGGCGAACCGCTGGCTTCCATAATCGTAGGCAATCGAAAACCACCACCAATTTCAATGAGGTGCCCGCGGGAGATGGCGGTGGGCTTCTCACCCGCAAGAGCTGCCAAGCTCAAAAGAATGGCGCCCGCACAATTATTCACAATGATGCCGGCCTCTGAGCCACACACCTTCTGCAGACAGGCTTCCACATCCCGTTGCCGGGAGGCGCGCTTGCCGGTTTCCAGAAGCATCTCTAAATCACAGTAGCCGCCAGCGATTTCCATCGCTTTCCAGGCTTCCTGCGCAATCGGCGCCCGACCTAAGTTGGTGTGTAAAATCACCCCGGTGGCATTAATAACAGACCGATAGAGGTAGGGCCGTTCAACGAGATTACGCTTTACGGAATCAATCAATTCATCCTCAGAGGGAACCTGTGCATGGTTTTTAATATGCTCTCTGGCCATGTCGATAATATTTCGACAGGAGCGTACCACCACATCGCGCCCATAAAGCTCAACCTCGGAGCGCAAGCTTTCCGCATCAACCAAATGATTAACCTGGGGCAGCTGCCGAAAAAGATTTGTATCCATAGCCATGCTGACGCATTAAAGCAGAAAGAAAAAAGTTACCAGCCCAAAAAGTGGGAAAAGGAAAACCACACTGTAGCCAAAGTAGCCAAAGAAAGACGGCATTTTTACGCCACCCTCTTCAGCGATCGCCTTGACCATGAAATTCGGTCCATTACCGATATAAGTATTCGCCCCCATGAACACTGCTCCAAGGGATATACCTTTTAAGAGCGCAATCCCCTGCTCTGAACCAAGAAGCTGACTTAAATCAGCCGCATCCGTGCCTAAAAGCCCGCTGGCGGTCGCCGTAAAGGTCAAATAGGTCGGTGCATTATCGAGAAAAGAGGAAAGTAATCCGGTGGCCCAGAAGTACTGCCAAGGCTCTGTCAGCCCCAACTCCGAACCCCGGAAATTGAGAATCGCCAAAGCAGGAATCATGGTGGCAAAAATTCCAGCGAAAACAACCGCAACCTCAATAATTGGCGCCCAGGAAAAGGAATTCTCTTCCCGCAATCCGCCCTGGGTAAGCTTCAACGAAAGCACCGCCATCAGCGTCATGCCCAGCTCTTGAAAGCCCAAAAAGAGGGAGTCCTTAAAGGTCCCGGCCAGAAGAATCGTCACAACCACCCCGCCTAAAAAGAGGAAGTTGAGGCCGCCTGCAATGGCCAGCTTTTCTTTTGGACCATCGTGCTCAAGGGCGGCAGGCTCTTCTTTCTTCATGTAGTAAGTGTCGACAACATAGAACATGATCAACACCAGCGAGCAAAGGAAGAGCCACTGTGGTGCTAAACCAAAGGTCCAGGAAAATGGTACACCGCGCAGGAACCCTAAGAAGAGTGGCGGATCCCCCAAAGGCGTGAGCAAGCCACCAATATTACTGACGAGGAATATAAAGAACACAATAATATGAACCTGTCGCTCTCGCTTCGCATTTGCACGCATCAGCGGTCTGATCAGTAACATCGATGCGCCGGTCGTCCCAATGAACGATGCCAGCAGTCCACCGATAGCCAAAATGATGGTATTAACCTTCGGCGTTCCCGCCAAAGAACCCCGAATAACAATTCCACCGGAAATAATAAAAAGTGAGCCGAGCAGAATAATAAAGGCTACATACTCATGGAGAACGTGCAAAACCGCAACGTGGTCCAATGTCCACATCCAAATCGCCATAGGAATTCCGAGAGAAAAGGAGACGATGGCTCGGTTTTTATTCGACTCCCACCAATGATGAGCAATCAAGGGTAAGACGGCGATGGCCAAGAGCATTAGCACGAATGGAACCACACTCCATACCGGCACCCGCTCGCCTAAATTTCCATCACCGCCGGCTAAAGCGATTTGTGGATATACGATCAACCCAAAACTCAAAAAACCCCTTTTAAACATCGAACTTCATCCTTCATACAGCGCCTAGCACCGAAAAGTTTCCATGCAATATCGCATGGTTGGTGCCCCCTAATAGCGAAGCTTGCGCTTCAGGTCAAAAGGATCAGGGCTAAAAGAGTTAATTACATGCACCTACATTGACAGGATTCTATGCACCAGTAAAATCATAGGAAATAAACAATGAATTGGTTAATAGCTACAATACTTTACACTGCCGCTCTCGGTTCGCCTCTTTACCAATTCCAGGTCGATTATACCCCCCGCATTAATCGTCAAATGGATTTGCCATTATGGCGGATGGCTGTCGCGCAGCCCTTACAGTACGGACAAAGTCACGTGCCCCTATTTCTGCGTGCAACAGATCCGAAAGCAAAGAAACTTCTCGAAGAGCTTGGCTTTGCTACAAACGAAGAGCACTGGAAGCCAATCAACATTTCAGCAACCACACTCCAGACCCTACTTCGCGCAAACGTAGGCGTGGAAATGCGCTTAGCCCCTCGGCATCATCCACTCCTCGAGTTTAGTCAAAAGGATATTGCTGCGGACCAAGTGCACCGGGCCGCAACTCTCTCTCATAAGCACCAGGGTAAAGGCGTGCTCATTGGTTTTATCGATACGGGTATCGACCTTGGGCATCCTGCATTTCTAGATGCCAATTCCCGTTCACGGGTTGTTGCTCTTTGGGATCAGGATAAACAGGATCCGAAACTTAAAAAACCGCGGAACTTTGGCTACGGACAACTCTGCAAAGCCAAAGAGATTCGCCGTTCCCAATGCACCCTTGACGATCCGATTGGTCATGGAACCCATGTGGCTGGCATCGCTGCGGGCTCATCGGAGTTTTCTGGTATCGCTCCGAAGGCAGATATTGCTATGGTGCGCTCAAACGAGTTTACCCGTGTTGCGGATGCGGTCGCCTTCCTGTTTCAATTGGCCGATGACCGAAACCAACCGGTGGTTGTTAATATTAGCGTTGGTGGTCATTACGGACCCCACGATGGTCGCTCACCGCTGGAAAATTACCTCTCCCAACTGGTCGGTCCGGGTAAGATTATCGTCGCTGCGGCCGGCAACGATGGGGAACAGCAAACACACTTCAAAGCAACTTTAAGCGCTCAAGAGCAACGCCTAAAATTCAACAATGTCCCATGGGGAAAATCTGAGGATATCATCCTCGAACTTTGGAGTGATGGGCAAACAAATGTTGAGATGAGTGTCGAAATGCACGTTGACAATAAGGTTGTCGCTGCGCAACCCCTTATCGCCAGCCAATCAGATTTTATGACCACGCGCCTGCGACTTAAGGGCAACGCAGTTGCTGATATCAGTCTGGGCGTTGAATACGATAATGCGCGCCAGCTTGCGCAACGCATGCTCATCCTCAATCCAGTAAAGGCCCATCGAATTCCGCCTAATGCTGCGCTAGTCTTACGCCTGAAAGGCAGCGGCAACGTCGATGGCTGGCTATCCCAGAAAACCTACCGCCACGGTCATGTCTCATTTGCTCAAACCACAGAGCCGGGCTGGATATCTGGTGACTCCAACTCCTCCATTACGGTACCAGGAACCTCGCCAGATATTATAACCGTAGGCGCATATACGACCCGTGAAAAGGAAAACGAAGCAGGCATCTTAAATCGACTGGCTAATTTTTCAAGCCGCGGCCCAACCTTTGACCCCGCATATACGGGAGTAAAGCCCGATGTGAGCGCACCAGGTAAAACCATCGCCTCGGCCCGTTCTTACAACAGCAACGCACCACTCCTCGATGGTCATCCTGAGCTTAGCTTTATGCAGGGCACAAGTATGGCCGCCCCCCATATCACCGGAGTCATCGCCTTAATGCTACAAGCAGACCCAGATCTGGACCCGCAAAAAATTAAGAAGATTTTAAAAGAAACCTCGAGACAAGACAGCTTTACTGGGCAGACTCCGAACCATCAGTGGGGACATGGTAAAATCGATGCTTTAGCGGCCGTAACCCGTGCAGAAGAACAAGCCAGCGGCTGCAACGCCGCCCCTCTTAGCGCTTGGCTGCTGCTCTTGCCCTTAGGCCTATGGCGACAAAGACGACGCAATAAATAGATATGAATATTGCCATCTGTAGCGACGAGCCCTACCCGCTTCACGAAGAGATTGTCTCCTACGTCGAATCCCTTGGGCATAAAGTGCATCGCTACGGTAGTTTACAAAACGGCGAAGAAAACGATTGGGCACAAAGTGCCCACGAAGCAGCTCAAGCTCTGGTCGATGGTCAGTGCGATGAAGGTGTCTTCTTTTGCTGGACCGGCACCGGAATCACTATCGCCGCCAATAAAGTGCGAGGAATAAGAGCAGCTCTGTGTACAGATCCGGAAACCGCACGAGGTGCACGCATCTGGAATCATGCAAACGTTATAGGTCTCTCAAACAGGTTAATGACCAAAGAAAGAGCAATAGAAATACTGGACGCTTGGTTTTCAACCCGTGATGAAAAAGGGCAAGGTCAGGCTGGCGTTGATAGCCTGCTGGCTATCGAAAATAAAACCTGCCGTTAAGCTGAAACTTAAGATCCGGAAGAATCCTCATCCGTACTTGTATCCATTCGACAGGCTGAGTCCGTCGTATCGCAAACTTGCGATGTCAGGCAGTCTGTATCTACAGAACAACTCCGCAAACAAATTCGGTCAGAAGAGCCTGACTCTGCCGATGCACAAACATAATTCTCGAAACAGTCCTCATTTGAAGCACAAGTTTCGGAGGGCACCACACCGCCACACGAATTTAATGCGGCAACTAAAACTACAACAAATAAACGCATTCATGAACTCCTAGAGCCAGCCATCCTGGCGCATAATATTTTCCAGGGTAGCCCGGGTTTCTGTAGCCATCTGGCAAAGCGGCAATCTGTAATTTTCAGAAATAAGTCCACGCAGAGCCAAGGCTGCCTTTACTGGGATTGGATTAGACTCAATGAAGAGTGCATCGATCAAGCCTCGTAAACTATTGTGAATCTCGCGTGCGCTTTCGACTTCCCCTGACAAAGCAGCTCTCATCATATCAGAGGTTTGTTTCGGCAAAACATTTGAAACGACCGAAATAACCCCATCGCCCCCAAGCAGGGCAAAAGGACAGGCCGTACCATCGTCACCGGAAAGAAGAGCTATATTTCCACCACTCAATTCCTGAATAGCCGCGACCCGATCGAGGTCGGCAGTAGCCTCCTTAACAGCAACCACGCCGTCAAGCTTAGCGAGGCGCCCTATCGTCTCGGGCAACATATCGCAGCCTGTACGGCCCGGCACGTTATAAAGAATAATCGGAATATCCGCTGCCTCCAAAAGAGCGCAGTAATGTTGATAAAGACCTTCCGGTGTCGGCTTATTATAGTAAGGCGTAACCACAAGAGCGTACTGTGCTCCCGTGTCCAAGGCGCGCTTTTGATGCTCAATAGCTACCGCCGTATTATTTGAGCCAGCCCCCGCAACAACCGGAACCCGCCCTGCTGCTTTATCTACAACAAAGGTAATGACATCCTGTCGCTCCTGAGCTGTCATCGTTGCAGACTCTCCAGTCGTGCCGCATGGCACCAGACCATCAATACCATTTTCCAACTGGTCATTAACCAGCGCTTCGAGCGCACCGTAATCAACAGAACCATCGCTCTTGAATGGTGTAACCAACGCGGTAAACGTACCGCTCAAATTCTCCGGCTTCTTACTCATTGCTCAACTCCCTGTCTCTGCTGGATACGTACTATCTGCGGCTCCACCTTGCAAATGGAATTCGCCACGCCATAAATCCGCAATGGATTCACGCTCTTTAATCAATTGTGCTTGTTTCCCATCGACGAGGACTTCTGCAACCCGCGGTCGTCCATTATAATGGGAAGCCATCACCGAAGCATAGGCTCCGCTTGAACGTAAAGCGACCAAATCACCGCAGGCCATGTCGCCCAGCGACTCCTGCTGTAGAAAAGTGTCCGCACTCTCGCAAATAGGGCCAACCACATCGACCACCGATTTCTCACCTTGTGGAGGATCAACTTTTTCAAGGCGGTGGGTTGCCTGGTAAAGGGCTGGTCGCAAGAGATCGTTCATTCCCGCGTCCAAAATAACGAAAGTACGCTCCGTGCCTTCTTTAATACGAACAACCTGCGCCAGCAGAATCCCCGCATTGCCAACAATCACCCTGCCCGGCTCCAGCACCAAGTTTAAATTCAATGGTTTGAGCACATCGCGTAGCGCCTTACCGTACTCGCTTGGAGTTGGTGGATTCTCATAGGTATAAGGGATGCCTAAGCCTCCACCCATGCCAACATAACGCAGTTGCACTCCACTCTCTAAAAGCTCCTTCGCCAACACACCGATGCGCTCAGCTGCATCAACAAAAGGTTCAATACGCGTTAACTGTGAGCCAATATGACATGTTACTCCAATCAAGGACAAAGAGCTTCGTGTCATTCCCCAACGATAGAGTTCATGAACCTGATTCCATGCCACCCCAAATTTATTTTGTTTGAGCCCTGTTGCAATATAGGGGTGGGTCTTCGCATCCACATCCGGATTAACCCGCACAGCGACCGGCGCCTGCAATCCCTCGTTTGTAGCTATCTCTTCAACCGCTTTAAGTTCCTCAAAGGACTCCACACAAATATAGCGCGTTCCCCACTTAAGGGCTGAACGAATTTCATCATTACGCTTGCCAACACCGCTCAATATAATCTGTTCTGGCTTAGCCCCC
>CAXGWX010000182.1:0-7008 GCA_964013445.1 uncultured Bdellovibrionales bacterium | reverse complement strand
AAGCTCGTCGAGCAAAGCATCATAGGCCTCCGCGGTGGACGGCACGAGAATATTTTTTCCCTTCGCCGCTTCCTGCCGCCATTTAGATGGCTGCGGCTCATGCACACCTCCGGCCGTAAAGAGAGTCATGGTGCCCACATCCCGCGGGTGGGTGATGGCATAGGCGACCGCCAACTGACCGCCCATAGAATTCCCTACCAAGTGCACAACATCCAGTTCAAGGGCTGCATGAAAACCTTTGAGGCGCTCCCGTTGACTTTCGATATCGTAACTTTCACTCATCATCCGGGTGCTTAAGCCGTGGCCGGGCAAATCCGGAATGACAACATGAAAATCCTTGACCACTTCTTTAGCAAAACGGGTCCAGGTATCTTTATAGGCACCAAAACCGTGCAACAAAAGCAAGGTCGGTCCCTGCCCACCTTCGAGATAAACAATCTCGTGCTCTCCAACTTCGATTTTCTTTTCTTCTAACATGGCTGCGTTGCGCTCTCGATCTTTATGCCAATGAAACATCGCCTTGCCTAAGGAAGCACACCCTGAAAATGACAGAAGCGACAAAAGCGTTATCATACACACGAACACGGGCTGCTTACTCTTCATAACCTACAATCTGCCCCCAGCCCCTCTGGATTGCAATATGCTTTTCAATTGCTCTCCAGAGTATTACAAGAAGGCATGGCGAAACGCTGCGCAATCATTGGTGCGGGACCGGCGGGCTGCACGGCCGCCTATGAACTTCAAAAATCTGGTTTCGATGTGCAGATCTTTGAAGCCAATGCCCAGGTTGGTGGTCGAACCCAAACCTGGCGCGAGCAAGACCTGAATCATGACAGTGGCGCTGGATTTTTCACCAATTTCTATCCGAATCTTGAAACCTATATTGATGAGCTCGAGCTGCACGATGAAATCATCACTCTCTCACGCAACAACGGTCTGGTGCAAAATGGTAAGGCCGCCTTTTTACAATTGGGTTCCCTACAATCCTTTTTGAAGTTTCCCTATGCATCCATAAGGTCGAAGTTAAGTATGCTGCGGGAAACTCTTTCTATGACCTTAAAGCACCGCCACGACCACCTCTATGACTGTGAGAAATTGGCCGAATACGATGAGGAAAGCATTGCCGCTTATATACGCAAGCGCTGCAACGACGAAGTCTATCACGCTTTTATTCGCCCTGGCATCGAGCCCTTTTGGTACTTCTCCTGCGAAGAGGTTTCTCAATCTTTACTTTTAGCCCTGCAATCCAAAGCCGCCGATGCCAAGTTCTACACCTTTGCCAAGGGCATGGACACCTTTTGCCGCAGCGTCACCAAGGATATGCAAGTGCATACCAATACCGCCATCGAAGACATTGCCTATCAAGACAATGAATTTATTCTGCAAACAAAGGCTGAATCGTTCCGGAGCGACTTTTTGGTCATCGCCAGCACCGCTTCGGTGGCTGCGCGAATTTGCAAAAATCTGAACAATGATATTCTCCCAGAAGAGCAGCGAAGCTTCTTGTCCGAGCAACGTTATACCCCGAACATCCACGCCGCCTATCTTGCGGCAAAAGATGAGTGTCCCGCGCAAGCCAGCAGCCTCTGTCCCTCCGGGCCGGGCCAACATCATATTGCCGCCATTGGCTTTGGCTCCCTCAAAGGGCAAAACAGCGATGAAAGCTTGCAGGGCAAGGAGTTGGTGGCGGTATTCTTAAGCGGTGAACAAAGCCAGACCCTCTTAGATAAAAGTGAGGCAGAGCTCTACACCACCATGTGGCAAGAAGCGCGCAAGTTTTATCCGGCCCTTCCTAAAAAAGTGACACCGTTTAAACTCATCAAACGTCATGAAGCCATTCCGGTCCACAGCGTCGGCCGTTATAAAAAAGCCAAAGAATTTTGGCAGGGGCAAAAAGCACCGCTCGTTTTTGCCGGTGATTATTTATCCACCGCTACTGTCGATGGAGCGATTTGGTCGGGTAAAAAGGCTGCGGGAAAAATATCAGAAGGCCTTTAATACTTATTGTAGTAGCCCGAGAGGGGTACAAAAGAAGGCAGAGTTCCGTTGGCTTGCGGGTCGAATTCAGCAATATTGTCGGCAAGTGAAGGCAAGGTATAAATCTTACCATTGAGCCCCAACACGCCCCCGAGCCAGCGCTGCTCATCATTATCACAATCCGCATTGCAGCTGCTCTTGTTTTCACCGAGCAGATCGCAAACCCCATCGCCACATGTTCCTCCGGAAAAATCATGGGTCGTGACACTTGTACTGCTTTCCCCTGGAGCTATTTCAAGCAGGAGGTTCGTGTGGTGAGGGATACCATATATTTTGCCATTCGGGGCAAGCACACCACCGGACCATTTAGCGCCACCGGTTTGACCACTGTCAATCAGAGCAAGTGCCTCACTCACCGGATCAACTTCCAAAACATAGTGCGCATTTGAGGGAAGACCATATATTTTCCCATTCGCAGCCAACACCCCACCGCGCCATTTAAAACCATCGGTGTGTAACTCTGGCCCCAGAGTCGCCGTATTCACATTATCAATCAAAGACATGGAGTAATCATGGCTGTCGATCACCAGGATTTCTTCGGTGCAGCTGGGAATCGCATAAATCTTATCGTTGGGTGCAAGTACACCACCCTGCCATTTGAAAGACCCGGACGGACAGTTTGCGGACAAGGTCGCACCATCGGTGATGCCTGCAGGTAGACTATAGGTTTGGGTCTCCCACTCCCCGCTCTCATAAGAGATGACCAGCAAATTATCGCTTGTTTGTGGTATGGCAACAACATCTCCACTGGGTGTCAACACACCGCCAGCCCATTTGAAATCACCGACATAAGTATCGCCGACAAATTGGCTCGTCTCGTTTATCGGATCGATAAGTAAAACCTGCGCATGGGTCGTAGGAATAGCCACCACATAACCACTTGGGTGGTAGACCCCGCCACTCCACTTGGCCGAACCTTCACCATCAAAATCCCCAACAAGGCGATGGCCGCCACTCTCAGGCTCAATAAAAAGCATCTCGTCCGCATGATATGGAATGCCGATGATTTCTCCTGACGGGACAAGCACCCCACCACGCCACATACGCCCATTGTCTGGGTCGTAACTGTTGTTTCCACCATGAGCACCAGCCAAGAGAGTTGCGGTTGGTGCAGCAGAGCTTCCAGAGGCGGCGCTGCCGGCAATCGTCGCCGCATAAGTACTCCAATAAGAAGCCCCAATATTTTGCCAGGAAATCTCCATACAGCTGCTTAAGCAACCATCCTCTTCCACATCATTGCCATCATCACACTGCTCACCGGCTTCGACCACAGCGTTACCACAAATGGCGATGGGATAGTCTTGCTCTTCAGTTCCGCAGGTCACGGTGATGGTGCCATCCTGGTTATCACCAACACTACAGTCTTCACCATCTGCCCCTGTCCCCCCTTGAGAGCCCGTAGTGCCTTCATCGCCGTTACCCACAACGATATCGTCTTGGCCGGGGCATGAAATCGTAAAAGTTCCATTGCCATTATCCGCCGCCGAGCAACTTGCCCCCGTATCCCCGGGTGCCCCTGGCACCCCCGCATCCCCCGTTGGCCCCTTATCTCCATCGGGCCCAGTCTCCCCATCGCTGACCGTAATCGGATCGGCTCCAGGACAAGAGATGGTGATGGTTCCTTGCGCCTCATCAATTGTGGCGCTGCAGGCTTCTCCAACCGCCCCTTTGTCTCCCGCCGCGCCGGCCTGGGCCGCGGGGATATAGGTGGTTCGTTCTCCAGGACAAGTAATTAAAGCGGAGCCATCATCATTGGCCGCAACAGTGCAGGGCTTTTTCTCCTGATCGCAGGCAAGCCCAAAGCAGAGAGCACTGAATACAAAGATATGATGCCGCTTTAAGAACACACGCCTCTCCATTTAAAAATGATTAAAATAGCTTGAATAGTTGATATGCGAGTTAAAAGTGTCTGGAGGATCTGGATCGTCCTCGTCATTAGGATCCCTAAAGTCTATTTTCAAAATATCATCTCGATAAAAAGGAAGACCAAAAATATCACCATTTTGGCCCCGCGCCGCCGCAAACCACCCACTTGTAGACGTCTCTACCGTAAGGGTTCCTAGAGTCGTACCGGTATCAGAAGCAGGGTCAATAACTAAAACAGAGGCCGTATTCACATCTATAGGCATAGCATAAATCTTACCATCCACACCCAACGCCCCCGTTGTCCAAGTCCCTTCATCCGCCATATCCAGCAAGGTGATCGAATCCGTACTTGGGTCGATCTTAATGATCTGATCTGCGTTATAGGGAATCCCATAGAGATTTTCTGTGGCCGCCAAAACCAATGAAGACCATTTTGAACTTGTCGTTGAAAATACAGGATCTGGTACAATAAAGCTTAAAACTGGAGGGCTCTCTGATGGGTCAATAACCATAATGTTCGACGCAGTATTCGGCAGGGCATAAATCTTACCATTCGCCCCTAGCGCACAACCATCATAGCCCCCATCCAATGCGGAAGCAGGTGTGTGGCTGCTTACACTTGGGCTCCCAGAAATATCGAGAATAAGAATGGGAGTATCAGCAGCCGCGGGCACCCCATAAATTTTTCCATTCGGCGCGCTTACAGCACAACGCCACCCATAATCGCTGAGTAAAGAGTTATCCTCTAGAATTAGAGTTGCCCGATCAGCTAAAGTTACCGCATCCGGATCGATCTTCAAAATGCTTGCGGCACCAAGAGGTATACCGTAAATATTACCATCAACCCCTAACACGCCCGTCTTCCATTTAGCACTGCCGGAAAAAGTATCGCTGCCATCCCAGTTGACAATCTGCGATGCACTCAGATTTGTCGGATCGATCTCCAGAATCTGTGTTGCATCATAAGGAATGCCATAGATTTTATCATTATCGCCAAGAACGGCGCTACCATAAATGGCGGAGCCAACTGTCAACCCAGCAGACGTATCCTGCGTAATATGCTCGTCTTCAATACTGACATCAATGTTGGTCGCAATCACATCATCCAGCTCCGCCTTGTAGGCCGGCCAGTGGTCTGCGCCAACGCTGTGCCAGGCGCCTTCAAACCAGTTGCCGCCATTCCAAATCCAATTGACACAGGTACTCAAACAGCCATCGGTTTCATCACTGTCGTTGTCGTCACACTCTTCCGGCCCATTGGTAATACCATCACCACAATAACTGGTTGCCCCCGCAACCAGAATGCAAGACTCGTCGCAGACCTGGCACTCTTCTAAGCCATAGTCACATTCCTCGGTCACCTCATTCCCATCATCACAATCCTCGGGACCATTGGTGATATCATCGGAACAATAACTGGTTGCCCCCGGGACGAGATCGCAACTCGCATCGCAAACCTCACAACTCGTCAAACCATAAGCACACTCTTCAGTAATGGCATTGCCTTCCTCACAGGCTTCATTGGCCTCATCAAGAACCGAGTCGCCACAGAAGCTTGTCGCCCCCGCCACCGACTGACAGCCCACATCGCAGACCGTACAAGATTGTTGCCCATAGGTGCACGTTTCTGTAACCGTATTACCATCATCGCATTCTTCAGGACCGTTTTCCGTGCCGTCACTGCAAAACGCAATTCCTGCGCCCGCCTCAATGTCACAACTTGCATTGCAGACCTCACAACTTGTCAAACCATAGGCGCAGGTCTCCACATCCCTATTGCCATCATCACATTCCTCACCACCCTCCGAGACCCCATTGCCACATATTGGAATGGCAAAAGTCACGCTGCTGCCGCCTTCGCAGGAAATGGTCGCCGTGCCATCGTCGTTGTTACTCACATCACAATCATCCCCCGCTGCGCCAGTGTTCCCCGTATCTCCTTGCGCTCCATCGCTCCCATCACTGACCACAAAAGGTGCACTCTGGCCGCAGGTCACCGTATAGGTGCCGTCCTGATTATCCACCGCCGTGCAGCTTTGCCCCGGAAGTCCCTGATCTGCATCAAACTGATCCGCACCTGCATCGCCGCTTGGGCCACTTGCCCCTTGCGCCCCATCGGCCACCACGAAGGGCTCCCGCCCCGGACAGGTAATGGTATAAGTGTCATCATCATTATCCACAGCCGCACAACTGTCTCCCATATCTCCCTGCGGCCCCTGCTCACCCATCGCCCCTTCTTCAATGGTGGCGCTGGAGCCATCGGGACAACGAATCAACACCGAGCCATCTTCATAGGCATAGACTTCGCAGGGCTCGCCTTTCGGCGCACAAGCAACACATACCCAAATGACAAGCATGGTGCTAAGGATGCGGATAGGTGTTTTCAATCGTGCACTCATATTCAAGACTCTCACAGCTTATTCCAATACCCTGAACGCAAAAGCCCCAAAGACAAATGACGATTCGCATTCGAATCAATGTCGAGGACAGTGTCTGCATCAACAGGGATTGCGTAAATATGACGATTACCAGTCATAATCGCCCCAAGCCATTTATTACTTCCTTCGTACTCAAACTGGGGCATAAGCCCGGTTCCCGTATCCGGGTCGAAAATCAAAACATTGTCGGCGCCATAAGGTATGCCATAAATATCGCCATTGGCTAACAACACACCTCCCGCCCAGGACAAACCACTAACGCCAAGCCCCAAAGAAATAGTGGTTACTCCTGCACTGCCTGGATCAATATCAAGCATCGTATCGCCTATATGTGGAATGCCATAAATATGACCATTGTCTGCTAAAACACCGCCCAGCCAGTTACCATTGACGGCCGTGCCAATCGGAACCGCTCTGTCAGCCAGCCCCGCATGGGCAGGCGTAATTTCTAAAACCCGACTTTCATTATAGGGCATGGCGTAAATTTTTCCGTTATTCGCCAATACTCCACCAGCGTATTTCTCGATTTCTTCGTTTAGACCATCAACCAGAAAAGTTGTGGCGCTGGCATTTGCCGGATCAATGACCAGGATATTTCTCGCCGTTAGTAAAGTGTCGTTATGAGACATCCCATAGATCTTGCCATTGGGGGCCGCCACCGCCCCAT
>CAXGWX010000181.1:0-7037 GCA_964013445.1 uncultured Bdellovibrionales bacterium | reverse complement strand
GCGATGGCGCTGGGGAAACGAGTGATTGCAATGTGGACTGCACGCTGACCGTGTGTGGTGATGGCTATGTGAATGCGGTTGCAGATGAGTATTGTGATGATGGTTTTGTTAGTGCTTGCGGGGCGTGCAACGCGGAATGCACCGGATTTGGTGAGAGTACGGGGCTAAGTGCATGCAATGACGGAGAGTGGTGTCCCGACCCAGGTGGCGATGAGGTGTGTGACCCCTCTGTGGCCGCTTTTCAGAACTTAGACAATGGCAGCTGTTCGGTGAGTACATGTACATTAACATGCTCCCAAGACACCTTGGCAATCAACAGCACGGACCGCTTCTTCCTCGATTCGAATCAGAACGCGGTTGACGGTTGCGAAGCGAGTGTCTGGGGGCAGAGCTTTGCAAGTGTACAAAATATCCTCGATGCAGGTACAGAGTATGGTTTTGTCTTCAAAGGTGCGGATGAGATGGCGGATGGATCTTTGGTGGTAGCGGGCTATGTGGTTGGAGACTATCTGCATGCCAGCAATACCTATGAGAATAAGGACGATACAAATAATACTAAGGATGGCCTGTTGATGCGCTTGAGCAAAGATGGGGAAATCATTTGGGTACGGCTCTTGGGTTCTGAGCGCGATACCAGCGGGGATCACTTTTTTGATGATTGGCTGGAGGATGTGGCCGTCGACCATGAGGACCGTATTATTATTCTCGGCTCCTTTTGCTCTCACGAAACCCTGGGCACCAATGATTGTTATTTGATGCCGGAGGGTACTGTTGGCGGCATTGGTACCTGCGTTAGCGAGATCTGTAGCGGTGGTTGGCGTGCGGGAGAATCTTGCGATGCGAATGTGGACTGCGCAGGGGTGCAGACCGGCTCGGCGTTGGCAAATACGACCAACGGCTTTGTTGCCCAATACGATAAGGATGGAAATCTTAATTGGCTGCAAGCGATGACTTCCAGTGAACGGGTCGGTGCGGAAGATTTGGCTCTTGATGAAGATGGTGGCTCGTATGTGATCGGGGGCTTCTCCGATGTGCTCACCTTTGCATCTGGGCGCAATTCCTTGAGTGTTGCTGGCGAAGATATGTTTTTAGTGAATTATTCAAGTGCTGGGGATTATCGCTGGAGTGTGCATGAGAAAAGTTCGGATGCCAACAGCTTTTTGATGCCGACAAATGTGGCGGTACAACGTGTGGACGATAGAGATGAAGTCTATGTGGTTGGTGCGTACACTTATCAGACAAGCATTGGTACGACATCGGCGCAGGGTGATGATGATGGTTTTATTCTTAAGTATCTGAATCATGGAAGCTATGCTGAGGCGGCCTGGCAGCAGAGCATCAAGAGTACCACCGAGAGTGAGGACCAATATGTGCATGGTTTGGCCTTAGAGCGTTTTTGCTCCGGGACGAATCCGGCATTGGCAAGTTGCAGCGTCGATGCGGATTGCTCGGGCAATGGTGAGACCTGTGAAACTCATATTCATATCACTGGTTCATCTTTTGGCGATAATTTAAGTTTTGGTGATGCGGTTTGCAATTTAGCGCAGGACGATGGTGTTGTACGGGCCTATTTTGCGCGCTATGCTGATGATGTTGGAGGACCAACTTGCAAATGGGCGGCCTATTACAGTGATTTTAGCGAAGATTGGGGCGGCAGTGATGTGGCGGTGCTTAGCTCTGGCCAGCGTGTCTATACGGTCGTTGGTTTGACAAATACCTATAAGCTCGAGCTTAGAGCCTACGATAAAAACAACGCAGAGGTATGGAGTGAGGGAACCTTGAATGCTTATTATGCAGCAGGCGTTGATATTCCGAACTGGCAGGCAAGCTTGCAGGCTCTCGAAGATGGAACGATGTTGCTCTACGGAGCGATGCGGGCACCGCAACATCAAACAACGCTTGAGTTCCCCTTAGTTGAACTCGACGATGCGATGGAGCGGGTGGAAGTGGATGGACCCAATGGTGGTGTAGGGCAGGCGGGTCTTTTGGTGAAGATGGCGCCAGACTACGATACCGGTTTTTAATGCACTGCTGTAGCAACGATCTTTAGAAAATCATTATAAGTACGTTTCCGCATTCTTTCTTCGTTTTGCCTTTGAGGCTCGGTTTAGCCCCAATCTAAAGGCGCTTGCAGGGGTAGGCCTGATGCCTACCTGTAGGTGCCTCGTCGCTAAAGGGTTTTTTTTTTTATTTTTATTTTGTCATCGTTGCACCGCACTTAGGTGCTGGCTATGCTTCATTGTTGGCCAATTTTAGTCGGCACTCACTTCTGGGAGGCTGAACATGTCTGTTTGTTCCAAATCATTTTTCATTCTTTTTTGTTTTTCTGCTGCGGTCTTTTTATCCGCTTGTGGTGGTAAGAAAAACAAGAAGTGCGATAGCGATGTTGATTGCACCGGCAAAGAAAAAATTTGCTGTGAAGGCCGTTGTAAAAAAATCGACAAGTGTGACTCTTATGACCCAAACCCGGAACCGGTTGTTGAAGGACCTTGCGCTGATCCCAGCGGCGCCACCTGTCCAACGATTCTTAGCGTTAACGGTTCAGGGGAGGCAGCTGAGATTGCTGGCCAGGCAGAGAATTTTGTAACCGACCGTTTAGTCATTAGCGGCACCAATCTAAGTGGTGCGGTGGTGATGCTTACGGGGACAGATCCGGTCAGCGAAGAAGTAACTTTGGAAAATTGTGAAGAGCCGACGGCAACTCAAGTGATTGCCCGTTTGCCCGAGAGCATTGCGTCCGGCCGCTACACCTTAAGCGTTGTCAATCAAGCCGGTGATTCCTGCGGTACAGAAGTTTCTTTGTTGCAGGGTGAAGAAGGCTTAAGTGTAGATTTAGAAAACAACGGTGACGCTCTGGTGGCGGCGGTGAATACGGCTCTAAGTGATGACCCAGCCTTATATTTGAGCGGTACGGTTGGAACCGGTCCGGTTAGCGCGCTCTACTTGCGCTCTGAATCTTCAAGCACAGGCACTCTTTCTTTGACCATCAATGGGGCCGAGCAAGGACAAGCGGGTGAGGGGATGCTCTTGAGCGTGATCGATCTGGCAACCCACGATGTTGTGGCCAGCGACAGCGATGGCAATGCTCTTTCGACCTTTTATGCGGCCAGTGCGGATGGGGTCAGCGGTTTGGCCGCCGCCATGGCTAAGGCCCAGGAGCTGGGCGCCCACCATGCGTTGATGTTGGTCAGCGCAGGTGATCCGAGTTTGTTTGCGGCGAATGCAGATCTCTTGAGCGGCTTGCAAGCATATGGTGCGAGTGCGGCTTTTGCGTCTTTAACAGCGGGGCAGGCTTACGTTTTTGCAGGCACCTACGGCGGACAGGCTTTAGAGAAAGTCGGCTCAGGGGCGGCGATTCTATCTACTGCCCTGGTTAAGAAAGCTCTCATGGGAACCGGTTATCCTCAGCACTATGGTACGCAGATCGCTTCTGATGAACAGCCGGGCTATCTTTCCGCCGCCGATTACGCCGCTTTTGATGCCAAGCTTGATGGTATTACGGCGGATGCGCCTTTGCAGGTTGGCGGCACGGATACAGATCCAACTCTGAGCATCGACCAAGCCTCCGCATCGCAGGATGGATATTTGAGTGCCGAGGATTATGCGGTTTTTCAGGCCGCAGCCCAAGAGTCTGCCCTACCCGCAAGCGGCAGCGCGGGTAATATTCTCTATTTTGATGGCAACTCCTGGCAGCAACTGAGTATCCCGACGACCAATGCGGCGGGTGCGGTACTGCGGGTATTGGATGCGGAGGGCACTTTAGGCTGGGTCGACTCCTCCGGGGAACCAATTCTCAATCAGGACAGCCAGGCGCAAGCGGCTAATTTTCACATTTCCGGTACCGCCACTGTCGGCTCGATGGTCATCAGTGATGGTGGCGCCTTGTCCGTATTAAACAGCAGTGGAACGGAAGTGGCGAGCCTCAATGGCGCCACCGGCGCTTTAAGTTGTGGCTCTTTGAGTTTGAGCGATGCCTTGGCCATCGAATATGGAGGAACAGGCCAAACTTCCGCATCCGCAGCCTTCGAAACCCTTTCGCCTTTGATCCGGGATGGAGAGAGCTCACGCAGCCCGGCAAGTGGTGACTTGATTACTCACGATGGTACGAACCACACCTTTTTAGCCGCCGGCTCAAATGGTCAGGTGTTAAAAGTCAATGGCGGCGGGCTCGCCTGGGCCGACGACAATGCGGGGGCATTTAATGATCTAGATGGGGTCGCTCCGATAGTGGTTGATAAAACCGACCCGAACGCTCCGGTGGTCTCCCTCACCACACCCTTGGCCCTGGACTACGGTGGTACCGGCGCGACTGGCGCTTCGGATGCCTTTGATAATTTATCACCGGCCACGCGCGAGGGCAGCGCTCCGACCAAGGATGCGCTCATTGTTTGGGATGACGGGGATGACGAGCATAAGGTTCTTGAAGCCGGTTTAGAAAATCAAGTTTTGATGAGCGACGATGCGGGGAACATCATTTGGGGATATCAGGCTGGAGATGCGAATTCCACCATCGATATCGGTGTGCGTAGCATTGCGGTAACACCACCTTTGACCAGCGATGGGGATGCGAGCAATCCGACTTTAGGTTTTGCGGTGCCCGTGCCGGATGCGGATGACGATGGCAATCCGGATTTTAGTCGTCGACACGGGGATTTGATGTATTGGTCGGCGGGGACTTGCCAGACCGCGGAAGGCACTGGCTCAGACACCTATTGTGTGGATGATAGTGGTTGTAGCGTGGGTGGCGAAACTTGTACCGCCGGTTACAAGATTTTACGGGCGCCGAATGTGGCTGCGGAAAACCAGAACCAGGTTCTGGTCTTTCAGGATTGGGCTGATAACCAAACCGAGCTTGCGGCCCATCCGTCTCATGAAGATCATGATGGACCTTATCTTTGGCAACCTCTACCTGACCTTTTAGGCGGCGATATTCCCGCATGTAACAACGATGGCAAGTGCGGTTCCGACGAGAGCTTGCTCGCTTGTGCTCGTGCGGGCATGAAGGATTGTGATCCGCCGAACAACTGTAACTTCAACGGTGCTTGCGAAACCTGGGAAGATCAGAGCGGTTGCAGCGATTGTTGTGATAACGATGGCACTCCAGAGACCTTTGAAAGCCAGACTGGCTGCGCCGATTGGTTGGGTAATACAGCATCGACTCCGGTCGAAGCGGACGGTACAGATACAACCTACCCCTCGTCTCTTTATATCGCAGGCTGTGCCAGCAGTGGTTCTGGCAATGAGTGTGAAGGCATACTCTACGCTGACAGCAGCGGCGCCTTAAATGCCAAGGCGCCGATGACCATCACCGAAGAGCTTAAAGTCACGGGCTCCTTGAGTTTTGGCGATGGCAATGGCGATTACCTCTATACCGACAGCCATTATGTGGGCACAGCCGATGATGGTGGCAACGATCCAAGCTACACCTATGCCAAGGTACTCGACTGTAAATATTGTACTACCGCTGCTGATTGTGAGGGTACGCAGACCTGCGGTGCGCAGACCACCACAGAGCCTGTATGCTTGCGCGATGCGAATGTCTGTAGAGCTAATGGTGCCCTACAATATCAATACATTATGGGGAATGAGTGTATCGTGTCTCGGTGTAATTTTAACACAAGCTTATGTCTTGGCCATGCTGATGAATCTTGCACAGCGCATAGCGATTGTTTAACAGCGTCAGCAGGGGATGATATTGGTGAAGATTTGTATTTTTGTTCGGCCGGGCTGACCGCCTGTGATGACGACACACCTTGTGAAGGCAACGTCAAGGGCATCACCATTTCGAGTTTGAGCCTGGAGGTGCCATTGCCAATCACCGAAGGGGGTACGGGCGCCAGTGATAAAGACAACGCCTTTGCCAACCTCTCACCTTTGAGTACCAGCGGTGATTTATTGGTTTATGAAGGTGGCACGGGGAATACGCGCTTGCCTATCGGCGATGCGGGACAAGTTCTGCGGGTGAATGATTCAGGCAATGGCTTAGAATGGGGCAATGCGCCTTTTGTCGGAACGAGTTCTTTGAGCACCAGTAATTATGGCAGCGATGGTTTTAAGACCACTGGGACACGTTATGTGGATGGCTGTATCAGTTGCCCTGAGGGCGATGCAGGTGGCTGTACCGGCACAAACCCAACCTGTGCGCAGCTGAGCGTTGCGGATGCGATTTATTGTGGTTCTGATTTTAGCGTTGGGGCTTGGGCATGTCATGCCGACTATGAAGGTACGGCTAAGCCAGGTGGCGGCACGCTCGATGAAAACGCCGAGACTGCGGGCGATTTTAGTGGTGATGTGCAAATGGCGATTGACTACGGGCAAGTTCAAGCCAAGATTCAGGATATAGAGTGCCCTGAAGGTGAGGCCTTGGTCAGCTTCGAGAGTGGAGACGACAATGGCGGCCAGGGCTCTTTTGGCTGTCTGCAAATTCAGCAGGTCCTGGACGGCAGCGGTGATACGATTGAAAATTCGAATACATGTAAGGCCGGTTTTTTTCTCAATCACATCAATCAAGACGGCTCTTTTAGTTGTACCGGGCCGTTGGCCAGCGCCAGCGGCTCTATAGAGGTCGTTGATGCTTCGGGTAATCCGGGGGTCGATACCGCTTCCAGTCTTAAAATTAAAGACTGTGCGGCGGGCGAGGTTCTGCGTTTCGATGCTGTTAGCGGCGAGTATGCTTGTGTGGATTGGGTTTTAGATTTGGCAGATGGAAGCCTTTATGTGGGCCCTCTTGAGAATGACGGCAGCGTTCCAAGCGATATGAGCGACTCGATGTTGGGTATTGGTTCATACGAGTATGATGCTTTGCAGACTACAGTAGTCTTTGAGTGCGGCGATGATGACTTTGTCGTGGCATCAGGAAATAATAACGACTATTTCAACAACGATTGGCAAGCTGCAACGGAAATCAAATTTCATGTGAAGGTGACAGAAGACGACGATTTTGATGACCTCTCAGAGGTCTACATCCGTCGCTGTTTGAATTATGAGAGTGACTCCTACGTTGAGGTTGATTGTAGCTCTACAGACTGGGACCGAGG
>CAXGWX010000180.1:0-7078 GCA_964013445.1 uncultured Bdellovibrionales bacterium | reverse complement strand
TGACCACCGCCTTCTACGCCTTTTTGGCCGGACCAGCTCTCAAGTTCATCTTCAGTGGTGATTTTAGCGCGGTTCTGCGCGACACAAATGGGGAAATACGTTCGATCTGGCAAGGGCTCCCCGCCTCCTGGCTCGCCTCTATTGAGGAAATTGCTGTGGATAAGGCCATCCTATTTCTACCCGGGCTCATCGTCATCACCGCAACCCTTAAAGGCTTTGCCCAAACCGGTCAGTTTTTTCTCCTGGGACGCACAGCGCAACGGGTGTTGCTTTCCTTGCGCCAGCATGCCTTTAAATCAATGCTCAAACTTTCGCCAAGCTTTTTTGTCAAACATCCTCATGGTGATCTCTTAAGCCGACTCACCAATGATGCGAACCTGGTGGAACAGTCTTTTTTCTACGGCTGGGCCCCCATCATTAGGGAACCGCTTTCCGTCCTCTTTCTACTTGGCTTTTGCTTTTACACCGACGCCACCTTGGCCCTCTACACCTTTGTTACTATACCACTGGCTCTCTTTCCCCTCTCACGCTTTGCCCGCTGGATTAAACGAGTAGCCAAGCGTTCGCAAAGTGCGCAGGGCGAAATCAACACGGTCTGCGATGAATCCCTCTCCGGCATCAGGGTCGTACAATCTTTTAACGCACAAGAGCGCGAAGCCACTCGACTCGAACAAGCTGGACAGCGCTACTACCAGCAGCTCCTCAAAAGCTATTTCATCCGCGCTGCCCGAACCCCAACAATGGAAATCCTCGGTTCTCTTGCACTGGCCGCACTGCTTGCTTTTCTCGGCACACAAATTCAAAACGAAGGCGCTGACCCGGCCCATTTGATGAGCTTCTTTATCGCCATCGTCATGATGTATGACCCACTTAAGAAGCTTGGCAATGTTAGCGATTACCTGGCTAACGGTGCTGCAGCCAGTGAGCGAATTTTTGAAATCATCGATTTGGAACCGGAAATTCAAGATGCGGAAAACGCTGTTCCCTTAGACAATTTTTCCCACTCGGTGATCTTTCAAGACGTAAGTTTTAAGTACGACGAAGAGCCGGTTTTAAGCGAAATCAATCTTGAATTGAAACGCGGACAAGTTGTCGCTCTGGTTGGCGCCAGCGGCTCTGGTAAAACAACCATGGCTCATCTGCTGCCTCGCTTCTTCGACTGCACTTCTGGACAAGTTTTGATTGATGGTCATCCCCTTACACAAATTCAACTTTCATCTCTGCGGGAACAAATTTCAATCGTCGGCCAAGACACCTTTCTTTTCAACTCCAGCATTTATCACAACATCGCCTACGGCGCACCGAATGCCTCCCGTGAAGAAGTCATGCGCGTATCGAAAAGTGCTTTCGCTCACGAGTTCATCGAACAATTTCCTGAAGGCTACGAGCACCTTGTTGGTGAACGAGGCATCAAGCTCTCCGGCGGGCAAAGACAACGGATCGCCATTGCCCGAGCACTTCTACGCAACACGCCCTTACTCATTCTCGATGAGGCCACCAGTGCACTGGATATTGAAAGCGAACGCTTTGTACAAAAAGCCATAGAAAAATTAATGGAAAACAGAACCTGCCTGGTTATCGCCCATCGCCTCACCACAATCCAACGGGCAGATGCTATTGCTGTGCTTAAAGATGGTCGCATCGTTGAACAAGGTACGCACCAAACTCTGATTGCCGCAAATGGTGAGTATGCCCGTCTTTACGAAATGCAATTTGAACCACTGGATGAAAGCACCCTTACAATCAACTAATCATGCGCCGTTTCCTCATTATCAGTTTTCTTCTTGGTTTCCTGCTCAGCGCCGCCATTCTTGCAGCTATCGTCTTACGGGTTCAGCACCGTTCTCTTGCAGACCTGCCACAAAGCGAAACCAACTCTCTAAGGGGTGCATTTCACGTGCACTCATCCATAAGCCATGATGGAAAAATATCCATGGACCAAATTGCCATTGCTGCACGACGGGCTGGTCTTGATTTTGTTATATTAACTGAGCACAATAAAAATCCCGAGCCTCCGATCATGCAACGGGGAGTTCTCTTTCTAAGAGGCACGGAATGGAGCACCGCCTTTGGACATATTATCCAGCTGGGCGGCAAGCCTCTGGCCAAAGAGGACAAAAAATCGCTGGAGGTTGTCAAAAAGATTCGCAACAACGATGGGCTTGCTATCCTCGCCCATCCCTTTGACTTAAAACGTCCCTGGGAAGGTCCTTGGGAGGGCTTAAGCGGCCTGGAAATAGTCAACAGCGCCAGCGCCCTACGCGATATGCTACGCAACAACCCACTTCGTCTTATCCCTATGCTCAGTGCGGTGCTTATGCGCCAGGATTTAGCCTGGAGCCAACTTTATGGTGCAAATGCACGGGCCCTAAAACGCTGGCACAGTGAGGCGGATAGCACACCGGTAGGGCTTTGCGGTGTCGACTTGCATGGCTGGACTGACGCACAAAAGAATCTCAACCATTGGAATATTGTTTTGCCGGGCCCCATGCCTGAAAAGATAGAAGAGAAGGAAAGTCATATCTATAATCACCTTGCCAATGGCGCCTTTTATTGCTCCTCGACTCAAAACAATCAAATCATCGATATGAATCTTACGCTCGTTGACCAAGCCGGCACCCAAAAAGATTTCCAATCAAAGCTCTCCTTTGACTCACCCCAACTCCTAAGCGTAGAGCTGCCTCCGCAGGAAACAAATCTTCTGCGCATTGTACTATACCGCAACGGCCAACGGCTTATGGCTCAACCGGGCCCCATTCTCGAATACAAACGGCCGGGCCCTGGAGTCTACCGTGTCGAGCTGGAGGCGGAACTCCCGAAACTCCTTGAGGGGCACTATCGTGCAACCCTGGCCTACTCGAACTTCGTAAAAATAGCTGAAAGCCTTCCAGACACTCAGGAGCTAAGCTTACAAACGGAAACCACCAACCAATGAAAGTGTTTCTCTACACTTGCCTTGCCTGGCTACTCGCCCTTTTCATGATGCTCGTTCGAGCCACCTGTCGACGCAGGGAGGTTGACGATTGTCGACCACAATTAAATCAGGAAGATAAAAAATATATCTATGCGATTTTACACGGACAGGTTATTCACGCCATGTTTGCCATGAATGACAAACAACTTAGCGTCATGGTTTCAAGAAGCACTGATGGCGCCCTCGTCGTGCCCTTTCTAACATGCTTAGGCTTCAACGCTGTAAGGGGCTCATCCCGTAAAGGCAGCGTCGACAAGGGTGGCTCTGCTGCCCTGAATCAACTTATTGATTGGAATCAAAATGGCGGCACCGTGGGCTTGACCGTTGATGGGCCACGAGGTCCGCGAGGCGTTGCCCAACCGGGCATCATTAAGGTCGCCCAGCAAAGCAATGCGGTAATTATTCCCCTGGCCGGCAGAGCATCAAAATGCTGGCGCCTGGATAAGAGTTGGGATCGGCTGGAAATCCCCAAGCCCTTTAGCACCACCGAACTTATTTTCGGCCCCCCCTTGGACGTGAGCAAGGAGCCTGATCTGGAAAGCGCCCGAGAGAAGCTCTCCATGATCCTGCAGGAAATGGATCAGACTCGTCTAAGCTACTAATATAGCTGAAAAACGCCAAGAAATTTCCCTTTCCCCTATAGGTGCGCGAACCTTCATGCTAGGCTAAGACGATGTCTGAGTCCCACTGCATCTTTGGAGTATCTCCGGAAACTGGAGTGAGCGTTGTCCTCCTCGACAGCACTCGTATCTGTCGTGAAGCTCAGCACGTCCATCGACTTGGCCGCACATCCTGCATCGCCCTGAGCAGACAATTAACCTCCGCTGCTCTCATGGCCTTAAGTCAAAAACGACCAAGACATATGAGCCTGCAGGTCGTCTGTAATGGGAAACTCGGACAAATTTTTTGCGACATCAACGAAGAATGCCATCTTCGCGGTTATGTCAAAGATCCGAAAATTGATCTGCCGCCGGTAAGCCACTCCGAGACCAGAGCTCAGGAAATTTCACCAATTGTGGGCAATGGACAGCTCTCTGTCATTCGCTCCCTGGAAAATGGTGAATTTAATCAAGGCACCATTGAGTTAGAAAGCGGCGAAATCGATGACGATGTGGAAAACTTTCTATGTCGCTCGGAACAAATACCATCGGTTTTACGCTGCGAAGTTTTCTTCGATGGTGATGACCGATTAAAACGCTCCGTCGGCATTCTTTTTCAAGGACTCCCTGACAATAAAGAAAGTCTCTTAAAGGAAATCCGAGAACGGGTGGCCGCTGGGGAATTTCGTAATCTTGTAGAAAGCTCTTCTGTCCTTGAACTTAATGCGCTCAAAACTTTTGTTCCCGACCTTAAATCGGCCCACGCCAACATCCCGGTGCGCTGGAAATGTCGCTGCTCTTATGCTGGAGTGTTGTCCGCTTTACAAATGCTTGGCAGTGTGGATTTGGCGGAGATGATGGATGAAAACAAACCGGTCACCGTCGACTGCGAATTCTGCGGAAAGTCCTGGATGGTCGAACCCCCAGAAATCGAGCGGGTCTTTCTCTCAACGGTTAAAGACTCCAATTAATTAAGGGTTTCGTTTTTACCCTTTTGCTTTTGCAGGCGCTTAATCGCCTCTAAGGCCTCACGGGCTTTGGCTTCGACTTGTTCTTCAGGCTGCAAATCCAAAACCGTAAGCAAATGCTGATTGGCCGTCACGAAGCGCTTGCGTTGTTCAAACTGCAAAAGCCCTAAACGCAAATGGGCCTCCGCCAATCGCTCGCCCTGCGGATGTGTACCGATATAACGCTGCAACATGGATATGGAGATGGGAAAATGTGCCCCCACACTCAGTGCATCCACGGTCGCAAAAAATGCCTTTTCATCCAGGCGCATGAGATCATTCAAGCGCATTTGCGAAAACATTTCCGCCGCACTCAAATAATCTTGACGCTGCGCTGCCTGCACAAAAAGCGAACGATAGTCGATATTCTTCGGCCGCATGGGTACGGGCTCAGGTGTTTGTTCGTCAGGTATCTCCTCAACCCCCTCGGAAGTCCCTCCTCTGACCCGACCTTTGGCCTGCGGCGGCCTCTCCGCCAAACGATAAGCAACGGCTAGACCGACTAAAAACCCGCCGATATGAGCGCCATAGGCAACCCCACCAGAGCCATCAGAAAAAAGCCAGGGCACCACATTATCCCACAAAATATAAATACCTAAAACAAAGCGAGCTGGTACAAAGATAATTTGCACAAACCAGAAAAGGACAAAAAGGATTTTTACCCGATTGCGTGGAAACCAAATAAAATAAGCCCCCAACACTCCGGAAATCGCGCCGGAAGCACCAATCAGCGGCGTATTCGAGGACCAACCAAAGGCCATGCTATGAAAAACTGTCGCCCCTACACCTGAAGCCAGATAGAGCAGAAGATAGGCCTTCGCGCCAAGTCGGTATTCAACATTATCGCCGTAAATGTAGAGAAAAAGCATATTTCCCAAAAGATGCATCCAGCCAGCATGCAAGAAGAGCGAAGTAAAAAGGGTCAGCCCACTGGCGTCCACAGAGCGAAAACCGTATTCGTAAACAAAGACATCGTAGGCGGAAATATGTCCAATCAGATACCGTGCCGGCTCTCCGGTCTGCTGGACCAAAAGATTCAGGTACTCATTAAGAACCGGATCACCCATATCCGCAGCTTTTAACTTTAAGGGCAAAGTAATGAGTAAAAACACTGCTGAATTGGCAAGAATAAGCCACCAAGTTACAGGCTGCTTTCCTGGTGGGTTCGGCTCATCACCAATCGGCAAAAAGAACATAGGTTAAAACTCACTTACCTGATAAAAATACAACACCGCTAGGAGGCAACAATATCAAGTCGCATTCGGCGCTGTGCATTTGAACTATCCTCACCGGGGTCCGACAAAATTCCACGATGAAAATTCATTCCATGGTCAACCGAAACGTACTCACCATCCTGCAACTCAATCCAAACATTTGCCCCGTCAGAAATCTCCTCGCTGGTGACAATAAGATGTTTAACCATACCATCCTTGACTTCCGCTTCGCAGCGATTCGGTTCATAAGCGTGGCAAGTATCACTTTCCGGACATTCGGTCTTATAGGTCGAAAAACGCAACTCTCGTCGATGGCGGTAGCCAATCAAGAGTGCTCCGTTGGTAATAATAAAACTTAAGCGACATAAATCATCTTCGTCTTCCACCCTTGGGTCAGCCAACGAGCAGATTGTATCCACCGTCTCCTGCAAGGCTTCAAGGGCGAGTTCAACCCGTACACCTTCGTGATAAATATCCTCAACCTTACGCGCTAAACGGGAGAGGAAAAGATAGAAGCACATTTCACTGTCCGTGCTGCCTAAAACATAACAGAGAAAACGAGGATCGATCTCATGGGCTATCTGATCCCGCACCAGAGGATTTTTCGCAAAGAAAGCAATATTGCCATTATGGGCAAAACACCAAGGGCCGTGTTGAAAAGGATGGCAGTTAAGTACCTCGACCCGTCCGACCGTCGCTTTGCGCACGTGGGCAACAAGAGTTCGGGTCGACACAACAGCAGAAACATCCTTGAAGAGATTGTCCTCGATGGCCAGCTTCTCTGAACGAATGACGTGTGGAAAACGCTTTTGATAATAGGCGACTCCCCAGCCGTCCGGATTTTCCATACTCTGCCTGGCGAGAGCGTTCTCAGCTGCGATCAAGGATTCGTGGACCCCTGAACGAACCGAAGAGCGAAAACCAAATAGCCGACACATAGGATATACTCTGACAAAGCTTGGAGATATCTGCAAGAGGTATTGGATTCTTACCCCAAATGGGCTATAGGCGGTTTTCACCTTATTTGGAGCACAATATGGAGCTAATGCCCGGATCTTACGCGAATATTCTCGATGCTGTGGGAAATACCCCCATGGTCAAGCTCAATGCCATGGGCAGCCACACCAAAGCGGAGATCTACGTCAAATGCGAATATTTGAACCCCGGCGGCTCCATGAAAGACCGAATCGGCATCAATATTGTTAATGATGCAGAGAAAAATGGCACCATCAAGCCTGGCGGCACCATTGTCGAAGCCACCAGCGGAAATACGGGTATGGGTCT
>CAXGWX010000179.1:0-7143 GCA_964013445.1 uncultured Bdellovibrionales bacterium | reverse complement strand
TTTGACGTGGTTTTCGTCACGGATATAGCCGTTGATATCTATTTCTGATTCTTGAGTAACCAAATCAGGAGTTTCTATATTAATATCTGGTGCCGCATGTCTGCGCAGGACTGTGATTGATTTATGTTTTTTCTTCCGTGCCCTTTGATTTACAAGTTCCGCATCATCGATCTTGATAAAGCCGGTTAAGCCTCTTTTTAATTCAACCCGCCACCAGTTGTTATCAATACGCTTCGTGGTTCGTACTACCGTTCTGGGTTTGATTTGCGCAATAAGTGGAGTACTTGTATCCGCACCGGCGTAGACTGGTGTAGGAACTTTTCCTGGAGTCTTTAAGTGCTTTTTCACTTTCTTAATCTCTCGACCTTTGGTGATGGGTAAAGTGATTTCTTCAGAGAGCGCAACGCCCAAGAGGTTGTCCCAGACAGACAAGCGCATTTTCACCTCGGTGAGGTTGTCTTTTATTTCAAACTGAAGTTTTCCGGTTTTATTTTCATTGACCTTTAAGGGGCCTATTTTTGCCCTGCCTTTATTGAGGTAAAGTTCGGGGCCCGATAAATTCTTTAATGCAATTAAGGTTTCCTCTGCTGCCCCAGGCCCTAGATTTTCAACGTCGACAATAAATTCAGCCTCTTCACCTTGTTGCAGCATACCATCACCGTTGCCTTTTTCTGCATCATCGATGCGAAAGTGAAAAGCAAACCGGGGTTTAAGGTTTGAGGTTATGTTTATAATGCTTGAGGTCGTAAAGTTCTTCGTGACGTGTTGCGCATCATCGAGCTCTAAAGTAATTTCGTCCGCACGAGAGTAATAGTCGTCTGGAATTTTTACGCTATTTTCCCAGGATTTTCTTTGTCCTGGAGCCACCTTACCAAAAGCAAACTCGAGACTGTCAAAGAGTGGGTTCTTTGATTCAGTGATACCATAAACTCTATAAAGTGGAGTTTTGCCGAGATTGCGTAGTGTAGCGGTGAGTGTGATTTCATCGCCCGCTTGCAGCGCATTTAAGGGGGTCGTTTTCAGAAAAATGGAAACATTAGCCGCCTCCTCAGATTTTTCCGTGGGGGCATTGGTCCAATCGATTCCCAGTTTTCCCAATCGCTCGGTAAGTTCATGTTCTGCAAGCTCTCGCTTCTGATTAATGATTGGATCGCTCTCGGAAAGCATAGAGGGCCGCTCTTGCGCGCTGATTTGACTCAGAAGACTTTGTGCGAGTTCGATTTCAAAGTCAGAGCGAAACTCATCTAATGCATTAGCATCTTCGTTTTCTTCAGAGAGAGGCTCTACAACGTTTATAAGATGGTAGCTGCTCGGCATCGTCTGTGTTTTTGTCGTTGTAGCATCGTGTTGATTGAGGTGTTGCTGTAGATCTTTTTCACGGAGAAAATGGTCGTTAGCAAAAAGAGCTATGCGCTCTTTTGAAATATTTACCGGTTCAACTTTGATATCAGGAGTAATTCCTACGGACTGAATTGAAACATCCCCCGGTGTCAAATATTGAGCAACAGTGAGCTTGAGGGCTGAATGGTCTTTAAAATCGTAAAGAACTTGTACAGAGCCTTTGCCAAAGGTGGACTGGCCAATAACAATGGCCCGGTTATGATTGCGCAGGGCTCCAGCAACAATTTCTGAGGCGGATGCGCTACCTCCATTGACCAATACGGCCAAAGGTGGACTCTGTTGGGTGCCGCGACTATGGGCAGAACGCACTTCACGCTTTTTGTTACCTTGACCCACGGTGATCACCAGAGGGCCATTTTCAATAAAGTAGTCTGAGATTTGTATTGCTTGATCGAGGAGTCCACCAGGATTGTTTCTAAAGTCCAGAATCAAACCTTTAAGTGCCTGGTTATTCTGTTTCTTAAGCTCTTGAAAGTGCATTCGCAAATCACCAAAAGTGTTGTTTTGGAAATTTTTGATTTTGATATAACCCACACCTCCATCAAGGAGTTTAGATGTGACGCTTTCTATCTTGATGATTGCCCGAATTAGTTTAATTGGCTTGGGTTCTTTCCATGTACGTCGTTTGACCCAGACCGTAATCGGTGAGCCGGGCTTGCCGCGGAGAAGTTGTACCGCCTCCTCAAGAGTCATATTGACGGTGGAGTATTCACCAATACGAACAATATGATCCTTGGCCTTCAACCCGGCTTTAGCCGCAGGAGTACTTGCAATTGGGGAAATAATGGTGAGGTTGCCGTCGCGTATGGCGATAACAATACCTAAGCCGCCAAATTCGCCTTTGGTGTTGAGGCGTACTTCATCAAAGGTTTCCGGTTTAAGGAGCATTGAGTGGGGATCGAGAGTAAAGAGCATGCCATTAATTGCGGCATATTCAATATCCCGTCGGGTTTCGCCATCGTGAATGTGTTCTTGAAGAAAGCGAAAAACTTCGCGCAGCGCCATGGTCACTTCCCAAAGCTGATCGAGTCCACCAAAATCGCTGATGTGTAGCGTATGCATATTTTTGCCTGCGGACACAATGATTCTGTCGTTGGCATGTTTTTCATCAACGATAACCTCCGCCACGGTTTTTTGAATATTGTTTAAGGCGGCCAAAAACATTTCTTTGGGTTTTATGCGTTCTGGTTCGACATAGTTTTCTTTGAGAAGAATGATCACCCGGCTTAAGGTTTGATGACTGGAGAGATCGTAGGTGCCGAGTTGCTGCCGCACATCTGGATAGAGGGCGGCCCTGGCTTGGGCGGGTCCGCTAAAAAACGAGCCGCTTCCGTCGTTCGCTATAAAAACATATGCAGGAAGGGCACTTAGGAGTATAAAGCAAGCGCTTAGGGAAGTTGGTACACGTTTCAAGCCCACTCCATGGAAAAAGAAGATATATTTGCGGCAATAAGCCCTTTTAACCTACGAATTTATAGGTTAATACGGCCCAAGTTTGTGTGCAAGGAAATAAATTTTTTCAATGGGATATAAAGCATTGGATTTAATGAGAAAAGTTTTGTGTGGTGGACAAAAAATGAGGCTTAGAAGAGGCCTGACTTGCAGCTTTGTCATGCTCATTGCCTTGGCGTCCTGTCAGGGTGGCAAAGATCAGGATGCATTTTTGCAGCCGGTCAAGTTTGATTCCTTGCGCCCGATTGCCGCTGAGAGTTTCGCTGAAGATCTTGCCATCCAGCAACAAATTTTGCTTATGCCATTCGCAGTTGTTCAGGAGCGCTTGGGCACATTTAAGTTGCAGGCAGATTCGGCCATCGAGTTAATTCAGGAGAGTAAGCCCCCCTTTCTTCAGCAAGACCATTATGAATTAACGGCAGACCTGCAGGGCAACTACTACGCTTTGTTGCAGACGCCACATTCCAAGATCGAATTATCAAGCCTGCCGGAGTACTCCTTCTCACGGATTAACGATGGACAAGTCCATCGGGCTCTTAAGCGTGAGATGGCGGATGAGGAGCTTGCGGATGTTGTTGTTGCAAGTCGACTGGGAGTTTTCGAGCTTTTCTCCAGGGGATTATCTTTTACTCGACAAGGCAGTGAAATGATTGCGGGACGTGAAGCGCTGAAGTTTGTTGTCAGCTGGACGCCCGAGAAGAACGATGAAAGGGCAGCATTAACCCAGGCCGTCGAAACATCTTTGCCTAAAGCGCTACGGGGAAAATGGCGTGAAGAGGCGGAGCGCAAGGCCTTAGAAGGCGCTGTCTGGTTGGATAGGGCATCTGGCGTATGGTCTAAGGCTGAACTTGAAGGGCAGCTTCTTCTTGCCGAAGAAGGCATGGAGCCCATGACCATAAAGGTTACGTACGCTTTTGTTATCGAAGGTATTGCGGAGCGGGTTGAGATAGAGATCCCTAAGAATTGGCGAAATAAGAAATTGTTGAATAAGCAGCTTGATCCTTTAGCTTTCTTTAGAGAGCATATGCCAGAGGAAGAATCCGAGCAGCAGGAAAAGCAAGGTCAGTAGATGTTAGCAGGCAAAGAGTTAGCGAGGCGTATTGTCGAATTGGCGGATGAGCTTAAAGCCATCGATGTGGTTACACTCGATGTCAGAGGCAAGGTAAGTTACGCGGATTTTCTCGTGATTGCTTCCGGCACAAGTGATCGCCATGTTCAGTCTATTGCGGATAAGGTGGCCCGCGATCTTAAGGATGAGGGTACCCGAAACCTAGGGATTGAGGGCCTGCAAGAAGGCAATTGGGTTCTAAGTGATTATGGCGATGTGGTCTTTCATGTCTTTCATCAGTTTACCCGACAGGTTTACCAGCTTGAGCAAATTTGGCAGACGCCGCCGAAAAGCAGCTCCAGTGGTTCTTAGGATGTTTCACCGGCTCGGAGATTACACTGCAGACCTATGAACTCATTTTTGTTGGCAGGCCTGGTGCCGCCAAGGATACTTATGGTCGTTTGCGTGACGATTACCTCAAACGTTTAAAACGCTATGTGACAATCAGGGAACATTGGCTTAAAGAGCAAGGTTCAGCCAAAGAGTCAAAAGAGATTCTGGCCAAGGCCGCCGGAGTTGATGTTCTGATTGTTTTAGATGAGCGCGGCGAATCGACATCCTCGAAAGGCTTAGCAGGGCGCCTGGATAGCTGGCGCCAGGACGGTAAGCGCCGAGTGGCTTTTGTGATTGGTGGGGCGGATGGCTTGGCGGATGAAATTAAGGCGAAGGCGAATTGGACCTTTTCACTCTCCGAGTTGACTATGCCCCATCGTTTAGCCCATGTGTTATTGCTTGAGCAGTTGTATCGTGCACAGACGATCATCGCCGGTGAACCCTACCATCGGGAATAAATATTTCAGATCTCTTAAGTGCTGGCGTTTTTGGGGGAAGAGAGTCCCGGTAAAGCGTTTTCCCCACTTGCAGTATTTTAAGGAGGGCCATGCGCTTTAAAAAATCCATTTAAAACAAGGGCCTACCGTAGCGGCTCTTCTTTGGTGATATGGCTTGCTCCTTGCAAAAAGGACTTTGTTAAAGTGATTATATAGGTATAGTCTTATTTTGAATTTGGCCAAGAGGAAATGAAGAGATGAGTAAGATTACCCCATCGCAAATACCAGCAGCGGAGACAAATGTTTCAGCAGAAATTCCACCAGAAGTGGCGCAAGCGAATTCGCCAGAAGTCAGCGAGTTAGAGAGTGCAGAGAAAGCTCTAGCGGACAATTACGGAGCAAAACAAACGACAAACTCTGATAATAAGATTGTTCGACGAACGACTGAGAATCCGGAGAGTAACGCTTTGTCCCAGGGCGCTTCTGAAGAAGCAAACCCCGCACCTAAATTTTTGCGAACAACATTGCATGCAGGCCTGGCAAAAATTATGAATCGTCCAGGCAATTATTTCTCACCGCAAACACAAAAGTTTCTACAGGCCAATGCAAAGCTTTTTGAGCGCTTTGACCCGCGCATTGCGAGTGCTCAAGCCAATGCTTTGAGTGCGGCAGGAGCAGAGTTTGAGCTTCCTGCCAGCACAGAGAAGGCTTCTGAAAAGCGCAATTTAGAATATATTCGGGCCGCTCGTCTCGCTTCCGGAGAAGGGACACCCCCTCTTAATTCGCTTCTTTTAGGGGCTGGAGGGGACGATGTTGATTTTGATGGTGATGCTTCTTACGCCGACTGGGGTAATTCAACTTTTCAATGGGTCGACTTAAGTGGTTTAAGTGAGCTTTGGAGTGGAGACGGGGTGAATGCGGGGGAGATTGAGCAGGGCACTCTGGGTGATTGCTATTTTATCTCTGCTCTGGCGGCATTGGCGGCAAACGATCCAGATGCGCTTGAGGATATGATCCAGGATAATGGCGATGGCACCTATACGATAACCTTTCATGGTCTTGAATACGATGAGAGTGGATTCCCTGTGCCTTCAGGAGAGACATTTTCCTACGAGGTTGATTTGGAAGTCCTCCTCTCAGAGAATAGCGAAATTGTTGGCGCGAATATTCAGGACGCGGACGGTGATGGTTTATACGAATTGGGGCCCGCCCTGCTGGAGAAAGCCTTTGCGATGTACGCGGAGGAAATGAATGGTCTTGCAGCGGCAGATGGGGAACCCCCATTTTTTGGCGATGCGGATGCCACGAACTCGACCGGATTTAATCTTCTCGATGAAGGCGGTGATCCAAGTATGGCGATGATGGCTCTCACCGGAAGTCAAAATTACAGCATCGGTTATTCGGGTGACTTCGAAGCCGGTTTCGCTGACTGGGCAGCAGGTTATGGATTGTCCAGCGATGAGCTTCTTTTAGACATTCTTTCTTCTGCGGATGAGGGGGTTACGGTTACGGTGGGCACCGGTTCTGATCCGGAAATGGAAGGTCTGGTTCCTGGACACGCCTATACGGTTTTGGGTGTGGTCGAAATTGATGGCGAGGAATATATTGTCATGCGCAACCCCTGGGGTTGTGGGGAGCCTTCCGGTAATGGAGCAGATGATGGCATCTTTATGCTTACCCTTGATGAGTTTAAGGAAAATTTTCCTTCAGTAAGTTTCGATTACGGAACCTGGAGCAATAATCCAAACGCTTCGAATGTTGAGCACGGCAGTGTTACCAGTGCACTCAATCAGTTTACGCAGGTCGTTTTAGGAGAAAACCCTCCCCACGTGGATCCGGATGCACAAGAGATTGTGGACACGATCAGTGAACAAGTTGGCGGCGATTGGGGAAATCTGGAATACGATTGGACCAACTTTTGTACAAATTTCTTCTCATCAGATAGCGGCCCAGTGGATGTTAACGCTTTAGTGCAATGGGTTCTGCGTGAAGCCTATATGGAAAACACCAAGGACTTGCACTTCTATGCGGAAAAGGTGCAGTACTTTAATGAGGTGAAGAAGTGTCTTCGTGAAGAGCTTACGCGCGCACGCGATGCTTTAACAGCCAATGCGGGTAATGAAGATACAGATCCTTTGACCGGAGGAAATTTTGTCGGCAACGATATCAATACCCAGGCTTTTGGTGAGCTTAGTGATATTGTTGGAGAGGGCACCGGTACGGTTTCGACGACAAAAGCAGAGCTGGACACCTACATTCAAAAGATGGAGGAAACTCTGAACTCGGTTGGAGATGATGCGCAGTTGGCCAATGTGGATCTGCAAAATATGTTGCAAAAGCAACAGCAGACTTTACAGATGCAAAGCAATATATCCAAGATGCTGCATGATACAGCCATGGCAGTGATTCGTA
>CAXGWX010000178.1:0-7216 GCA_964013445.1 uncultured Bdellovibrionales bacterium | reverse complement strand
TGCAGGTATCCCCATTGCTTCCCGAATAACAAGAACCTGAACCATCGCAGGAAGTAGCATCAGAACAAAAGTCGTTGGGATCCAAGCCTGCCGTGATGTTGTCGCAAGCTCCATCACCCGCTCCCGTATAGATGTCTAAGCAAGATTTACAGTTATTAGCGCATGTGTTGTCGCAGCAGACTAATTCTATACAACTGTTTGGGCCACTACAGTCATCATCATCGTCGCAAGTCTCACCCGGATCTGCAGTGGGCTTACAGTCTCCATTGATACAAACATTACCACCGGTGCAGTCCGTATTTGCAGAACACCCGGAGGCGCCGGGTATAGCAACACATTGCGCAGCACCGTCGCATTGACAGCCACTGAAAGTACAGCCCTCGCCACCATTGGTACAGGTATCCGCTGGAAGATTATCCTCTTTGCCTCCTTCTATAGGCTCACAATCGCCGTTGTCTTCTCCTGTCAGGGATTCGAGACAAGATTTACATGTATCTTCACAAGCACTGCTGCAGCAATAGCCTTCGACGCAGGTATTGTTCGAGCAGTCTGCGTCTTCATCACAGGCAGAGCCTTTGGCGACCTGTGCGGTGCAACTTCCAGCGATGCAGACATGGATACAATCGGCATTAGTACTGCAGCTTGTGCTGCTGTCCGCACCCAAACAATTGCTGATCTCGCTTCCAGCGCCATCGCAGACACAATCGCTGGCATTGCAATGGGCTGATGAATTGCATTCGAGGGTATGGGCTGCCCCTTCACTCAAAATGTCACAGCCGGAGCCATCATCAAAACCGCAGGTGCCGCAGGAAATTGCTCGACAGGCTAAAGCAGAACAGCTGGCATCGGTGCATTCACAGTTATTGCTGACACAATCTGCATCGGCGGTGCAGGTTTCACCGTTGTCGTTCAGACAAGCACCACTGTCGCTGCAACTCTGGGAAGTGGAACCACTCAAAGCCGTACAGGCCGCTTCGGTGCTGCTAAGAACGGTTTCGCAAACTCCCGTGCTGTTGTTGCAGAGCTTACATGGATCGGCGCAGGTGCTGTCGCAACATACGCCGTCAACACAGAGACCATTTTCACATTCGGTTGAGCTTGTTGAATCGGTTGTGCAGGCAGTGCCTTGTGCCCGATGACAAGCTTTGAGCCCATTGCAAGATGTTCCCGTTGCATTCCCCCCGCCGTCGATTGGACATTCATTATCCGGATCTTGTCCGTCGGGAATTGCTGCGCAGCTTCCAATAGAACCGGTGATGTCACAACGCTCACAAGTATTTGTGGTGCAAGCACTATCACAGCACACGTCATCGACACAGTTGTTCGAGCGGCATTGATTGGCCGTGCTGCAGCTTTGCCCATTGCTCAGCTGGCAGGCGCCTTGGCCATTACATTCGAGTTCACCAGCGCATTCCGTATCTGGATCTTCATCGTCGGGAATATCACCGCAAGTCCCATTACCACTTAAGCCGGTAGAAGCGGCGAGGCAGGACTGGCATTCCCCTTCGCATTCGTCATCACAGCAGACCTCGTCCGTACAAAAACCGCTAACACATTCATAATTATTGGTGCAGGCATCCCCATTGGCCAGCTGGTAGCACTCCCCTGCCCCGTCGCAAGACGTTTCACAATCGTTATAAGGATCTTCGCCGGCCGTGATCGAGGTATAGACAACGGTGGTGTCGGTGCAGCTGGTGGGTTTTTTACAGCTCGGTCGGGCAGAAGCTTCGCCCTTATCCGCATCGGGACAAAGGGCGGCGGCGGTTTGGCAGGCCGGTGCGCTACTGCTGCCGTTACAACCCGGATCCACATTGGCTTTAAGATAGCAGATCGGTTTACTGCCTCCTTGCGCCTCATCACCGGTGCCAAAGCCGTGGTAATAGATGTCATTGCCGTCGGCGCCATCGCAGGCAATTTCCGGACAGTCGTTGTAGGTATCCGCATCTTTAGCAATGGCCTCCCAGGCAGGATCGGTGGTGCCAGAACAGGTGCCACTAACCGCGTCCGTACATACGGGACGCTCCAGGGTAACCCCTGCAAGAGAGCCACTTTGACTGGTGTTGTAGGCGACACAATCGTCACAGTCCTGTTCCCGTGTGCGACAGGAGCCTAAAGCCACATCACAAAAGTTTCCATAGTCACCGGCACAGACATAACATTGCGGATCTTCCGCATCGTTGATGGCGCCATCGTAGTAGTAGTTGTCTTCGCCGTTCTCTGGCCCACAGGAACCCAAAACATTGTTGCCGGAGCGTGGTGTGCGCCCACAATCCAGATAGGTGTTGGTTTCGCTTTCCGTGTTTTCGCAGAGATCATCGCCGCTGCCGTCGACGGATGCTTCGCCCAAATTTGTACCATGATCACAACGACAGTCTTCATCGATTTGATTTCCACATATTTCAGTTGCGGCAGGATTGATAGCAGCGTTTGTATCATCGCAGTCAACATAGTCGTTGCTGGTGCCTGCAAGAAGACCTAAACCGCCTTCCTCATCGCTTTGAATATTGGTACCACAAAAAGTATAACCATCACCGTCTGCATCGTAGCTTGGGTCTTCATCCACCTCCCCATCGCAATCGTTGTCCATGCCGTCACATTCATGCTCTTCCCCTTCTACAAAGGGGAGTTCCACCCAGCCAACAAAATCCGCAGTGGTAACCTTTGAAGGCACCACTTCCCCCTCGCATTCACCCCATTTTCCACCCTCACAACTCTGAGTCCCAAGCTGACAAGCTCCTTGCAGAAGAGGGTGATTGGTGGCAGCGTCGCCAACGCTTCCCAGGAAGCAGGATCGGCTGTCACCGAGGGCACAGCTGCCGCCCTCATCCACATTGCCATCACAGTCATCGTCAATTCCATTGCCCGCCACTTCGCCACTCAGGTTAAAGAGGCCTTGCATGACTCCATCATTGGTGCAGCTTTTTTCCCACTCACCATCCACACAGGCCAAAGTTCCCATGCTGCAGGCGCCAACCCCCGCAAGGTGCAAAAGATTGTTGGGAAGATTAGTGCAGTTGACGGTTTCACCTTCTTCGCAGGGGCAGCCTTCGTCGACGGGAAAGCCGCTGCAGTTGTTGTCGATTCGATCTCCACAAATTTCCAGAGTAAAGGGATTGATGCCGGGCTGATTGTCATTGCAATCGCACTCCCCTAGTTCTCCTTCGCATTTTTCGTAGCCGTCGCCATCCTCATCTTTAAAGCCTTCGACCATATTGAGCTCGTATTCGACCCGGCTGTTGCTGGCGAAGGTTAAAACTTGGGCGGCGGCAACGACAACGTCTTCGTCTTTGACGCCTTGAGCATGGAAGAAGAAACTGTTCTTAATGGTATCCGAGGGTTTGATAAGTAATTTAAACGGTTCTTTGCTGATATTGATATCGAGCTTATGGGAAGAAACGGTTTCTTCTTCGCCTTCGAGGGTGCGTGCATAAAGGTTGAGTTGGTCAACAGAGATAACGCTCGAAATCTTGACGAGCATTTCTGTTTCCGTGACCTCTGGCTCGCTCTCTTTGCATTGCAAAAGGCAGGTGCTTAAGAAGAGCCCAAACAGAGCTAAATATTTATTTCGTCTTGTACTTTTCAACAGCCTTACTCTATCGAATACATCGTCTGGATGCTAAATTACGGTAATATTTTTTTCCCATCTTGCTTCTTTGCGCCCATTCATACTAGCTAAGCAGATTGGCACCATGCTGGAAGTATATCGGAGAGTAAATTCCATGCAATGGAGCACTTGGAGGCTTGTATGAAGATCGATTATTTAGGTGTTGATCATTTGGGTTTGGCGGTGAAAAATCTCGCCGCGGCGGAGACAACCTATCGAGATGTCTTAGGTTTTGAGCTCAGTGGCAGCGAGAGTTTACCAGATAGGGGCCTTGAGGTCCGGTTTGTAGAAACGGGCAATTCCCGCATCGAATTGATCGCCCCAACCAGGGATGATTCAGAGGTGAGTCGGTTTCTGGAGAAACGTGGCGAGGGCTTACACCATGTTTGTTTGCAGGTTGCAAATATTGATGATTCGATTGCGAAACTTAAAGACCAAGGCGCTAAACTCCTCAGTGATACGGCACAGGCAGGGGCTGAAGGTTCACGAGTTGTATTCATTCACCCAAAAGGCACCCATGGTGTGCTTTTAGAACTGGTAGAGAAGGGTGCGCACCCTTAAGGCGGAGAAGATAATGACAGATGTGAAGAAAAAACCCTTGCAGCTTAAAATTAATTTAGGTGAAGAGGTGGCACAAGGCATGTACATCAACTTGGTCATGGTCAATCATACGGAGACCGAATTTACGGTGGATGGACTTTATGTGCAGCCACAACAGCCGAAAGCGGATGTGCGGGCCCGTTTGATTTTAAGCCCCTTACATACCAAGCGGCTTCTGATGGCGTTACAGGACAATATTCATCGTTATGAAGATCGTTTTGGCGAGATTAAGCTTAAGGGACCAAATCCAGCGGATCCAACCCTGCAGTAATTTACCAGCGAATAAGGGCAGCGCCCCAGGTAAAGCCAGCGCCAAAAGCTGTAAGACAAAGTAAATCGCCGGATTCAAGTCGGCCCTCTTCGACCGCTTCGCTTAAAGCGAGGGGGATTGAAGCGGCGGTGGTGTTTCCATACTTTTGAATATTGTTAAACACCTGTTCATCTTTAAGCCTAAGCTTACGTTGCACCATTTCCGCAATTCGAAGATTGGCTTGATGGGGAATCAAGAGCTTGATGTCTTCTGTGCTTAGATCAGCTTCTGCCAATGCTTCTTGAACCGCTTGTGGCATTTTACTGACAGCATGTTTGAAAACATTCTTGCCATTCATAAAGGGATAGTGCCGCCCTTCTTCTAATGCTTGCGGTGTTAAGCGTGGCATCTCGGCGCTTGAAGGGTAGGGGCAGTGAAGTTCTTCAGCATAACGACCATCCGCATGCATATTTACGGTTAAGACCCCACGATCTGTGGCATCGCTGGCGCCCAATACGGCGGCGGCGGCCCCATCACCGAAGATGACCGCCACATCACGCCCACGGTCGGAAAAATCTAAACCGGTAGAATGCACTTCCGACCCAATGAGTAAAATTTTCTCGTACTGGCCACCACGGATGAATGCATTGGCAATATTCAAACCGTAAATAAACCCGGAACATTGATTACGGATATCCAAGGCGGGAACGCCGGAGGGGATATCCAATTTGCTCTGTACAAAGACCGCATCACCGGGAAAGAAACGATCCGGACTTAAGGTTGCATAGATGATCAGATCAATGTCTTCTTTAGCAACGTTCGCATTATCGAGGGCCCGCTGAGCGGCTTTGCAAGCCAGAAGCGCCCATCGGATTATTGTCAAAATCGACATAGTGCCGGGTTTGGATGCCAGTACGTTGTTGAATCCACTCGTCAGAGGTATCCATCACTTTAGCCAGGTCATTATTGCTGACGACTTTTTCAGGGAGATAGTGGCCGAGTCCTAAAAATACAGCGTTAGGCATGGTATACCTTCTTTCTCTTTGAGGTATTAGATATCCAGATTACGCACATCGAGGGCGAAGGTTTCAATAAAGTCACGTCGTGGCTCGACCTGGTCACCCATCAGAACCGTAAATATCTCATCGGCAGCCACCGCATCATCAACGCGTACATTGAGTAGGGTTCGATTATCCGGATTCATGGTTGTTTCCCAAAGCTGCTCCGGGTTCATTTCACCCAAACCCTTGTAGCGTTGCACGGAAACACCTTTTTTGGCGCCTTCAAGGATATGCTTCACCGCATCCTCAAGTCTTGAGAACTCAACAGCGTCCTCTTCGTAGGATACCAGATAGGGAGGCGCGCCCAAGGAATCGAAATCGTCGGCCAGTTTACGCAGGTGAGCAAAGTCAGGACTTTCAAAAAAGTTAACGTCGAGTTTCGTATGACGTGTGATTCCTAAGTTCTGAGTCTTCAAGATCAGCTTATGGCTTTGGTGCTCTGGGTCTTCTTCAAAGCTTGCTTCGAGGGGAAGAGCTTCTGGGTGAAAATGTTCGAGGTAGGATTTAATTTTATTGATTTCGTTATCGACATTTTCTTGCTTGAGGGTGGAAATATCAAAGTGTGTTTCTTTAAAAACAGCATCCAGTACTCTTGCGTCGTAGCGTTTGTCCAGATGTTCGAGGGTATGCCGGTAGTCGAGAATCTCTTTGCAAATCTTGCGTAAGTCATCTCCGGCAATGCGGTCGTCATCTTTGTCACCGATTAAAATTGAAACGCCCTCAATGCCGCGGTTTAAAAGATAATCATCTAAAGCGTCTTGGTCTTTGAGGTAGTTTTCTTTTTTACTTTGACTCACTTTAAAGAGCGGCGGCTGAGCGATGAAAAGGTGATTGTTCTGCACCAGTTCGGGCATGTGTCTATAGAAAAAAGTCAGGAGCAAGGTACGGATATGAGAGCCGTCAACGTCCGCATCTGTCATGATGATAATGCGGTGGTAGCGCAATTTTTGAATATTGAAATCATTCAGCCCAATGCCTGTGCCCAGGGCAGCGATTAGGGTGGTGATCGTTTCTGATGCGAGCATGCGATCAAAACGTGCTTTCTCGACATTCAGAATTTTTCCGCGTAGAGGCAGCACGGCTTGAAATTCACGCGCTCGTCCCTGTTTAGCAGAGCCACCCGCAGATTCACCCTCGACGATGTAGATTTCACATTTGCCAGGATCCCGTTCCTGGCAATCTGCAAGTTTTCCGGGAAGGGAGGCGGAATCGAGAGCACCTTTGCGTCGGGTGAGATCACGAGCTCGGCGTGCAGCCTCTCTGGCACGTGCGGCATCGACCGCTTTGCCAACAATAGATTTTGCTGCCTTTGGGTTTTCATCCAGATAAATTTGCAGCCGTGAGGATATAAATTGCTCGACTACCGGTTTAACCTCTGAACTGACCAGCTTATCTTTTGTTTGTGAGCCAAATTTTGGGTCATGCATTTTGACGGAGATAACGCTGACCAGGCCTTCACGCAGGTCATCACCGGTTAGAGTGACTTTACCACCTTTGAGCATGTCATTTTTTGCAGCAAAGTTATTGATCGTTCTTGTTACCGCCGACTTATAAGCGGATAGATGGGTGCCCCCATCTTTATTGGGTATGTTGTTGGTATAGACAAAAACATTTTCGTTATAGGTGTCGTTCCATTGAATCGCGAATTCCACCTGTATATCTTCTTGTCCCCCTACGCCATGAATCGGTTCGGGTTGCAAC
>CAXGWX010000177.1:0-7216 GCA_964013445.1 uncultured Bdellovibrionales bacterium | reverse complement strand
CCACTGGCAAAATAGGATGTCCAGTTTCTTATCCTCAGCTTCGCCCTGCAGATAAAGCTGTATTGAATTGTCGAGATAGGCAGCCAGCTCTTTCATTTTTGTTTGGGTCTTTTCGCAGTCGTAATTGGGTGGCAAGGTTCGTGGAGAAAAATAGGCGGCGACATTCAATTTAAACCGCTCTTGCGCTTCATCAGGTTCATGCCTGCTTTTTGAGAAGGAATCCTGATCGCCAGAAAACTCGACACTTGGGCTGGAGTTCGTCTGGAGTGAGCCGACCAAGGCTTTAGCTTTGCCGGATTGAGCAGGAAGTTCAGAGGTCGCTCTAAGATGATTAATGCTCAAAAAGTCTTTGTCCATAAGTTTTGTCTTCTCGGAGAGTCTTTTTGGTTGTTGGTAATTCAGGCTGCGAATGTTGCTACAGGCTGGTCAGTGAAAAGGCCCCACATTTTTTCACCAACCAACCCATAGTGGCCGTGTTTCCACGGCTCGTCTCTTATGAGCTGGCTGATGAAAAGGCCCCACTTTTTTCCATCAACCAACCCATGCTTACCGTGTTTCCACGGCTCGTCTCTTATGGGTTGGCTGATGAAAAGGCCCCACTTTTTTCCATCAACCAACCCATGCTTACCGTGTTTCCACGGTTCGTCTCTTATGAGCTGGCTGATGAAAAGGCCCCACTTTTTTCCATCAACCAACTCATATTTACCGTGTTTCCACGGCTCGTCTCTTATGAGCTGGCTGATGAAAAGGCCCCACTTTTTTCCATCAACCAACTCATATTTACCGTGTTTCCACGGCTCGTTTTCTAGCCTCCTATTTTGCGGATGACCGACATTGCCGTGTCATGCAGCATCTTGGAAATGTTGGACATCATCTGCAAAGTCTGCTGTTGCTTTTGCAGCATGTTTTGCAGGTCAACATTTGCCAATTGAGCATCATCCCCAACACTGTTGAGCTGCTCTTCAAAGGCTTGAATATAGTTTTCGAGTTCAGATTTCTTAAAGATAGCTTCTTTGAGCTGAATCGAAGTTGATCCTTCTTTAATGATATCTGCGTTTTCGTTTTTTAAAGCACCTTCTAAGGCCTTTGTGGATAGTGCAACCAGGCCATGGTCGAAAAGATGTTTGGTTTCACCTTCCTGAGCGATTCCGTCACTGTTTTCATCTTGCCAAACACGCAGCTTGTGGAAATCTTTATCGTTAAAGTCCACATTGCCGTCCCGGTTGTTATCCAGCAGAGCCAGGTCCTCATAACCGTTACGTACGTTTCTTCCGGTGACCATTTTGTCACCAAAGAGGTCTTCACCTTCAATATTACCATTGGCGTTACGGTCAAAAACCAAAATGCCCTCTTGTGCTGAAAACCATTCCGTAAATTTAGTAATCGTTTCACGCTCCTCGTTAACGGTGGCTAAGATACCAGCACTGGACGAAGTCATATTGGCGAGATCGCTTTGGCTGAGGCCCATAGAATTAGTTCTCCCAGAGCGTTGGCGGTTTTCGTTGCCGCGCTTGAGTTCGAAGACGCCATCTTGCTTGTCGATGGTGCTAACGCTGCCATCGCCATTTAGATCGATAGCCAGTGGATCCCAGCGTCGACCGCTGGTGACTTTCCATTCACCCTGGAACTCTCCGGTTTTAAAGGCCGCATCAGCGGTACGGGTCTGTTGCTCCTGGGTCAATTCTGTTATGCGCACACTTGTTGAGCTGGTGAAATCAGCGTCGATGCGTACGGGATAATAAGGCTGATTTAGAGTTTCTTCTTTGGCGCTGGTTAGTGATTCGCGGGCTCTGGTCAGCTCCTTGCGAATTGCTTTTTTAACGTTATTAAAAAACTTAACCTTTTTTGCGTAAAAGTAGAGGTCTTGTGAGTTCTCCTGGTAAGCCTCTGCCAACACAGACTGTACCAATTGGTTTAGATCTGCAGGCAATTCGATACCTTGCTGGGCAACGAATTCCCGCCACCGGCTCACTAAACCGGAGCTTAGGGTTTGCGTCGTAAGTGTTTTTTCAAGCTCCCGCTTTAGAGGAGCGCTCGTGAATGGAAAAGGCTGAATTCGAACAGGCTCATCTTCCAGGTATTTTGCCTGTGTCTTAAAAGAAGAATTCATTGCCTCTATGTTTTTTGTGAAAACATCTGTGCTTTGATTGAAGAATTTTTCTAAGAGGGAGTCAACGTCAATATCCCGTGGTCGTACTTCTTGTTTTGTCTCTGTGAAGCGAGGAGAGTTTTGAACTTCTAATGTATTGCTTATATTCTTCATTATTTTCTCCTTTCCTTGTGTTTTACCCGCCGGTGGGGAATCGACACCGGCGGATAAATTTGCTGGCACCTTAAAGGCGCACCTTCGGTTATTAATTAGCCACCAATCTTACGAATGATTGACATGGCGGTGTCGTGCAGCATCTTGGAGATGTTCGACATCATCTGTAGCGTCTGCTGTTGCTTCTGCAACATATTTTGCAGATCTACATTGGCCAACTGCGCATCGTCGCCGATCGAGTTGAGCTTTTCTTCCATACCTTGAATATAATTTTCCAGGTCAGCTTTTGTCTTGAACACTTCCCCGCCACCGAGCTCGCCACTAATGCCGGCGAGATCTCCAAAAGCTTCAGAGCTCACATTCGTTGAAGCGTAGTTGACAACATAGTCATCCTCTTGCCCGGCGGATGCAGTGAGTGCATCACGCGCACGGGTGAGTTCTTCGCGCATGGCCTTTTTGACCTCGTTGAAATAGCGTACTTTTTGGGCATAAAAATGCAGGTCCTGGGTGTTTTCCATATAAGCTTCTCGTAAGACCATCTGCACCAGAGAGTTTACGTCGACCAGAGCACCTTTGCCGAGTTTGATTTCTGCAATGAATTCCCCCCAGCGGGAATTAAGAGAATCGGTTGCACTCTGAGTTGGGTTTTGCATGATGCCGCTTAGCTCGCCCTGAAATTGAGACAGCATTGCCATACCTTGTTCAGAGATGGTTGTTAAAGGAGTGTCGTTTTGGGCGCCGGTCAGCAGTCCGATATCGGCCAAGAACTTTTTGTCTTGTGCTGTAGCTTTACCCTGTACGTATTTGTCGATGATATGATTTGCTTTTGAGCGCTCTTCTGGTGCAAGTTTTGAGAGTTTAACCGAGCTTGAAGTGGCTTGAAGACGGGTGAGTGTCGCTTGTTTTGCTTCGATGTTAAGAACGCTGGCCATGATAAATCTCCTGTATATTTAAAACCGGGCTTCTTGAGCTCGGTGTTTGTCGTCGTTGATGTTATAGCTTTGAGCAAGGCCCGTGCCATGATCTCAAAAACGCTGAGAAACATCTATGTGTCTGGAATTAAAGAGATAATTTTGAAGGGGGCAGCGGGGGCCCTCGGAAATCTTTGCGTCGTATCGGCACAGGGCGCAAGTGCGGATCTCAACTTGTGCCCAATGGGCTCAACTTGAGATCGGACTTAGTTCTTGTTTTGAGGGACGTTTTTACGGGGGCGGGCAATCTTATAGGCGTCGAGGCGTTTAACGAATGTCCGTCGAGGCATGCCCAAAAGTGCGGCAGCTTTGGTCTGATTGCCACCGCATTCTTCGAGGGCATCGAGAATGCGTTGTCGCTCCATTTCTTTAAGGCTGCCGTCAAAGTCAATGCGCTTGGTTGAGCCCGTATCTCTGGCCACCGCAACCTGCTCAGTCTGCTCGTCTTCGAAGGGCTCTGGAGTTTTTTGCGGAACCGGTGCATTCATCATTTGTCGCATTTTTTCTTCAGGCAGATGTTCAGGTTCAATAACATCACCATCGCAAAGTAAAATGGCTCGATCGATGGCATTACGCAGTTCTCGAATATTGCCTGGCCAGCGATAATTTAAAAGAAGCTTCTTGGCTTCTTCACTGACGTTGGGAGGGGAAGATAAATTTGAGGCTTTGGCGGCACCGGTGAGAAAAAGTTGTGCCAGGGGAAATATTTCGTTTGGGCGCTCGCGTAAGGGCGGGATATTAAATGCAATGCCGTTCAGTCGGAAGTAGAGGTCCTGACGAAAGCGACCAGCTTCAATTTCATCTTCTAAGTTACGATTTGTTGCGGCCACAAAACGAACGTCAATTTTCCTCGTGTCTAAGCCCCCAACACGCATGACTTGACCTTCCTCAAGGACGCGTAAAAGTTTCGCTTGTGTGGTAAGGGGCATCTCGCCAATTTCATCAAGGAATACGGTTCCCTTATTGGCCGATTCCAGGAGACCTTTTTTGGCTTGGACAGCACCGGTAAAGGCACCCTTTTCGTGACCAAAAAGTTCACTTTCCAAGAGGGTTTCGCTTAAGGCCGCACAGTTGAGGCGCAAAAACTTTTCGCCTGAACGTGGCGAGAGGCGGTGCACAGTTTCGGCGAGAATTTCTTTGCCCGCACCTGTTTCACCTAAAAGCAATACGCTAAGTTTGCCCGGCGCAACTCTGTCGATAAGCCGATAGATTCGCTGCATCTTTTCGTCTTCAACGATAACATTTGTATTTTGAATTTTTGGTGCCGGATCGATGCCAGTGATCTCAGAGCAAGCCTTGGCCAATAAGCGCTCCGGCGAGCGCCCGTCACGTGGGTAGAGGGCAACCCCTAAGCGAGTAGTATAGTTTTGATCCTTAAATCGCGCTCGTATGCTTTTAACCGTTTCTTTGAGCTGCGCAGCGTCCACATCGGGCAGCATGATTTCAAATTCGCCAGGCGCATAGAGTGCCACCAAATCAAAAGGGCGGAGACTTGATTCAAGAAGGGAGGTGATCAGATCTTTGGATATTTCTTTGGGAACCTGCAAGCGTAATATTGCAAACTGGGTGTCTTTGTTGGCCACACGCAAGTATTCTTCCTCAAGGCGAACCTCAAAATAGGCGTGGGAGCACAGTCGTCTTGGTCTTAAGGAGTCGGCATTTTGTTGCAGAGCGATGAGTACGTTGCCTAAGTCTATGGGCTCATCGATGTCGACGACCACCGCTTCGTGGGGCTTAAGTTTGTTGCCTCTGACCCGTACGCCGTTGGTGCTGCCTAAATCTGTGATGGTCTGTGGTTGCTCAAGATGGAGCACCGCATGGTAACGTGAAATTGAGCCGTCGTCGATGGCAATATCGTTGTCCGGGGTACGCCCCAGAGTGATTTGTCCAGACCCAGGCAGTTCATGGATGCGCATGCCCTCGGAGGTGGAAACCAGAAGGCGCACGCTTGACCGCTCGCCGATAAGTTCTTCTAAGGACTTGCGCCCATCGCCCTCAAATTGGCTTGATTCCAGTAATTCAGTCTTTTGTTTGCTCATGACTTCCCCAACGCAGCTTATGGGAAGAGTCTGGTAGAGTCAAAGCCCGCTTACAAGATAAAAATGTGCGACATTTTGCGACGCCTGCATTTTGATTCAGCTAAAACATCAACAATTTCAATTAGGGTCTTTGGCTTTCTTATTGCTCTGGATGTCTCCTTAAGGAGTCTAAAGATGGTCGCACAAGTGCGTGGAGCCATGCTTGTTGGCGCACAAGCAGAATCGATTACGGTGGAGGTGCGTCGCTCCCGTGGTTTACCGGGAACAGATATTGTCGGTTTGGCCCGTGGAGCTGCAAGGGAGTCGGTGATTCGGGTAAAGGCAGTCCTACGTGCTTTGGGATTAAATCTTGGCTCAGAGCGTTTGATCGTGAATCTCTTGCCTGCAGATTTACCCAAAGAAGAGAGTGCTTTAGATTTACCTTTGGCGATGGCGCTTTTATGTGCGGGGGGATATTTTTCCGGCGATTTGTTGGCTGGTTGCCGTTTTGCGGGAGAGCTTTCCTTAAGTGGTGAGCTGGTGCCCATAGGTGGGGCTATTTTGGCAGCGGATTTGGCCTCAACCAACGGCGATCGGGCGATCTACTTACCGGCGGCAAATGCCGCAGAAGCGGCGATGGTTGCAGGGGTTAAGGTTTTTGGGGTGACGAGGCTTGATGAACTTTTGAGTCATCTTAAAGGTGACTTATCTTTGTCTGCGAGCAGCTTTCAAGAAATGCCGAAGGCAAGTTCGGGGCCCTGCCTCTCCGAGGTCTATGGTCAGCCCAGGGCCAAGCGTGCTTTAGAGATTGCGGCGGCAGGAAACCATAACCTGCTCCTGATTGGTCCTCCAGGCAGCGGTAAGAGTATGTTGGCTAAACGTCTTCCGGGCATATTGCCACCGCTTACGCTTCCACAAAGGATTGCAGTCAATAAAATACATTCGCTTTCCCGCAGGCCTGGAGAGTTTTTGGATATGGTAGCAAGGCCGTTTCGTGCTCCACATCATAGCGCCAGTGAAGTGGCCATTTGTGGTGGTGGTAGCACCCCAAGCCCGGGTGAGATTTCTTTAGCCCATCACGGCATTTTGTTTATGGATGAATTACCGGAGTTTAATCGTCGGGCATTAGAAGCGCTGCGTGAACCCTTGCAAGAGGGAAAGATTCATGTGGCCCGGGCTCGGATGTCCATATCCTTCCCTGCCAGGTTTCTCTTTGTCGGAGCAATGAATCCCTGTCCATGTGGCTGGTATCAGGGCGAGCTCTTGGGCAGCGCGGGAAATGGTAGAAAAGGTACCTGTTTGTGTTCTTACGAGCAGATTTTACGCTATAGGGCCAAACTTTCCGGACCTCTTTTAGAGCGCATCGATATGCACGTTTTTGTGGGTGCTCTGCCCTATAAGGAATATTTGCGGGCCAATGGTGGCGAAAAGAGTGAAGTGGTGCGTGAAAAAGTGTTGCAGGCTCGACAAATGCAGATGGAGCGTCAAGGGGAGGAAAGGTGCAATGCGGATTTACAAGCCGTTGAATTGCATGACCTTTTACGTCGGGATGGAAAATTACGTGGCTGGCTCGAACGGGTGATGGAGGAAGAGCGCTTTTCTGCCCGAGTTGTTGAAAAGATTTTGCGCCTATCCAGGACGATTGCGGATTTAGACGGGGCTTTTGAGGTGAGGTTGGAGCATGCGGAGGAAGCCTTGAGTTTTCGACTTTTGGATAGAAGTATCTTTCGGAATTAGGAGCGTTGGCGAAGCCGGGCATAGAGACGGATCGCCACCAGCAGCATCAGGGCAAAGGCAAAAAGTCCGGCGATAGCTCCCAGCGCGCTTAAAGCATTCTTATAGACCGCAACGAAAACAATGGTTACCAGCAAAAGAGTGGCCACCTCATTCCAGAGTCGCAGATGCATGGGGCTCCAGCTGCAAGAGTTTGTTCGTATGCTACGGAAAATTTGCCCACAGATCAG
>CAXGWX010000176.1:0-7282 GCA_964013445.1 uncultured Bdellovibrionales bacterium | reverse complement strand
AAGTCATCTGCCCCAAATGCAGCGAAAATATGCGTACAGTCAATTATATGGGAAACACGGGGGTCATCATTGATCGCTGCGCCAAAAATTGTGGACTTTGGTTTGATCCAGGTGAACTCGAAGCTGTGCAAGCCAATGTAGAATACTGGGAAGATCAAAGGAGTCAGCACCGGACAAAATGGAAAGCCACCTATGAAGATGAAATTAAAATCCCAGCCCAAGAACTTTACCCCGACACCTCCAATCCGATAAAAATGGCAATCAATCTTTTTTATCGACACCTTGATTAAGGTCGACACTAATGACGGACTATAAGAACACTCCCAAGGTGGAACTGCATCGTCACCTTGAGGGTTCTTTGCGTCTGAATACGCTTATTCAATTAGCGCAAAAACATGACCAAGATCTTCCTGCCACAACCCCCGAAGCCTTGAGCCCTTATGCACAAGTTCTTGAACCCATGGAAAGTCTGGATGCGGTTCTCGCGGCCTTTGACCTTTTTCAAAATGCTTTTCGCTCACTTGATGCTGTTGAACGCATTACCTTTGAGGCCATTGAAGATGCGGCCCTGGATAACGTCGCCTTACTCGAGCTGCGTTTTAGTCCTGGCTTTATGGCGCAACCAGCACAGCTTGATTGGGATAAGATGATGCAGGCCATTTTACATGGCGTCCAAAGAGCAACCAAGGAATACAATATTCTTGTTGGCTTGATCGCTATCGTATCCCGTAGCTTAGGACCAAGATCCGCTAAAGAAACCGTCGACTTCACCTTAAATTGGCGCAAAGAGCTGGTTGGCTTCGATCTTGCCGATGCAGAAGACGCCTGGCCCGCCAAAGATTTTGCCCGCGAGCTAAAGCCGCTGCATGCCATCGATATGCCGATCACTGTGCATTCAGGAGAAAATGTTGGGCCGGAACACATCCGCGAATCCATCGAGCTCCTGCAAGCGCGGCGAATAGGGCATGGCGTCTCCTTGATTGAAGATGCATCCTTAACAGAGCAATTCATTAAAAATGGTTGGGCCTTAGAAATGTGTCCCACCAGCAACGAACGAACGCAGGCAGTCGAGCGCTTAAGTGCGCACCCAGCAGCCACACTTTTAAAGCGGGGTGCTTGCGTGACTTTAAATTCAGACGACCCTGGCCTCTTTGCCATCACCTTATCCGGAGAATTGCAAAGGGCGGAAAATGAAATGGGTTTTGATCAAGAAATGATCGAAACGGCCAGACAAAACGCCATCAACGCATCATTCATAGAAGAAAAAATAAAAGATGATTTTTTCGCGCAGCTGGAAAAGGGCTAAGGCTTAATAACCTTCCCAATGCACTTTGATCACTCGGCCTTCAACATAACCACCGGGCCCTGCTGAGCCTTTAGGCCAGGCCTGAATTGTGGTCACGCCTAAGCCAAGCTCGAAAGAAATATTTTGTGCGGTGCAGTATTCCCCGTTGGCTTTGACGCCATCCAGGCGTTCACGAGTGCCTTCAGGGTGAATCACCTCGATGATGTATTCATTGAGTTTTGCGTACTTGTCCGCATCGCCAGTATGTCCACTCACGGACATCAACACCGTAAGATCTAAAATACCATCGTCTGGTGCATCAATCACCGTGGCTTTTTGTGGTTTACGAGTTCCATAATCGAAAGATTCAACTTCCATGACTGCATTTTTGGCCACAAGAATGGTCATGGATGCTACGCCGCTTTTCGCATCGTCCGCCAGTTGGCTTTTGATCCATTTGGCTTCGTCACAAAGATGGTTTGATCGAGGTGCTAAGGGGCTGGCACTTTGGGCGGAATTAACCTGTGGGTTTAGGGTCGGTCGACCGGGTCTGGCTATAGAATTTGGCATGTGGGCTCCTCGTGAGTATCTATATAGAGGTTTTCGGTCTATTCGTCAAAATGTTGCGCCACAAACACTGAATCGGCGATCTTTATTTTCCTCTTTAAAGTCAACTGGTTATGGGGGGGTCTATCGAGTCCATAGGAGAGCAAAGGTACATCCCTGCTTGGCTCTTATCATCTTAGGACACGCAACTTCTTTTCAGCTGGATTTGGGCCTGCCTTCATGGTCTCCTTGAGGCCATGCACGGTGCTACTCTTCCTAAATATCTCCTTGCCGCTCTTTTTGCTCTTGGTCTATCTGCTTGCCCCACAAAATTCGATTTTTTTGGCGGCAAGGAGAACACCATATGCCAGGACCAACTTTGTACGTGGCCCTGTCGCAGCCGCAAGGATTGCTCGAAAGCTGAAATTTGTAAATTTGAGCGCGGCAAAAAGACTGGCACCTGCGTATGGCCTTGCACCGATCCAAGCCGACCGAAGGATGAAAACTTTTGCCAGTGGGAATGCAAAAACGATGCGACCTGTGAACTTGAACGAGCCGCCGTTGTTGAAATGCTGAATAAGCAAAAATAGCTTGTCTGCTTTTTATTTTTCCTGCTTTACTCGAAACCTAAAGGAACTCAAAACAGCTTCTCGAAAAACTTAAGGATTCGGTGTGTTACCAATCATAAGCAAAAGATAGAGCGTCTGCACATTACAACCTAAGCAATAAAGATAAGGGTCGTCCAGGGTTGCTGCACGGCCGTTAACCCAGTGGTGCAAAATCATTCCTCCATCAAGCAAATAGGTCTTAATGAAAGTCAAAACAGTGTCGATTTCTAAGAGATACTTATCATCATCAGAAATTTGATAGGCCACCAAAAGAGCCATCATCAAATAGTTCTGACTTGAATGGGTAGAGTAGTCTCCATCCGTCGACCCCATTTCCTCCGCACTGTAAGGAGAGTGGTAATGGTCTCCATCCTCATCCTTAAGCGGCTGAATGCCTTTATAGATTTCTTCAAAGCGCTCCCAATACAAATCTTCGCCGGTCAAAGCATGGGCGCGGGCGTAGGCCAACATCATGGTAATATTTGGATAGAGCATTAAGCGCCCATCCCCTGGTGCAAAAGCATAGGCTTTAAGTTCATCACTCCAGGCCTTTTCGTGAATGCTGTCCAAAACATCTGCCGCTCGCTGCAAATGATATTCTTCGTTGGCTCCTGGATAACCCATCACATGCTCTAAGTGGGTGATCACCAAGAAGGCCGATAGAGATGTGGGGCCGTAGGTCCCCGCCGCAAACTCCCCCGCATCGATATCCATATAATCGTCGAAAAGTTTGACCCAAAAATCTAAGGCTTCGATCAAATCATCTGCCGCCCTTTGATAGGCCGTCGTCTCCTCCAAATAGATGCCCGCCTCAAGCAGACTTAAGAGCGACATAGAGACCATTTCAAGATTGTCTAAATTGCCCGCAAAATCCTCAGCTGCAGCGGCCACCAAGGTTCGATTAACCTCCAACGCGGCGATTGCCCGATCGTAGTGTGCCTGCTCTCCTGTTTCTTTCCACTGTGCCAAATCAAAGGATGGCCCGAACATGGCCCCATCCCCCCAATGCTTTTGCCAGCTTCCATCAATAAAGAGCTCCGGTGCATCATGGTAAGCCTTAACCGCATCAAACATGTCTGTGTGGTTTGCACGAACTTCTGAGGGTAAAATCTTAGGACCGCTACAAGCATTCAAAGATGTAAAAGCAAATAGCATTGCACAAACAAGGAATTGAAAAAGCTTTGTCTTTGTTCTTGGCATATTAAATCCTCATCATACGGAAGTATGGAATAATACCCTATTTAGTCTTTGCCTCCAAGAGCATCTTCAAGCTCTTCCCAGCGCCCCATCCACTCGAGGAGCTGAGCTTGTAATGCCTTTTCCCGCTCTTGCATCTCTTCGATTTCGACTTGCGAATGACTGAAGAAAAACTCCGGGTTGCTCCAATTCTCATGAATGGTCGAGACTTCCAACTCCGCTTCTTCAATATCTTTAGTCACAACACGTAGCTCTTTTTCCAGCTTCTGACGGTTTACCTTCTTCGGCTTATCTTTCTTCGGAGTGCTTTTTTCTTTTACCTCTTGTCGCTCTTGCTCACGCTGCTTCTTTAATATGGCCCCCGCGTCCAAATGGTCATCCCCACACTGCTCCAAATAATCATCATAATTGCCTTCGTACAAAGACATACCATCGATCCGCAGCTCTAAAATCCTCGTGCTTAAGGCGGAAACAAAATATCTATCGTGCGAAACAAAAATAATCGTTCCCTCAAAACCCTTGAGTGACTCCAGAAGCGCATCAATGGATTCTAAATCAAGGTGGTTCGTGGGCTCGTCCAAAACCAAGACATTCGGCTCATCCCCCATCATCTTGGCAAAAATTAAACGAGCTGCTTCGCCACCCGAAAGCTGCCCAAGCTTCTTGTTCACCTCTTCACCGGAAAAAAGAGACCGGCCAAGCAATCCTCTTATTTCCCCTGTCGGGGCTGAAGGGCGCGCACTCCAAACGTAATCCAAAGCACTCTGCTCAGCACTCGTTAGCTCTTCATGATGATCCTGAGGAAAATAGCCCAAGGCCACTTCATGCCCCCATTCAAACTTACCCATATCCGCGCCGATCTTTTCCATGACAATCTTAAGAAGGGTCGATTTACCAATGCCATTCGGACCAATAACCGCAAGCCGATCTCCCCGTCGCAGGAGCAGATTAACGTCAGTTAAAACCCTTTTCTCGGCGAAACTTTTACTCAGGGATTCTATCCGTAACACTTCTTTGCCACTTGGACGCTTCTGCGCAAACTTAAATCGCGGATAGCGGCGTGATGTAACCGGTACCCGATCGACGATTATCTTATCGAGTTGTTTTTTCTTGCTCTGGGCCTGTCTCGCTTTGGTTGCTTTGGCCTTAAATCGGGCGATGAACGCTTCCTGCTCAGCAATATATTTTTCCTGTTTGGAAATTTCTTTTTCCCGCCGCTCTCTTTCAGCAACTTTAGAATCGACAAACTTTGTATAGTTTCCCGGATAGGCCAGCACCGTATCGTAATCCACATCCAGTATTGTCGTACACACCGTATCTAAAAACCGATGGTCGTGAGAAACCACCAGTACAGTCCCGGCAAAATTTGCAATGAACTTCTCGAGCCAACGTATGGATATAATATCCAAATGGTTGGTGGGCTCATCCAGTAAAAGTACATCCGGGCGCCCGGTCATGGCCTGGGCCAGCAAGACACGCAATTGAAACCCGCCAGAGAGCACAGAAAGTGGCTCCTTGTGATGATGGGCCGGCACCCCAAGGCCCTCGAGAATTTCCGCTGCACGGGATTCGAGCGTATAACCGTCTCCGTGCTCTATGATCTCTTCGAGCCGCGCATAGCGCTCAGCCTTAAAATCACCCGACTCCGCCGCCGCTAAAATCTCGTCACGCTCTTGCAAGGCCGCAAAGACCTCTTCATCCCCAAACATCGCAACATCAATGATCGCTTGCTGCAGATCTCTGAAACGATTTTGTCGCAAGAACCCAAGGCGGCAATTTCCAGGGATAATACATTCCCCCAGCGAAACTTCTTCCTCACCGCATAGGATATTTAAAAAAGTCGACTTCCCTGAACCGTTGGCGCCAACAATTCCGTAACACTGACCTGGGTGAAATCGCATATTCACATTCTCAAAGAGAATCTGCGCCCCATAGTTTTTCCCTAATTGCGAAACCGCTATCATAATGGCGGCTCATGCCATAGCGAAGAAGTTACGACAAGTTCTAAACGCGTAAGGTTCACTGCTGGCTTCACTTCTTTTCGGAAAAAAGAAAATCCGAAAAGAGTTCAAGTAATTCCTTAGCATTGCGCCAAATAAGGTCGTTGTGGCCCGGGCCTTTAAAAATCTTTTTCATTTTGGGTTCAGGGGCTGCGCTAAAAAGTTCCTCTGCCATCGATACCGGAATCATCTCATCATCTTTACTGTGAATAATGAGCTTGGGTACCTTTATAGACTTAATCTTTTCATTGTTGGCGAACTTGGTTGAAACAAAATAATGCACCGGCAAAAAGCCAAACATGAGCTTTGCCATCTCTTTTGCTGAGCTAAAAGTCGACTGTAAAATAAGCGCGCCAATTTCAACCTCGGTTGCAAGCTCACAAGCCGCTGCGCCACCTAAGGATTTACCATACACCACGATATTTTCAGGCTTCACGCCTTTGTTCGTAATCAAATAGTCGTAGGCACTGCGGGCATCGACATAAATGCCTTTTTCGTTTGGCTTTCCGGTAGAGCGACCGTAGCCCCGATAATCAAGTAGTAAAACGTTTGCCGGCAAAGAGGTTAAAAGTGCGGCCCAATCGTAGCGACCGGCTAAATTTCCTGCGTTACCATGAAAAAAGAGAAAAGTTTTCTCTGCATCTTTGTTTGCAAGAAACCAGGCATGTAAAGTTTCACCATCAGGGGTTTCAATAAATACGTCTTCAGGCTTGGGCCCATCGGTGACCGCATATTTGTACTCATCCGCGTTATAGCCAGACGGAAAAAAGATTAAACTCTCTTCAAAAAACACCATACCACAAACAATCAATCCCAAGCCAAAAACACCACCCCGCATGACCTGAAATAACACTCCCTTCCCCTGCATTCTGCAATGATGAATTTAATGATAAACAAAACGCAAGAGAAATGGTAAGTATTTATCGACTGGAGAGAAACATGGCAGAAAAGAAGACAGCTCCCGCTTTTCTTTACGGCACGGCCTGGAAGGAAGAAACAACCCGGGAACTCACACTTTTAGCTTTAGAGAATGGCTTTCGTGGCATCGATACGGCCAATCAACGAAAACACTATTTTGAAGCCGCGGTTGGTGAAGGCATCGCTGAATTCCTAAAAGAAAACGAGATCTCTCGCGAAGATCTATTTCTGCAAACCAAATTCACCTATCAAGCGGGCCAAGATCATCGGCTTCCTTATAATCCAGAGTCTACCTACAGCACGCAAGTTGAAGAGTCTTTTGCCTCCTCTCTTGAGCATCTACAGACCAACTATATTGATTCCTACCTCCTGCACGGCCCCTTTTCCCGAAGCCAAGTGCATGATGCGGATATTGAAGTGTGGGAGGCCATGGAAAAACTTTACGAGCAAGGCGTTGTCAAATCTATTGGCGCCAGCAACCTCAACATCCAGCAGCTTGTAGAACTCTATGCTCATGCAAAGATCAAACCCTCTTTTTTACAGAACCGGTGCTACGCCCATATGGGCTGGGACGCAGAAGTCCGCCGATTTTGTCTTGAAAATAATATCGTCTACCAGGGCTTTTCGCTTCTGACCGCAAACCGCTCTATTCTTAGTCATCCCGCTTTAAAGGAAATCGCCCAGCGGGAAGGAAAAACCGCAGCGCAAATTATCTTTTCCTTTTCTCT
>CAXGWX010000175.1:0-7337 GCA_964013445.1 uncultured Bdellovibrionales bacterium | reverse complement strand
AGTCCATCTTTGACTCCAAGCTTTAGGGCCCAGAGCGGTTTTTCAGCATGCAGGACCTGCCAAAGCCAAAGCTCACGCACCTCCGACCCCAAAGCCTGCTGCAAAAGGGATATCCCTAAACGCTGCTCGATGGCCTTAAGGTTGGTGCTTAAAAGGGTTGTCTCCATCGCATAGAGTCCGCCGGCCAGACGTTCAAGGAGTAGCCAAAGCTGGTCAGGATGGACAGCAAAATTGCCATAGAGTTCACCGGCTGCAAGCTTCGGTCGCCATAAAGGCACTTGCGCTTCCGCTGCAAAAACAGAGTGCAACTTCGACTCCCTGCTCCCTTCAAGGACAAGGGAAGCGGCCCCTAAGCCACCTTTGCTGCCTACAAAGCCGATGCGCCGCGCCCTATTCAACCCCAGTCGATAAAGCACGTTACGCTCCTTAAGGTGGCTCTTGTTGCGCAGCCAATGCCTGTAGAGCTGATTAAGATCGAGGTTCGCCTTAAGCTGCGGAGTTGCCTTTGTCCCAACTTTCAGTTGCACCCTACTTTGGGCACCGGCCAGATAACGACTCCAATACGAAAAATACGGTTTGATGCGAGGTAGAAGCTCGGTGGGAGCCTCCATCGCCAAGCCGATGTCCGCGTTGTTCAGAGTCTTATGCTGCACCGCTTGCTCCGGTGCGGCGCTCACCAGACTAAGACTAAGCAAGATGCTCTGCAGAAACTCCATGCCAGGCTCATATGGGCAAGCCGGCAACAATACAATCCTCTTTTTACTTTGCTCTTTATTCCTGATGTGGATATGAAACCCTGACCGTCTAAAGGAGTATGATATGGAGTATCGCTATCTTGGTAAGTCCGGACTACAGGTCTCGGCTCTTTCTTTTGGTTCCTGGGTAACCTTTGGCAAACAAATTGATGACAAAATCGCCGCCGACTGCATGCATGCGGCCTACGATGCGGGAGTAAACTTCTTCGACAACGCGGAAGTCTATGCGGATGGCCAATCCGAAATTGTCATGGGCAAAATTATGAAGGATGCGCAGTGGAAGCGTTCCGATCTGGTTGTCTCGACAAAACTCTATTGGGGTGGTCCTGGTCCAAACGACCGCGGACTCTCCCACAAACACATTGTCGAAGGCCTCGATGCATCCTTGGCCCGCCTGCAGCTCGATTATGTGGATCTGCTCTTTTGTCACCGCCCGGATATGCACACGCCGATGGAAGAAACGGTGAGAGCCATGACCCATGTCATCAATCAAGGTAAAGCCTTTTATTGGGGCACAAGCGAGTGGTCCGCAGAAGAAATCATGCGCGCCTATACGATTGCCCGCCGTGAGCATCTGATTCCGCCACTCATGGAGCAACCCCAGTACAATATGCTGGTCCGCGACAAAGTCGAAGCCGAGTATATGCCCCTCTACGAAGAGATTGGTTTAGGCACAACCATCTGGAGTCCCTTGGCCAGCGGCCTGCTTACGGGCAAATACAACGATGGCGGCGCACCTGAAGGCTCCCGGGCAGCCACCACCCCTATGGACTGGCTGAAAAATCTCCTGCTTGGTGAGGACGCTCAGCCAAAAATTGAAAAGGTCAAAGCCCTCGAACCGATTGCGGCAAAATGCGAAGCTTCCTTAGCACAATTGGCGCTTGCTTGGTGTCTGAAGAACCCGAATGTATCAACGGTGATCACCGGCGCTTCGAGGCCTGAACAAGTTGTCGAAAACATGAAAGCCCTTGAGGTTAGCGCCCGATTAAACGCTGAACTCATGCAAGAGATCGACAATGTGCTGGGTAATAGACCCAACCAGCCCATGGACTTTCGCGGCTAATCCCTACACCGGCGCACTCTGATTCTGCCCGTTTAACCAGGATAAACCATATGAGGTTTGCATGAGTACCTGCGTACCAAAACGCATTCCCTCCGCAGCAAATTGAAGACCATTCAGAGCTGCTTGTGCCCCTAATTGAGTACTTGCTTTAAGTGCACACCAGCCGAGCTTTAAGGCGCCCTTTGTAAGTTCCGCGCCTAGCGTAAGACCGCTTTTCAAAAAACGCCCGCAACCACGAGCTATGCCCTTGGTCACCGTCAAGGCGGTTTTGCCCACGGTCTTAATACTCGTCCACATGGACTTGCCAAGTGCCTTGAGCGTACCGCCTACAAATTGGGCACCACACTTGACAAAATTGCCAAATCCTTGCGCAGCTCTTTTAAGTCCTTGCCCTGCTTGCTTCGCCAGCCAACCAACTTTTTTGATGCCTTGACGTAAAGCCTGTCCAGCTTTCTTAAAGCCCCGCTGCAAGAATCGGCCACAGGCACGACCAATGCGCTTAAAAAGGCCACCACCACACCTTCTCCTTCTGCGACCAACGGCAACTCCCGCAATATAAGCTTGGCGTAAATCCCGAGCGGTATAGAGCGTGGAGTCATAAGTGTTACGTTTTCCCGAACGTAATACCCGCTCCCGCAACACTGATGTCTTGAGCCATCCACCTTCCCGCATTTTTTTTCGCAACAAGCCCCTTGGCCTTATTCCACCGTCCCGCTGAACGATGGCCTGAAGCATAGAGCCACTGAGATGGTGGGCTTTCGACCGTAAAGCGCGCCCCCTTCCTAGAGCCACATTGTCCTTCTGCGTACCGACTTCAGCTTGTGCCAAAGTCCGTGTGAGATTGATTTGCGCGAACTGGCTTATCGCGCCTGAAGCATTTCCATGGATATTCATTGTCGTTCCTTTTTTGAGATTTTGTTATATTAACAGCGTGATGGACCCTGTTGGGCCAAACTGGCCGCCACCGACATCGGTTCTGCTACCCGTTGCACGTCCTCCGCCGACCCATCATCGAGCATCGCATCACCTTCGCGAAGAAGACGCTTGGCTTCAACGACCGCTTTTGACAACAGTTCCGGCCGCTCAAGAAACGGACGAAACGGCGCGCCTGCCAGAAGCACCGTAAAGAGTTCCGGCACATGCTCCGGATCGTATTCGGCTAAGGATTGTACCGTATCAAAGAGTTTAATGTATTCATTTTCCAGATCAAAGTGTTCCTGCATAGCAAGCCCCCGTGTTGTGCCCCTTTAAGAAAGGGGTGAAGTAGAAGATAAAATATTGGTGAGGGTGCTATTGTGGAGACATAAACCCGGGCGAATATTTTTGGTTTGTTTTTTTTTGAGTTCTTGAAATAAGCTCGTAACAAGAATGAAACAAAGTTCTGATTTCATCCGGCAAAGAGGCCGAAGGAAAGCACAGCCCTCGCCGCGTTACGCATAGATGATGTAAATATCGTCTTGGTCAAGCAGCTTAAGAGCAACCACAGCCCCCACCATGTCGCCCTTAAGCCGCTTTGTTTTCGAAAGGAAGGCAATGCCCCAGGAGACGACCACAGCCCCCACCATGTCATCTCCTTAGGGTCATTGAATATTATTATGGCTCGTGTCGAGTAGCTTAAGAGCAACCACAGCCCCCACCATGTTGCCCTTAAAGCTACTCTTATTCATTCGATTCATGCTACGGTCTGACAGCAACCACAGCCCCCACCATGTTGCTGTCAAAACCATAGCGAAACTCAGGGAAAGCGGACGCGATGCCATCAAGCCCGCTCTCTCTGGGATGTCAAAGCGACCAACCACAGCCCCCACCATGAAGGTCACTTTCACATCAATCCCATTGAGCATTCCGAAAAGTGTGGAATGCTGAATGCTTGATGCCAAATGATTAAGCAACCGCCGTGCCATCACCTTGCCCATTTACCCCAGCGCAAACATCTGTTTTCAAAGCACTTTCTTCTGGTGTTCGGAGGGTCTTCTATAAAAGAGAGAGAATTGTGCAGCTTACGCACGCAAGCTTGCGCAAGTGCTGCACCGATGGCTCATTTGTTGCGCTAGAGTGAGGCGGACTTTGCGCCGCGTAAATCATCAACCGCTTCAATCAAACCATCGACGCTAAAATGATACATGGGAAAGACGCGACGGATCATCGCAATGCTCTCACTTTGCCAAACCCGTTCCGGCTCTGGATTGAGCCAAACTGACTTTGGAATGCGTTCCTTAATCTTCTTGAGCCATTCAATCCCCGGAATGCGATTATGATGACCATAATCAATCGCGCCACCAGGATAAACCAACTCGTAAGGACTCATCCAGGCATCACCAACAAGGAGACAGGTCCAGGTCTCATCAACTTCTTTTAAAACGTCGTCGGTGAGCACGCCCACATAGTTGGCTATATCCACATAGAGTTTTTCGTAGACACAATTATGAAAGGTGAAGGCCTTAAATTTTTTAAAATGATTGGCCGCGTGGGCAGCGCTAAACAATCTTTCAGAAAGTCGCACATAAGGATCCATCGAACCGCCAACGTCCATGAGCAAAAGCATCTTCATGTTGTTTTTGCGCGGTGGTGCAAAGACCAAATCGATCTCTCCCCCGTCTCGTGCACTTTTATCAATCGTTTTTTGCAGGTGCAGTTCCTCCGGACCCTTTTCTTTCGCCAGCTTGCGCAAGCGCCGCAAAGCCACACCCATTTGCCTTGTATCGATCACCTGATCCTGAGAGAGGTTGCGAAAGCGCCTGGCCTCCGCCACCTGTACCGCAGAGCGACCACCACCCGCACCGCCGACCCGTATACCACTTGGATGCTGACCACCATGACCAAAGGGTGAGGTGCCGCCTGTACCGATCCAGTGCGAGCCACCATCGTGACGTTCGGTTTGCTCTTTGAGTCGTTCTAAGAATTTCTCCCGGAGTTCATCCAAATCCAGGGCCTGGAGCTTGGCCAATTCCTCCGGGCTCAAATTCGGTAGAATTGGATTATTCAACCAATCCAGCAGCTCCTCGGACAAATCAAAATGGTCCTCGATATCTTTAAAAAAGCTCAAAAAAGCCCGGTCATAGCGGTCAAAAAGACTTTCTTTTTTAATGAGCAAGGCGCGACTTAATGTATAGAAATGCTCCAGGTTAGGTGCCCCCAAACCTGTGCTCAGAGCGCGCATCAACACCAACCATTCGGTGGTGCTTACTTTGATGTCATAGGTACGTAGATGAAAGAGGAAATCAAGAAACATTACCAGGTCCGATAAGCTTGCGCTTTAGGTTGGGTCAAAACCTCCACATCCTTTTCCCGTTTTAAGAGCACCCCGAGGAATGGCAATTTGTTCTCGATATCCTTCGCGTCCATCCCGGAGCGGCGCAGGGCCGCAATCCAATCGATAAGTTCACTCGTCGAGGGTCGTTTGCGGATTTCTTGCTGGTCACGCAGCCAATAAAAGCGTCCCAAGCATTGCTGCAATAATGTATCTTCCACATCCGGATGATGGACCCGCACAATCTGGGCCATAAACTCCTTGGCAGGAAAGTCGATATAATGAAAAACGCAGCGTCTCAAAAAAGCATCGGGCAGCTCTTTTTCATTATTCGAAGTGATAATCACAATCGGTCGTTTATCTGCTGCAACATGTTCACCGGTCTCGCTCACCGTAAAGCTCATGCGATCAAGTTCGTGCAGCAAGTCGTTGGGGAATTCCATATCCGCTTTATCGATCTCATCGATGAGCAACACCACCCGCTTATCCCGTTGAAAGGACTCTCCTAAGGGACCAAACTTAATATACTGGGAGATATCGGAAATATCCCGATCACCAAAGCGGGCATCGTTTAGGCGGGCCACCGTATCGTAAACATAAAGACCATCCTGGGCCTTGGTGGTGGATTTCACATTCCACACCAGAAGCTCAGTCCCTAAACTCTCCGCCAGAGCTTCTGCCAGCAAAGTCTTGCCCGTACCGGGCTCACCTTTAACAAGCAGCGGCCGCTCCAGAGCCATGGCCACATTCACCACATTTTGCAATTCTGGATCGGTGAGATAGTCGGCGGTGCCGCTAAAAGTGAAAGCTTCTTCCTTGCTCATATCCTTGCCTCTACCCTCGTGTTGAGGAAGGTTTTTAAAAACCTTCCATCTTGCCTAAGATTTCTTTCATGACCTCGGAAGAGCCGGCACCGATGGTCAAGAGCCGCGCATCCCGATAGGAGCGGGCAATATCGTACTCGGTCATATAACCAGCACCACCGTGGGCCTGCAAACAATCGTAGGCAACCTTTTGCGAAAGTTCGGAAGTAAACAATTTTGCCATGGTGATTTCTTTGATCGGATTTTCACCAGCGACAAATTTATCCACCGCCATATAGGTTAACTGTCTTGCGGCTTCGATATTGGTCATCATCTCCGCAAAGCGATGCCGCCATACCTGGAACTTAGAAACCGGTCGACCAAAGGCCTGACGCTCTTGCGTATAGCGCACCGCATCCTCCATCATCCGATCCATCCCGGCCACCGCCAAAAGTGAAGCGGCCAGACGCTCGCGCTGGAAACCGGTCATAATATAATAGAAGCCATGGTTTTCTTCGCCCAGGACATAGCGTTCAGGTATTTTGCACTCTTCAAAAAAGAGCAGCCCTGTATCACTGGAAAGATTACCGAGTTTCTTTAAGGATTGGGAAACCTGAAAGCCTGGCGTGTCGGTAGGAAAAAGCACAAGTGAAATCCCGCCATAACCTTCTTCGCCAGAGCGTACCGCCAGCACAATAAAATCTGCCCGACAGCCGTTGGTGATATAGGTCTTGGCGCCGTTGATCACATAATCGCCACCGACCTTCCTGGCGGTGGTGCGAATATTGGCCACATCCGAGCCCGCATCCGGCTCAGTCACACCCAAGGCGGCAATACGGTCGCCCGCAATCGCCGGCATCAAAAACTCTTTTTTCTGCTCGTCAGAGCCGAATTCTAAAATCGGCGGTAAAGCGATATCGCTTTGCACCGTCATCGCCATATTGACCCCAGCATTTTTCGAACGGGTCAGCTCCTCTAAGAAAGCGACGGAAAACCAATAGTCCAAACCGCTGCCGCCAAATTCTTCCGGATAAGAAATACCGAAAAAACCCATCTCACCAAAACGCTTAAAAATTTCTTTGGGAAAAATACCCGCCTCATCCCACTCGAGGGCATGGGGGGTCATTTCATTTTCGACAAAGTCCCGCACAGTTTTACGGAACATGGTCAATTCTTCGCTCACAGGGGGCCAACTCATGAAGAATCTCCTAAATAATATGTTAACAATGACTCATTGCGTCGAAGAACCTAGCACAGGTAAGAAGCGCCGTCTAGCAAGCAAAATATTGAATAGTGCTAGGGTTTAAGGTTATCGGACACTCGCCTACTCGACTAAGCTGCGACTATCCCTGTCGGGCACTCGCAGCAAGTCTCCGTAAACGGCTCGCACGGTTATCGGACATCGGACATCGGACATCGGACATCGGACATCAGTCATCGGACATCGGACATCCGACATCGGACAT